>JAFXMP010000244.1 GCA_017530275.1 Clostridia bacterium | reverse complement strand
GTTAGAAAATACCTATATCGCTCATGAACATAAGAAATCCGAACCCTCCGCCTACCGGCTGAAAGTTCGGATTTCTCATGTTTGGTGGAGCATAGCGGATTCGAACCGCTGACCTCTACAATGCGAATGTAGCGCGCTACCAACTGTGCTAATGCCCCGTGAGGGAATGCGATATATGTGAAACTCCTTATGGAGTGGATTCTCAGAAGGGATGACAGAGGCTGGCAATCGCCACACTGTGAACCCCAAAAGAAGTATCCCTGTATATCACCCGGCTTCAAGGCCCCGGGGACTGCCTTTGGAGGGAATCGAGCGGGGTATGAGAACCGATCCTCCGATTTTAATGCCTGATCGATCAGGCACTTTGATATCTTACCACCGAACAGGGGAAAAAGCAAGTGGCAAAATCAAAAAACGGGAAATTCTTTTTTGCGATTCTTTTTTGCGAATTCTTTTTTGCGAGTGAAGTAAGATTTTTTTGTGCTTTTTTGTTAAGGAATAATACATCGACGATGTGCCCTCTTGGCAGAAGCGCTAAAAAAGATTATAATAGAGCGGCATGAAGAAAATGGAGGCGAGAGCTGTGGACCGGGCGGAAGAAGCCATCCGGCAGGCGTTGGGGAGCAGTTGGGAAGGCATACCGCTGCGGATACTGGATGAAACGGATTCCACCAACCTCCGTCTGAAGGAAGGATACCGTGCCGGGCAGATCACGCCGCCCTTCCTCTTGACGGCGAACAGCCAAAGCGCGGGCCGGGGCCGGCTGGGCCGAAGTTTCCTTTCGCCTCCGGGCACAGGATTGTATATGAGCCTGCTGGTTGCCCCGCCGGAGGGCACAGACTGCGGCTTGATCACGATTCTGGCAGCCGTTGCGGTATGCAGGGCCATCGAGGAAACGACCGCCTTGCAGCCCAAGATCAAATGGGTGAATGATCTGTTCCAAAAGGGGAAAAAGGTCTGCGGCATTCTGGCCGAAGGGCTGGGCGGTCCGGTGATCATTGGCGTCGGGGTGAATCTGCGCACACCTCCCGGCGGGTTTCTCCCAGAGGCAGGGCCCGCAGGCGCGCTGGACACAGCCGTGGAAGCCCCCGCGCTGGCAGGCAAAATCGCCCGGTACATCCTGGACGGTCTGAAAAAGCCCGACGATCCAGCGATTTTAGACGCCTACCGGCAGCGCATGCCCCTGGTGGGCCACGATATCCGATATACCCAAAATGGGCAGGAAAAAACCGCCCGGGTCACCGGCGTGGCCCCGGACGGCGGACTGATGATTGAGGACGATACCGGCCCTCATACCCTGCGCACGGGGGAAGTGACGCTGGGGAGCGGGGCGTTTGAGGGACTTTTGTAGCTCCATCAGGAGCAGAGTGGAGATTTATATGGTTACATGCTCTCTCCGATGAATCCAGCGAACAGAACGCAGGACTATCTATATCTCAACTCTTAACTCTCAACTCTGATTCTTCGCCGCCCGGCTGTACTGGCATCCGCAGTAATCCTGCCGGTACAGATCGTATTCCTTGGATAATTGCAGGGAACGCAGATAGCCGTTTTTCTTTTTGAAATCGGCCATCAGGTATTTGACCTCCGCTTCCCGTCCCGCGGCCTCCCCGATGCGGTTCACGTTGTCGGCGTTCTTGTGGGGGCTGACGGACAGGGTGGTGGTGAAGTATTCAAAGCCGTGGGCCTTGGCTTGCCGGGCCGTTTCCCGAAGCCGCAGAGCAAAGCAGGCCAAGCACCTATCGCCTCCCTCCGGGCAGTCCGCCATGCTCTCCGCGAAGGCGGCAAAGGCGTCGTGGTCGTAATCGCAGGGCAGCAAATCCACGTCCCCCGGCAGCAGCGACAAAAGGCGTTCCTGCTCGGACAGCCGGTGACGGTATTCCTCCTCCGGCTCAATGTTGGGATTGTAGTAAAGCACCGTCACCTGGAAGTGTTCCACCAGCCTTTCCAGCACCGCGCTGGAGCAGGGCCCGCAGCAGCTGTGCAGCAGCAGGGTGGGCCGCCGGCCAGCTAACCGCTCGATTTCTTCTTCCATTTCAGTTTGGTAATTTCGCTTCATATTGCCTCCGTTATGTTGATAAAAAAGGGGGTCGTTTCTTTGCAGGAAACCGTGATCCGGGGCTGGGACCAATTGCAGTCCGCCATTTTTCAGGATGTATGGGACCCCGCCATCCTGCGCTACCGCAACAACTGCGTGTACCGGGGCATGGCGGATATCCGCTGGGGACTGCTGCCCAGCCTGAACCGGGCCTGCGGCCACGACCTGACGCTGGAAAAGCCCATGCTGCGGTCCTTCAAAAAATATGGCTACGCCGATCTGCACGCCGTCGCTTCCTTCTGGCAGCTATTGGCCATGGCCCAGCAGTTCGGCCTGCCCACCCGCCTGCTGGACTGGACCTATTCTCCCCTGGTAGCCGCCCATTTCGCCACGGAGGACCAGAACGCCTACGATCGGGACGGAGTAATCTGGTGCGTGAACGTGGACCAAATGAACCTGCTGCTGCCGGACCGGCTCAAGGACATGCTGACAGCGGAGCGGTGCAACATTTTCAGCATGGAAATGATGGACCGGGTGGGTGATGGTTTCGACGCGCTGAAAGCCGTTTCCTCCATCCCCTTCGGCTTATTTTTCGAGCCCGCCAGCGCGGTGAACCGCATCGCCAATCAGTACGCCCTGTTTTCCCTGTGCAGCGATCCCACCGTCACCCTGGACACACTGCCCGGCGCTGCCGAATGCTTCCGCCGCATCGTGATCCCGGCCAAGGTCAAATTGGAAATTCGGGATAAGCTGGACTACATCAACATTTCGGAGCGCATGATCTACCCTGGCCTGGACGGCATCTGCAAATGGATCACCCGGCGCTATGCCGCCTTGGGACCCTTATATAACAGTAAAAACTGGCTTCATGATTAGTACGCATAACATAGAGTGCAGTACAGAGTTGAGAGTTCAGATAATATAGGCTGATACTTTCTCATTCTGAACATATCGACTATATCAATCTGAACTCTGAACTCTCAACTCTGCACTCTGTTACGAAAGGGAGCGCTTATGAGCAGAACGACAACAGTGGAACTGACGAACCTGTGCATGATCTATCAGGACGATAAAATCCTGGTGGAGGAAAGGGTCTGGAACAGCGAAAAGGGCATCATTTTCCCCGGCGGCCATGTGGAGAAGTACGAATCCCTCTACGACTCCGTGATCCGGGAAATGAAGGAGGAAACCGGCCTGACCATCGAGCATCCAATCCCCTGCGGCTTTAAGGACTGGATCAACGAGGACGGCTCCCGCTATCTGGTGCTGATGTATAAAACCAACCGGTTCAGCGGCGAGCTGCGCTCTTCCGAGGAAGGCAGGGTGTTCTGGACCACCCGGGAAGAATTCAAGCGTTTGCCCGTGATGTGGAATATGCGGGAAGCCTTGGAAATCCTGGATTCGGATCAATATAGCGAATGCTTTTGGCCCTTCGGCACCCATGAATGCACCCTTTTGGGGTAAAACAGAAGGAGGAATAACCCATGTCCCGCCCTGATAACCGGAATCCAAATGAACTGCGCCCCTGTGAAATCACCGTGGGCTTTGTGGGCACCGCCGACGGCAGCTGCCTCATCCGCTGCGGCGGTACGCGGGTGATCTGCACTGCTTCCATTGACGAAAGCGTACCCCCCTTTCTGAAAGGCAAAAATGTGGGCTGGCTTACGGCGGAATACAGCATGCTGCCCGCCTCCACGGGCCGGCGCAAGGCCCGGGACGGCGTCAAGAAGGACGGCCGGGGCGTGGAAATCAGCCGCCTCATCGGCCGGGCCCTGCGCCAGGCGGTAGACCGCCGTTTCCTGGGCGAGCGCACCATCACCATCGACTGCGACGTGCTGGAAGCCGACGGCGGCACCCGCACCGCCTCCATTACCGGGGGCTTCGTGGCCCTGGTGTGCGCGGTGGATAAGCTGCTGAAGCAGGGCAAGATCAAGGAAAGCCCCATCGTGCACCAGATTGCCGCTGTCAGCGCGGGCATCGTGGACGACGTGCCCTGCCTGGACCTTTGCTACCTGGAGGACAGCGCCGCCCAGACGGATATGAACTTCGTCATGGATGAAACCGGGGCCTTTGTGGAATTGCAGGGCACCGGGGAGGGCCGGGCTTTTTCCCGGGGCGAACTGAACGAAATTTTGGCTTTGGGCGAAAAGGGCATCGACGAGCTGCACGAAAAGCAGCGGGAAGCCTTAGGCGATATGAGCCGCCACATCGCGCCCAAGCGCACCGTGGTGATCGCCAGCAACAACGCCCACAAGATTCAGGAGATTTCCAACATGCTGGAAGACCGCCTCAACGTGATCTCCATGGCGGAGGCGGGCTTTACCGGGGACATCGATGAAAACGGGGAGACTTTTGAGGAAAACGCCGCCATCAAAGCCAAGGCTGTGGCCAAAGCCACCGGCTTCTGCGCTTTGGGCGACGACAGCGGCCTTTCCGTGGACGCCTTGGACGGCGCGCCCGGCGTGCATTCCGCCCGCTACTGCGGCCACCACGGGGACGACAAAGCCAACAACGATTTACTGATCGCCAATATGGCGGACATCCACGCCGAGGACCGCACAGCGGAATTCGTATGCGCCATGGCCCTTTCCCTGCCCAATGGGGAGGTTAAGACCGTGCGGGGGACCTGCCCCGGCGTGATCACCTTCGCCCCCAGGGGAACCGGCGGCTTCGGGTACGATCCCTATTTTGAATACTTGAGCGGCGAAACCTTCGCGGAAATGGCCCAGGAGGAAAAGAACCAGATCAGCCATCGGGCCAACGCCATGCGCCTGATGCTGCCTTATTTGGAGGAATTATAATGCGCGTAATCGTTTTAAGTGATTCCCACGGGGCGTTAGGCCGCCTAAACACCATATTGACCGTAGCGGAGCAGGGCGGGCCTATAGACGCCATCATCCATTTGGGCGACGGACACTGGGATTTGCGGGAGCTGAATTTCGATTTGCCCCCGGTGTTCCAGGTGGCGGGCAACTGCGACCATTTCTGCAGCGATACCCTGGATTTCGTCACCCTGTCAGGCGCAAAAATCCTGCTGACCCATGGCCATTACCAGCACGTGCAGGAAGGCACGGACGACCTGCTGCAATTGGCCATAGACAATCAATGCCACGCCGCCCTGTACGGCCATACCCACCATCAGAAAATGGAAGAACGAAACGGTATCCTGATCCTGAACCCCGGCGCGGTAAACGACGGCAAATACGCCGTGCTGAACATCAACCGCTTAGGGGCCATCGACCCGGAGTTGTGCCATCTGTAAAGGAGGACCTTATGCGCGCACCGTTTCAGATTTTAGCCCTTCCCTATCGGAAACGCGGGGAAGCTTGGGAATTCTGCGTGTTTCACAGAACCGAGCCGGACGAATGGCAATTTGCTTCCGGCGGCGGAGAAGACGACGAAACCCCGGATCAGGCCGCCCTGCGGGAGATTTGGGAAGAAACGGGCTTCCGTGCGGAACACCTGACGCGCCTTTCCTCCGTGTCCGCCGTACCCGCCAACGTGTTCCGGGAGGATGCCCGCGCCCATTGGCCCATGGATACCTATGTGGTGCCGGAATACCATTTTGCCTACGAATGCACGCAGGAAATCGTGCTCTCCCACGAGCATAGGGAATGCGTGTGGCTCACGTATCCGGATGCCCAGCGCCGCCTGAAATGGGATTCCAACAAAACGGCGCTCTATGAACTGTGGTGCATCCTGAATGGACGGCTGGAAAAGACGCTGGTGGAGTAGTTATCTGGGGGAAACCATTCTTTGGAGGCCAAAGAATGGTTTCCCCCAGACCCCCTTCCAAGAAAACCATAAAGGAGTTGCTATTTTCCATTTTCCGAAAGCTTTGACCTATATGAAGCTGAAGAATTCAACAGAAAGGAATGACGAATCATGTCCCTGAATCAGCATATCAAACTGTCTCCCAAGGTGGAAGCGGCCCTCAAGGAAGGCCGTCCCGTGATCGCCCTGGAGAGCACCATCATTTCCCACGGCATGCCCTATCCCCAGAACGTGGAAACGGCCCTGCGCTGCGAGGCCGCGGCCCGGGAATGCGGGGCGGAACCCGCTACCATCGCCGTCATCGGCGGCAAGCTGTGCGCCGGGCTGACCGAGGAAGAAATCGACTACCCGGGCCGGGAGGGCACCAAGGTAACGAAAGCCTCCCGGCGCGACCTGCCCATTTTAGTGGCGAAGAAGGCCGACGGGGCCACCACCGTGGCGGCTACCATGATCGTGGCGGCGCTGGCGGGCATCAAAATCTTCGCCACCGGCGGCATCGGCGGCGTGCACCGGGGCGCGGAAACTACCATGGACATTTCCGCCGACCTGGAAGAACTGGCCCATACCCCCGTGGCGGTGATCTGCGCCGGGGCCAAGTCTATCCTGGACCTGGGCCTCACTCTGGAATACCTGGAAACCAAGGGCGTGCCCGTGCTGGGCTATCAGACCAAGGAACTGCCCGCCTTCTACACCCCCCACAGCGGTTTTTCCGTGGATTACCGGGCAGATTCACCCGCCGAGATCGCTTCCTTCATCCGCGCCCAGCGGGAGATGGATTACCCCGGCGGCATGCTGATCACCAACCCCATCCCGGAGGAATACGCCATGCCCGCCGATACCATCAACGCCGCCATCGGCCAGGCCCTGCGGGAAGCGGACGAGCAGCACGTGAAGGGCAAGGCCATCACCCCCTTCCTGCTGGCAAGGGTGTGCGAGCTGACCGGCGGCGAATCCCTGGCCTCCAATATCCAATTGGTGCTCAACAACGTGCGCCTGGCCTCCCGCATCGCCGTGGAGTTGGCCAAAGCGTAAAGCCGCCGCGTTCGAGGCGTTTTCGGACAAAAAACAACAAAAAACCGCGTATTTTTCTTGCTCCTTTTTAGAATTCGTGGTATAATTTACGCAAATAAAACCTGTGAAAGGAAGGATATGCGCATGTTCAAGAAGTTGATCAAGGAATTCAAAGAGTTTGCCTTGAAGGGCAGCGTGATCGACCTGGCCGTCGGCGTCATCATCGGTGCCGCTTTCGGCAAGGTAGTCACCGCTGTGATCGATATCTTCCTCCAGCCCCTGCTGGACTCCCTGCCCAAGCTGGAAACCGGCGGCACGGGCTTCGTAGGAAGTCTCCTCAGCTTTTTGGGCGTGGCGGTGGAATTCCTGCTCACCGCCCTGGTGCTGTTCGCCATCATCAAGGCTGTGAACGCTGCCAAGAACCTGACCAAGAAGGACGAGCCCGAAGCCCCCAAGCCCCGGAAGTGCCCCTTCTGCTGCTCTGAAATCGACAAGGAAGCCACCCGCTGCCCCCACTGCACCAGCACGCTGCCCCCGTATAAACCATGATCTACCGTCATTTCTTCTGGGATTTCGACGGTACGCTGTATGATACCTACGGCCGCATCACCCGCGCCTGCGTTTCTGCGCTGAAGGACGTGGGGGCTGCGGCCTCTTTTGATGCGGTGTACCCCATCGTAAAGCGTTCCCTGGATACCTGCTTCCGCGCCTTCGCCGCTCCCTTGGGCATTGAAAAGGACGCGTTTCTGGACGCTTATCACGCGCACAGCGAATCAGAAGGCCCCGAATCCATCCGGCCCTATCCCGGCGTCAAAGAAACCTTGCAGGCGGCGATCGACGGCGGCGGGTATAATTACCTGTACACCCACCGGGGCGGCACGGCAGCCCAATGGCTGCAATACGACAGGCTGGACGGCTTGTTTGCCGACGCCGTGACCCGTCGGGACGGCTTCCCCGCTAAGCCTGCGCCGGATGCCCTGAATCACCTGATTCAAAAGCACGGCCTGGACAGGGCACAGTGCGTGATGGTGGGCGACCGGGATATCGACCTGGACGCGGGAAAAAACGCGGGCATTGCCTGCGCCTTGTTCGACCCGGAAGGCTTCTACCCCGATTACCCCACGCCGTGGCGTTTTCGGGATATGGCGGCCCTGCGCCAAGCGCTGATGGGTATGTAAAACTGTCGGAAAAACCCGACAGAATCATCACTTTTGCAATGAAACAGCGCCATCTTTTTTTGACGGCGCTGTTTCATTGCATTTTTATTCACTTTGACGAGGATTATTCATCCCGCGCGCTCAAATGAAAGAATCCCCATAGCGCGTCGATGGACAGCTGATTATACTGCCAGCCTGCCACTTTCCACACGGTATCGGGCAGGGCATCCAGCAGGCGGGCGGTGGAAAGGCTGACGGCGATCACGGGCAGACCCTTATCCGTCAAAGCTTTGGCCTGCTCGACGACAAGGGGCAAAGCGTCCTCCAGACGGCTCAAAAACACCAGCACGTTCTTTTTGCCTTCCAGTACACTGTCAGGCACCGTCAGTTCAGGGGCTTTCCCCTCTTCAAACCGTACGGGCACGTAATCGCAGCCCAGTTTCCCGGCGAAGAAGGCCGCGGCGTCCGCCGCTACCTCGTCATTGGCCAGGGAAGCGGCCCGGGCGGGCAGGCCCAGCACCAGGGTATCTTTGCCCAGTTTGGGCAGGGGCTTTCCCTCCGGCGCGTGCAGCACCTGAATGGCGTCGTTCATGATCTGCCTGCCCACGGCCCGCTGGGCTTCATTGCCAAAGTCCGCCCTTGTGCCCTTGGGCGGCTTGATTTTCTCCTTCCAATACAATACCCTCGCGGCCCTTTCCTCGATCACGGCCCGGTCCAAGGTCCCGTTCTCGATGGCTTTTCCTAAGTATTCCATGGTGGAAGCCGCCTGCTGGGCGGAATGGCACACCAGGCAGATATCGCAGCCCGCGTTAAGCGCCCGGCGGCAGGCGTCCTCGATGCCGTAGAGGTTCATGACGGCGTTCATTTCCATTCCGTCGGTGAGCAGCAGGCCCTCAAAGCCCAATTCCTCCCGCAGCAGGCTCGTCATGATCTTCTTGGATACCGTGGAGGGAACCCGTTCGGGATCCACCGCTGGGAGCACGATATGGGCGGTCATGATGGCCTCAATGCCCGCGTCGATAGCGGCTTTGAAGCTGACCAGCTCCGTTTCCCGGAAGGCTTCCTCCGATTTTTCCACCACGGGCACCGCCAGATGGGAATCCACCGCCGTGTCGCCGTGGCCAGGGAAATGCTTGGCGCAGGGGAATACCCCCGCTTCCTCCAATCCACGCTTGTAGGCCAGCCCGAATTCCGTCACCGTCTGCGGGTCTTTGCCGTAGGATCTGTTGCCGATCACGGAATTGTCCGGGTTGCTGTAGCAGTCCAGTACCGGCCCGATGGCCATATTGATGCCGCAGGCCCGAAGCTCCTCTCCGGTGATTTTGCCCAGCATGTAGGCGTTTTCCGGGTCGCCGGTAGCGCCGGTGGCCATGGCGCAGGGGGTGGGCGCGGCGATATGCCCGATGCGGGATACGCCGCCGCATTCCTCGTCGCTCATGATGAAGGGCACGTGGCCCGTTTCATCCAGGATCAGCCGGGTCAGGCTCTGGCACAGGTCCCGCAACTGCTCGTAGCTTTTCACGTTCCGCTTGAACAGCAGGGTGTTTCCGATTTTATACTCCTTCACCAGCTTTTCGTATTCCTCGGGAATGACCGGGCCGTCAAAGCCCACGGCCAGGCACTGGCCCAGCAAAAGCTTCAATTCTTCCGTCATAACGGTTCCCCCTCCTTACAGTAAGTCCAATTTCTGGCGTTTAGCTGTGGGCGAAGTGCCAAAGCAGGTGGCGTGGTCCACGCCGATGCGGGCTCCCCGCACGATGCTCAGCGCTTCGTAATAGCGCAGATACTTGAAACTGGCGGAATGCTCCGCAAGCCACAGTTCCTTGATTGCTTCCTTCCACAGGGGAAAGGCTTCCGTCACATCAAACCAGTAATAGGGCGTGAATTCCGGTTCGTCTTCCCAGTTTTCGGCGCACATGAAGCGCTTGATGGGCGCGGGCGGCAGGGGACGTTCAAAGGTGGGCAGGGAAGCGTAGAAAATGGCGTTGTCTGTGATGCGGTGGGCGGCTTCGTGATCCTTGTGCAGGCTGTTTTTCCAGTGATACAGCACCGCGTCGGCCTGGTATTCCCGCATGAGATCAGAAAGGCGCAGTTCTTCTTCTTTGGTATCGTACAGCTCCCCGTCCGGGGTATCCAGCACCACGGATATGCCGCCCAGCTTTTTTGCGAATTTTGCCGCGCACTCCGCGTTGTACGCCCGGAAATCCGATACGGTCCAGCCCGGAGGCGTTCCCCTTTCTCCCGCCGTCAGGTCCACGATCACCACGCGGTCGCCGTTCATGGCGTGCTTTGCCAGCAGCATGCCGCTTGTCAGCTGGGCGTCGCCGGTATGGGCCCCCACGGCCATGATGGTCTTGCTCATTTTCCATCCCCCTTATCCGTTAAATCCAGCGCCATCAAGGCGAATTCCCGCACGGGGCGCAGCCCGGCCCGGCGGTAGATCTTCTGGGCGTGATTGTCCGTGCCGGTGAACAGAGTAGTGAAGGCAGCACCTTCTTTTACGAATGCCTGCATCAGCAGATTGAACAGCACAGTGGCGATGCCTCGGCGCTCGAACAGCGGGTCCGTGCAGATGCCGGTGAACCAGCCCCGTCCGCTTTGCTGCTTGTCCACCGGGCCGGTAAAGCCCACGATCTGCCCATCATGCACGGCGGAGAGCAGGGGCCGGGGACCTGCGGGGCGTATGCCGTCCGCCCAGAAACGGGGATCGGCGTTGGGTGCGTCCGCTTTCCAGGCGGCGGTTTCGGTGCGCAGCACGTCCCGCCAGTAATCGCTGCCCACCCGGTCGCACATGCCGTTAAAATCGCAGTTCCAGGCGGCGTCGTAAGGTCCGGTGTAAATCCCCTCTCCGGTCAAATGGTTTTGAATCTCCGGCACTTCCGGCGGCATGCGGTAATCCGCTAAATTCATATAGAGGCTCACTTCCCGGTATTTTTCCACAAAACCTTGGCGGGGAAAGAAGCCATAGCCCGCGCAGCCCGTATCCAGACCCGGCATGTTGTTGTGGTCGTGGCCCGGGGTGTGGGGAATGCGCCAATCCAGGTTCACGGGGTTCAGGCTGGAAAGATACAGCGTATGCGCGCCTTTTTCTTTCATTCGGGCTTTCAGGGCATTCAGCAGCGCCTTGCCAATGCCCCGGCCCCGGAACATCGGGGCGGTCATGACGCAGGTGAGGTAGGCGCAGCCCGGTTTTGCCAGGGGAAAGGTCTCCGGGGCCACCCCGTGAATGAAACCAACGATTTGCCCTTCCGTCTCCGCGATCAGCAGGTTTTCCGCTTCGCACCCGTCGCCGCGCAGAAACTTTCGTTCAAAATACGCTTCCGTCAAAGGATAGTACAGCACTTCCTCCGCATCCACGCAGGCGTTCCAAACGCCCAGAATACCGCTTACGTCCTCCCTGCGGAAAGGACGGATCAGGATGCCATTCATACCTTCTTTTCCTCCTGTCCGTTCCGAAAATACGTTTCAAGCGCGCCAAGGGACAGGGCGTCGTACTGCCAGGCGCAGATTTTCCATACGCTGTCTGGCAGATCAAATAAACTGCGGGGCGTGTACAGGGACACCGCCAAGGCGGGCACGCCCAATTCCGCCGCCCGGCGGGCCGTTTGCTGAACAGCGGAAAGCTCAGGATGGGGCCCCAGGAAAAACGCCGCGCATCGGGCGTTTTTCAGCGCTTCATCCGATGCCGTCATGCCGCCGTATACGCCGCCAAAGGCTTTCGCCATGTATTCCGCCGCGTCCTGCCGCACAGCGTCTCCGGCGATGGAGGCCGCCCGGGGCGGAACGCCTAAGAACAGGGTTCCTTCTCCCAGTGTGGGCAGCGGCTTTCCCTCCGGCGCGTTCAGCAGACGGATGGACTTTTCCATGATCCGGCGGCAGTCCTTAAGCTTTTCTTCGCACCGGAAATCAGCATATTCGCCCATGGGCGGCTGTATTCTTTTCTTCCAGGCGGTCAGGCGGTTGACCCGGTCTTCCAAGGTTTCGGGTTTTAAGCGTCCATCCCCCAAGGCCCGCAACAGGTATTCCGCCGTGGAGGACGCCTGCTCGGCGGAATGGCAGATCAGCGCCATATCGCAGCCCGCGTTGACGGCCCGCAGGGTGGCTTCCTCGATGCCGTACAGGTCCATGACGGCCTTCATTTCCATACCGTCGCTGATCACCACGCCCTGAAAGCCCATTTCCTCCCGGAGTAAACCGGTGAGGATTTTTTTGGACACGGTGGCGGGCTGGCGCTCCGGGTCCACGGCGGGCAGCACCACGTGGGCCGTCATCACCGCTTCAATGCCAGCCTGAATCGCCGCGGCGAAGCTGGGCAGTTCCGTTTTACGGAACTCCGCTTCCGATTTATCCACCAGGGGCATGGCCAAATGGGAATCCACCGAAGTATCCCCGTGGCCGGGGAAATGCTTGCCGCAGCCCATGACCCCGGCGGACTGCAGGCCCCGCAGAAAAGCCGTACCGAAGGCGGAAGCCGTTTCCGGGTCCGGCCCGAAGGAACGGGTGCCGATCACGGCGTTGTCCGGGTTGCTGAACACGTCCAGCACAGGCCCCGAATCCATATTGATGCCCACGGCCCGCATGGCCTTGCCCATCCAGCGCCCGATGATCTTGGCGTTTTCCGGGTCCCCCGTGGCCCCCATGGCCATGGGGCAGGGGGTATACCCGGCGATATGCCCCAAACGGGACACGCTGCCCCCCTCCTCACCCGCCAGAATGAAGGGCGGCAGGCCTGTTTCGCTCTGGATCAGTTCGGTCAGGTCAGCGCATAACGTCCTGATTTGCTCGAAGCTCTCCACATTCCGCCGGAAGAAAATCACGTTGCCGATTTTGTACTTCCGCACCAGTTCCCTGTATTCGTCGGGGATCACCGGGCCGTCGAATCCCACGCCCAGGCATTGCCCGATCTGAAACCGCGCTTTATCGTTCATATTCCGTCCTCCCCTGTCCGATTTACTCCATTATACACCCGCCGGAGGCTGCATGGAAGGACCTTGCGGAAAAAATCCCGGCATGGACAAACGCTTCAAAAAATGCTACAATATAAATTGGAATGTTATGCTGACTTGCTGGAGGTATGCCCCTTGAACGAACTGGAAAACGCCCGGCTGGAAAGGCTGCTGGAGACCGTGCAGAAGCCCGCCCGCTACATCGGCGGGGAAATGAACAGCGTTGTAAAGGACTGGAACGCCGTCCGCTGTACCTTCGGTTTCTGCTTTGCCGATACCTATGAGATCGGCATGAGCCACCTGGGCATGAAAATTCTCTATTATCTCATCAATCAGCGGCCCGACGCCCTGTGCGAGCGGCTTTTCATGCCGGACGCCGACATGGCCGACAAAATGCGGGAGGAACATATCCCCCTCTTTTCCCTGGAAAGCCGCAGAGCCCTGAATCATTTCGATATCGTAGGCTTCACCCTGCAATACGAAATGAGCTATACCAACATTTTGGAAATGCTGGATTTAGGCCGCATCCCCATTTACGGAAAGGACCGGGGGGAAACCGACCCCATCGTGGTGGCGGGGGGGCCCTGCGCCTTCAACCCGGAAAACCTTGCTTATTTCATCGACGCCTTCATGATCGGCGACGGCGAGGACGTGATGCACGAGCTGATCGACGTGATCCGGGACGGACGGGAAGCGGGCCTTTCCCGGAAAGATATTTTACGCAATTTAGCGAAGCTGGAGGGCGTGTATGTTCCCTCCCTGTACGACGTGGAGTACAACGAGGACGGCACGCTCAAATCCTTTGCGCCCAACGACCCCGCCGCGCCCAAAACGGTGAAAAAACGGGTGGTGAAGGATCTGTCCGCCGCCGTGTACCCTGAAAGCATCCCCGTGCCCTATACGGAAATCGTGCACGACCGCATGGTGCTGGAAATCATGCGGGGCTGCACCCGGGGCTGCCGCTTCTGCCAGGCGGGCATGCTGTACCGCCCGGTGCGGGAGCGCAGCATGGAACGCCTGCTGGAATTGGCCGATAAGCTCCAGCAGTCCACCGGCTACGAGGAAATGAGCCTTTCCTCCCTTTCCTCCGGGGATTTCACCTGCCTGCCCCAGCTGATCCAGGCCCTCATGGATCGGTACAAGGAAAAGCGGGTGAGCGTTTCCCTTCCCAGCATGCGCATCGACAACATCGTAAAACAATCTCTGGAAGAAACCCAGCAGGTGAAGAAATCCGGCCTGACCCTGGCCCCGGAGGCGGGCACCCAGCGGCTTCGGGACGTGATCAACAAGGGCGTTACCGAAGAAGACCTGATCCGTTCCGTCACCGACGCTTTTGAGTGCGGCTGGAGCAGCGTCAAGCTCTACTTCATGATGGGCCTGCCCACGGAAACGGACGAGGATTTGCAGGGCATCGGCCGCCTTGCGAAAAAAGTGGTGGACGCCTACTATTCCCTGCCCAAGGAAAAGCGCAGCAAAAACGGCGTGCGGGTGACGGCCTCTGCCAGCGTGTTCGTGCCCAAGCCCTTTACCCCCTTCCAGTGGGCCGCCCAGGACACCCTGGAAACGGTGCACGAAAAGCAGGCCAAGCTGCGGCAGTATTTGAAGCTCAAAAACGTGCATTTCAACTGGCACGAAAGCGAGCTTTCCCTCCTGGAAGCCTGCATTTCCCGGGGCGACCGCCGCATCGGGGACGTGATCTACGCCGCCTGGAAGCGGGGCTGCCGCCTGGACAGCTGGATGGAGCATTTCAAGTATGACCAATGGTTAGGCGCGTTTGCTGATTGCGGTCTGGACATCGCTTTCTACGCCTACCGGGAACGGCCCTATGACGAATTGCTGCCCTGGCAGTTCATCGACGCGGGCGTGAGCATGGCCTACTTAAAGAAGGAAAACGAAAAAGCCAAAAAGGTCAGCACCACCCCGGACTGCCGCCACGGCTGCAACGGCTGCGGCCTGCACACCTGGGGGGTGTGTGACTGGGTGAAGAACCCGCCGCTCAAGGGGAAAGCGCAGACCAGCGCGCCCTTAGCCGACTAAAAAGAGTTGAGAGTTGGGAGTTGAGAGTTGAGATTTATATAGTTGGATGATTCAGAACCTGTTGTACAGACTATTTCATCCCCACTCTCCACTCTCAACTCTCCACTCTCCACTCTGTCCTGAATCATCCCTTTGCTTTTGAAAGGTTGTTTGAACAGCATGAAGATGATCGTCGTTTTTGAAAAGGCTCCCCGCCTGCGCCACATCGGGCATCTGGATCTGATGCGGGCCATGCAGCGGGCCCTGCGCAGAAGCGGCCTGCCGCTTCGCTATTCCCAGGGGTTCAATCCCCACATTCTGCTCACCTTCGCCGCGCCCCTGTCCGTGGGCATGCCGGGCAAGCGGGAAGTGATGGAAGTGCCCATCGAGGGCGAAATGACGGGAGAAGCGTTCCTTACGAAGCTCTCCGCCGCCCTGCCGCCGGATTTACCGGCGATTTCCGCCCAGCCCGTGGACGACCGGCACCCCGCCCCCATGGCTCTGCTCGCCGCCGCCATCTACCAGGCGGACTTGGAAACCGTGCCGGAGGGCTTCGGGGAAACCGTTGAAAAATATTTAGCGCAAAAGGAAATCCCCGCCGTCCGCAAAACCAAAACGGGCATGAAGCCCTGCGACATTCGGCCCATGATCTACGGCCTAAGTCTGAACGGCAACACGCTGACCATGGTGCTGGCCCTGTGCGAAAGCGCCACCTGCAAACCCGATCTGCTTTTATCTTCCCTGTTTGAGTTTGCCAGGGCAGAGAGGCCCCGGGCCCTGATCACCCGCACCCAGCTTTTTGGTGAAAAGGACGGGGCACTGGTTCCCCTGGAAAGCCTATGAGTAAGCAGATTTTGATGGAGGTCCGGGACGGGAAGCGGGAAATCGCCCTGCTGGAGGGAAAGCGTCTGCTGGCCTTTTTCCAGGACGCGGGAGGCGGCGTCGAAGCCGAGCAAATCTACTTCGGCGTGGTGGACCGGATCGTGAAGGGCATGGAAGCCTGCTTCGTGCGCCTGGGCAAAGATCAGATGGGTTTCTTGCCCTTTTCCGAGTGTAAGGAGCGCCCCTGTTCCGGGGACAAGCTGCCGGTGCAAGTGAAAAAGCCGCCCATCGGGGAGAAAGCGCCCTATCTCACCGCCGATATCGCCTTAGCGGGGCGGTATGCGATCCTGACGCCGTTTACTCCCCGCTTCTCCGTTTCCCAGAAGATCACAGCGGAAGAGGAACGGGAACGGCTTCGGCAGACGGCGGAACGCGTCGCCCCGGCGGGCATGGGCCTGGTCATGCGCACGGAAAGCGCCGACGCGGCCGAAGCGGACATAGCCGCCGACGCAAACGCTTTATCCGCCGCCTGGAACGAAATCCGGGAAAAGCAGAAAACGGCCCAGCCCCCCTGCCTTTTGAAGGGGCGGGAGGACGCCCTTGCCCGGCTGCTCCGGGACGAACACGGGGAAATCTCCGAAATCCTGACCAACGCCCCGGAGGCCCTGCCAGCCCTGCCCTTCCCCGTGCGCACCTGCGAAAACCCCTTCGATCTGTACAGCGTGCGGGCCAAGCTGGAAAAATCCATGCAGCGCAAGGTGTGGCTGGACTGCGGGGGCTATCTGATCATCGACAAAACCGAAGCCCTGACGGTGATCGACGTGAACAGCGGCAAGTTCACCGGCGGCAAAAGCGGCGCGGAGAACACCTTTCTAAAGCTGAACACGGAAGCGGCCCAGGAAACCGCCCGCATCCTGCGGCTTCGCAACATCGGCGGCATCGTCATCATCGACTTTGTGGACATGCAGAGCGAGGAAAGCCGCGCCGCCGTGCAGAAGGCCCTGGAAGAAGCCCTGCGGGACGATCCCGTGAAAGCCGTGGCGCACGGGTTCACCAGTTTGGGGCTGATGGAAATGACAAGGAAAAAGAATTGAAAGAGAGTGCAGAGTTGAGAGTTGAGAGTTGAGATCATGATTTGAAAAATGTGAGAACCCGCATTTAGAAAAACTATATAATCTCAACTCTCCACTCTCAACTCTCCACTCTGACATTAATGTCGGAGGATCGATCATGTTACGAGAAGAAACCGTCAGGATCACGCCGGAGGAAATGGAGGCCCAGCGGCATTTTGCCAAAGAATTTCAGGCGCTTGCCGACCGGCCCCGAACCTACCACATCGTCACCTACGGCTGCCAGATGAACGCACACGATTCGGAAAAGCTGGCGGGCATGCTGGAAGACATGGGGTTGACCTGCGCCCCCAGCCGGGAGGAAGCGGACTTCGTGCTGCACAACACCTGCTGCATCCGGGACAACGCCGAACGCAAGGCCCTGGGCAACGTGACGTGGCTGAAAGAAATCAAGAAAGAACGCCCGGAAATGCTCATCGGAGTCTGCGGCTGTATGGTGCAGGAGCCGGGCATGGCGGAAAAGATTTTGCGGCAGTACCCCTTCGTGGACGTGGCGTTCGGTACTGGGAACATTTATCAGCTGCCGGAACTGCTCTACCGCGCCGCCGCCACCCGCTGCCGCACGGTGGCCGTGCCGGAGGAGCAAAGCACCTTGATCGAGGGCCTGCCCATCCGAAGGGAATCCCCTTTCCAGGCTTACGTGACCATTATGTACGGCTGCAACAATTTCTGCTCCTACTGCATCGTGCCCTACGTGCGGGGCCGGGAGCGCAGCCGCACCCCGGACGACATCCTGCGGGAGGTGGAAAGCCTGCAAAAGCGGGGCGTACAGGAAATCATGCTGCTGGGGCAGAACGTGAATTCCTACGGCAACGACGCCCCCGGCGGCCTCACCTTCCCTCAACTGCTGCATAAGGTTTCGGAAACCGGCATCCCCCGCATCCGCTTCATGACCAGCCACCCCAAGGATTTATCCGACGAACTGATCCGGGAAATGGCGGAGAACCCCGCACTGTGCCGCCATCTCCATTTGCCCGTGCAAAGCGGCAGCAACCGGATCTTGCAGGCCATGAACCGGCGCTATACCAGAGAAAGCTATCTGGAAAAGGTGGAAAAGATCCGCAAAGCCGCCCCGGACGTAGGCCTGACCACGGACATCATCGTGGCTTTCCCCGGCGAAACAGACGCGGACTTTGAGGACACCATGGATTTGGTTCGCACCGTTCAGTACGACAGCGCCTTCACCTTCATCTATTCCCCCCGCACGGGCACCCGGGCCGCCGATATGCCGGGCCGCATCGACCCCGCCCTGGCTACGGAGCGCATCGAGCGCCTCATCGCCCTCCAGGAGGAAATGACCCAGAGGCGCTTCGCGGAGATGATCGGCAGAACGGAATCCGTATTGGTCACCGGCACCTCCAAGCGGAACGAAAACCAGATCACCGGCAAAACCTCCCGGAACATCAGCGTCAATTTTGAAGGCAGCCCTGATTTGGTGGGCAAAAGCGTGCCGGTGAAGATCACCGCCGCCAGCAAAACTACCCTGAAAGGGCAGATCGAAGAAGCGTAATTCTTTGAGGGGGATGCCTGTGGATTATCAAACAGAAAAACTGATTCTTCATTTTGTCACGGAGGACGATTTAGCCGAGGTCGCCCGGACGTGGCCCTCCGATCACCGTCCAGTTTCCGAACCGGAAGCCCGGGAGGCAATCGCTTCCATGCGCGGCAATTATGCCCGGAATACCAAGGGCCGCGTCTATCACCTGTGCCTCGCGGTCTGCGGGAAGGACGCTCCCCGCACCATCATGGGCTGGTGCGGCCTGGATGGCAGCAGATGCCGCACAGAGCCGGAGATCTTCATCCTGCTGGACGAAGCATACCGCCATAAGGGCTATGGAACGCAATGCGTGAAAGAGCTGTTGCGCGTCGCGGCGGAGGAATTTTCCCTTCCGGGCGTTCACGGGGGATGCGCCAAAGACAACATCGCTTCCCGCAGGGCCATGGAAAAAGGCGGCATGACACAGTACGGCACAGAAGACAACGGCGATCCGCTGTTCCGATTCATCCCGTAAAGGAGGTGGCGCGCCGTGCAGAAAAAGTTGATCCTCATCAGCGGGTCTCCCTGTGTGGGGAAGACGGCTGTAGGCACCAGACTGTTTGAAAGCTATCAAAACAGCGCTTATCTGGACGGAGATTGGTGCTGGTGCGTTCATCCGTTCTCCGTAACGGACAGTCGGCTGCGCAACGGGGACAAAGCCATGTCGTTTATCCTGTCCAACTATTTGGATTCGGATTTTGAATACGTGTTTTTCACCTCCGTCGTGCTGACGGACGCCAGAATCCGCGAGGGGATATTGAAGGGGATCACGGCTAAGGATTACGCCACCGTCGGCTTTACGCTGACCTGTTCCGAGGAGACCCTGAAAAAACGACACGACAAACGCGGCGATCCGGGCGAAACGAATTACTATTGGCTTCACCTGCCGCCGTATCCGGGAGATACCGTCATTGATACGAACGGCAAAAGCGTCCGCGAAACCGTGAAAGAAATAAAACGGCATATCGACGCGCTTGAAGTTCATCGCTAATAGCACATATCAATCAAGAAAAGGAGAAACGTCATGAGTCAGTCAGTTATTTCAAAAGCCAAGGAATTGGCGGGCGTCATCGCCCAGTCCCCGGAATACATCGCCATGCGCGCCACGGAGGACGCGGCGGGTCAGGACGAGGCATTGCAGGAACTGTTCAAAAAGTACGATGGCATCCATCGGGACATCGAGGAAATCACCCTGAAAAAGGAACCGGATTTCGACCAGATGGACGCTTTGGCCCGGGAACTGGAGGAAGTGCAGCAGCAAATCAAAGCCATGCCCATGTATCAGGCCCTGCAGGCCGCCCGGAAGCAGTTTTCCGATATGATGGGGCAGGTGAACGCCGAGCTTTCCAGCGTATTGAATCCAGGCGGAAACCAGGGCGGATGCAGCGGCAACTGCGCGGCATGCGGCGGGTGCGGCTGACCAAAGCGCCGGTTCTCATACGAAAAAACTTACGGCACGAAAGGATAAAGAAAAATGATTGCGGGAAACAGCTTTGCCTTTGATTGGGAAGTCAGCCTGATGGAATGGCTGCAAACGAACCTGGGCGACGGATTCATTTCGGTGATCTCCTTCTTTTCCGCCTTTGGGGAAGAACTGCTGCTGGTGCTGATTCTGGGCCTCCTGTACTGGGGCTTTGATAAAAAAATGGGCAAAACCGTGGGCGTCAACGTGCTGATGGGCCTGATCTGGAACCCCATGATCAAGAACGTGTTCCTGCGCCGCCGCCCTTATTTCGACCACGAAGGGATCAAAATCCTGCGGGTGGTGGACAAGAGCGCCGACGCAAACGATATCGCCGCCCAGGGCTTTTCCTTCCCCAGCGGCCATTCCACCAACGCCGTGACCGTGTACACCTCCATTGCCATGCAGCTGAAGAAGCGGTGGATGGCGTGCTTTGCGCTGATCCTGCCCCTGCTGGTGGGCTTTTCCCGCGTCGTCGTCGGCGCCCACTATCCCACCGACGTGCTGGCGGGATGGGCCCTGGGCTGCCTGAGCATCTGCGTGGTATCCCTCCTGCGGAAAGCCGTCAAAAATGAACTTGCGTTTTATGGGGTGCTGCTGCTCATGGCCATTCCGGGCCTTTTCTACTGCAAAAGCGCCGATTACTTCACCAGCATGGGCCTGATGATCGGCTTTATGGCGGGGGACCTGTTCGAGTAGAAGAAAGTACGCTTTGAAAATACGTCTAACATTTTCCGCTGCGTCCTGCGGGCCGTGGGCGGCGCGCTGGTCTTCTTCGCGCTGAACTCTCTGCTCAAGCTGCCCTTCCCCAAGGATTTCCTGAACAGCGCCTCCTTCGCCTCCCTCATCGTGCGGGGCCTTCGCTACGCCGTCACCGCTTTCGTCCTCTTCGGCATTTATCCCATGACGTTCCGGTATACGGGCAGACTGTGGAAAAATGCCAAGAACTAAAAAACACATGAGCAAGCAATAGAAAAAGGAGCGTCACCGCTATGGCTACCCTTTCTCCCATGATGCAGCAATATATGCGCCTCAAGGAGCAGAACCCGGACACCCTGCTTTTTTTCCGGGTGGGCGATTTTTACGAAATGTTCTTTGAGGACGCCCTCACCGCCAGCCGGGAGCTGGAATTGACCCTGACGGGCAAGGACTGCGGCCTGGAAGAACGTGCGCCCATGTGCGGCGTGCCCTACCACGCTGTGGACACCTATGTGGCCCGGCTGGTGGAACGGGGCTATCGGGTAGCCATCGGGGAGCAGATGCAGGACCCGGCCTTGGCAAAGGGCCTGGTGGATCGGGACATCATCCGCATCGTTACGGCGGGCACCCTCACCGATTCTTCTGTTATCGGGGAAAAGCGGAACAATTTTCTCTGTTCAGTCTGCGTGAATGGCAAACGCTGCGGCGTGGCGGCCTGCGACGTGTCCACGGGGGAATTTTACGTACAGCAGATGGAAAATACCCCCGCCGCCCTGAAAGCGGCCTTAGACGCCCTGACCCCCGGCGAGATCATCACCAACAGCCCGGAAACGGCCCAGCCCTGCGCGTCCATCGTGTGCCGCAATTACGCCGCCGCCGCGTACCAGAGCCAGAACGCCCGGGAAACGCTGCTTTCCCACTTCGGTGTCAATTCCCTGATCGCTTTGGGCCTGGACGCTTCCCTGTCCGTGGCCGCCCAGGCCGCCGGGGCGCTGATGCGGTACTTGAGCGAAACCCAGAAAAATTCCCTCCAGCATATTTCCTCCCTGCGGGTGATCGAAAAGGGCGACGTGATGCCCCTGGACGCGTCCACCCGCCGGAATTTGGAGCTGACCGAAACCATCCGGGGCCGCAGCGCCAAAGGGTCGCTTTTGTCCATCTTAGATGAAACCGTCACCGCCATGGGCGGGCGGCTTCTGCGTTCCTGGGTGGAAAAGCCCCTTTTGAGCAGGGAGAAAATCGAAGCCCGGCTGTCCGCCGTGGAGGCGTTTTACAGCCAGCACGTGCTTTCCCAGAACCTGCGAGATCAGCTTTCCCAGGTGTACGATATGGAACGGCTGCTGTCCAAAGTGTCCTACCATACGTTAAACGCCAGGGACTGTTTGAGCCTTTTGCGCTCCCTGGAAAAGGCCCCGGAGATCATCACCTTACTTGGGAACGTGCCGGGGGACGCGGTTTCCTTCTTAAAGGACCTGCTGGACCCCCTGCCGGAGCTCACCGACCTTCTGCGCCGAGGCATTTCCCCCGACGCGCCGCTGCAACTGTCCGACGGCAATTTCATCCGCGCCGGATACAATGAACAGTTGGACGAGCTGCGCCGGGCCTCCACCGAGGGCAAGCAGTGGATTCTGGATCTGGAAGCCAAGGAACGGGAAGAAACGGGCATCAAAAACCTGCGCATCCAGTACAACCGGGTGTTCGGCTATTACATCGAGGTCACCAAGTCCAATTATTCCTTGGTGCCCCTGCGCTACCGCCGCCGCCAGACCCTCGCCAACAGCGAACGCTTCACCACCGACGAATTGCAGGAGATCGAAAGCAAGGTCACCGGGGCTCAGGAGCAGGCCGCCAAGCTGGAAATGACCCTCTTTGAGCAAATCAGGGACGAAATCAGCGCCAACATGGGGCGGCTGCAATCCACCGCCCTTGCCTACAAGACCCTGGACGCTCTGCTGTCCCTGGCCCGTGTGGCCCTGCTCAACCACTACACCCGGCCGAAAATCAACGAAGAAGGCGTTATCGACATCAAGGACGGCCGCCACCCCGTGGTGGAAAACACCCTGCCGGACATGGAATTTGTGCCCAACGACACCTACCTGGACACCCAGGAGCACCGGGTGCAGATCATCACCGGCCCCAACATGGCGGGCAAAAGCACCTATATGCGGCAGGTGGCGCTGATCACCCTCATGGCCCACATGGGTTCCTTCGTGCCTCACGGGAAGCGGATATTTCCCTGGTGGACGGGGTGTATACCCGCGTGGGCGCGTCGGACGATTTGGCCACGGGCCAAAGCACCTTCATGGTGGAAATGAGCGAAATGGCCTATATCCTGCGAAACGCCACCAATAAATCTTTGGTGATTTTGGACGAGATCGGACGCGGCACCAGCACCTTCGACGGCCTGTCCATCGCCTGGGCGGCGGTAGAATACCTGGCCGACCAGAAAAAGTCCGGGGCCAAGACCCTGTTCGCCACACACTATCATGAATTATCCGAGCTGGAGGGGCATTTGGAGGGGGTCAACAACTTCTGCGTTTCGGTCAAGGAGCACGGGGAGGAAGTGATTTTCCTGCGCAAGATCGTGCCCGGCGGCGCGGATAAGAGCTTCGGCGTGTACGTGGCCCATCTGGCGGGGGTGCCCCGGCCCGTGGTGGCCAGGGCTCAGGAGATCATGGCCCGATTGGAAGTCAACAACGTGAACCAGAACACCATCGGCCAGAACATTTTGGGCGCGGGCCACAAAAAGAAAAATGAGCAAGTGGACTTGATGGAATACCAGAAAACGGAATTCGTGGAGGAAATCCGCGCATTGGATGTCATGGCCATGACGCCCATCGACGCGCTGAACAAGCTGTTTTTGCTGAAAGAAAAAGCGATGAAATTGTAATGTTCTCCTGAAAGGTCGTGAAAAGGTGAGCCAGTTATCCTTCATCTGCTTCTGTGTGGAGCATTACGCCGATCATGTCCGTCGGCCCAGCAATGAAGTGTATCAGCTTTTCAAACGGGAAGGACTTCTGGACTTGCTCCGCTCCGATTATGCGGATTTGCACGGCATGGGGCTGGAATATATGATGCAGTTTTGCGACCAATATCTGAACGGGAAAAGCGCTTATGAAGCGTATCTGCCGGATGGACATGCCACGGTACGCGCTATGATTTTGCCGGATATTATTCACCTGTTGATGAAAAATTACGGCTGGACAGAAGAAGCCCTGAACAGGTTTTATCTGTCCGCCACAGGCGCGAGCTTCGCGGACGACGATACGGGGCTGTATGGACAATCCGCCCTGTACGTTTCCGGGCTGTTTGCGGAGGAGACCAAAAGTATAAATGTATCTCCTGTTTTAGCCTAAAGCACACGATATAACGAAGGAGAGTTTCATGGAAATCGCCCATATTCGTCAATTGCCGCCGGAAGTGATCGGCCAGATCGCCGCCGGGGAGGTGGTGGAGCGGCCCGCGGCGGCCATCAAGGAACTGGTGGAAAACAGCATGGACGCCGGGGCCACGGCCATCACCGTGGACATCAAGGAAGGGGGGCTAAGTTCCTTCCGGGTGGCGGACAACGGCAGCGGCATCCAGCCCAGCGACATCCGCTTAGCCTTCGCCCGCCACGCCACCAGCAAGATACGCACCGCCGAGGATTTATACGGCGTGCGCTCCTTAGGGTTCCGGGGGGAGGCCCTGGCCTCCATCGCGGCGGTGAGCAAGCTCACCTGCCAAACCCGGGCCAGGGGCCAGGACATGGGCGTGCTGGTGCGCAACGAGGGCGGTGACATTTTGAGCATTCAGGACGCCGCCTGCCCGGAGGGCACCACCTTCACGGTGAAGGAGCTGTTTTACAACGCCCCGGTGCGCCGGAAGTTCTTAAAAAAGCCCGCCTCCGAAACCGCCGCCGTGTCCGAACTTATGGCCCGGCTGATCCTTTCCCATCCCGCCACCTCCTTCCGCTTCATGGCGGACGGGAAGCTGGTCTATTTCAGCGCCGGGGACGGAAATTTGGACAGCGCAATTATGAGCGTGTACGGCACGGACACCTTGAAGCTGCTGACGAAAATCGACGGCAGCATGAACGGAATTTTGCTTTCCGGCTTCGTGGGCGTGGGCGACGCGGGCCGGGGCAACCGGAGCCACGAGCATTTCTTCTTAAACGGCCGGGCCATGAAAAGCCCCCTTTTGTCCTCCGCCGTGGAAAACGCCTGCCGCCAGCGGGTGACCATCGGGCGGTTCCCCCTGTGCGTACTGCATTTGACCATGCCCTTTGAAAACGCCGACGTGAACGTGCACCCCAACAAGTGGGAAGTGCGGTTCCAGGACGAGCGGGGCGTCAGGACAGCGGTGGAAACCATCGTGTTTGAAGCGCTGGAAAAGACCAACGCCGCGCCGCCCATCCCGCCCATGTACCTGCCCCCGGAAAACGCGGCCCCGGCCCCCGCCCCGGCGAAGATTCAGGTCACCCAGCCTGCTCCGCCGCCGGAGGACGCCCCCGCCGCCCTGAAAAAGCCGGATAACCGGTTGAGCGCCTTTACCGAGGACGGAGCCCTGCCCACCTTCGCGTCGCCCGCGCCGAAGCGGGAACCGGCCCCCATCATCCCACCGCCTCCCGCGCCTGCCCGGCCCGCCGCACTGCGGGATTCCGGCGCTTCCCTGCTGCCGCTCCGGCCCGTCCTGGAAAAGCCCCCGGAAATGCCCGCCCCGCCTGCCGAACCGGAGCAGATGCAGGCCCCCGCGGTGGAAGCGGCTTTCCAGCAAAAGCCCCTGCGGGTGTTAGGCGTAGCCTTCAACACCTATATCGTCATGGAATACGGCGACCTGCTGATTTTGTCCGACCAGCACGCGGTGCATGAACGGCTGTTATACGAGCAGTTCATGCGGGAAACCGCCGCCGCGCCTGCCAGCCAGGCCCTGCTGATCCCCCTGATCGTGGCCCTGTCCCCGGCGGAATATGCCTGCTATGAGGAAAACCGGGACACCCTGGAAAAAGCGGGCTTTGACCTTGCCCCCTTCGGGGACGGCACGGTGCAGATGCGGGGCGTGCCCATCATTTTAGGCCAGCCCCAGGCGGAAAGCTGCCTGCTGGAAGCCCTGGACGAGCTCATGGAAAACCCCTCCCTGCCCCCCGCCGACCGCACCAGCCGGGTGATCCAAATGGCCTGCAAACACGCCGTCAAGGGCGGCGAACGCCTGCCGGAGGAAAGCGTGAAGCAGCTCATCCGGGATGTGATCGAGCAGAAGGTGACCCCCACCTGCCCCCACGGACGGCCCCTCATGGTGCAGATCACCAGGAACGAACTGGAGAAACGGTTCAGAAGGATTCAAAGTTAAACGAGGAGGAAACATGAGCAGCAAAAACGTCCAGGAAAAACATTACTCCAATTGTCAAACAATTACACCTTCGGATGCGGAAAAGTATCTGAGTCATGACGTTCTTTATTTGACAATTTCAAGTAAAGATGGCATTTGTCTAAATTTCCAAAGCTGTGATTGCAATGAGGTAATTTTATGCAGCGACCAAGCCTTTTTGCTTGCAAAGCATGAAAAAATAGAATGTTTTGATGAAGATGATGGCCCTGGTCGAATTTCTTTATATACAATTGAAAACTATCAGCCAGATTATTTTGATTGGAAAGACACCCCCCCTCCCAATGAAATCATTCGGCTTAAAAAGATTCATTATGACGATAATGGTTTATTGAAAGAGATAAAATTTCTCTATGCTGATCGTTATTTGTATATCTTTTCATCAGATGAAAACTTGATTGTTACAAAAAGCCGCAATGAGTTGTTTGATGATGAATGGACAGACGATCAAGGATTCTTTGAGGAAGATTCAATTTTGTTTGAGTAAATAACTAATGAATAAGAAAAGCAACATGAAAAAGCACATTTTGGGCCTCGTTGGCCCCACGGCCAGCGGGAAAACGGCCCTGTCCCTCTTGGTTGCGGAACGGTTAGGCGGCGAAATCCTGTGCATGGACTCCATGCAGATTTACCGGGGCATGGACATTGGCACAGCCAAACCCACCAAGGAAGAACAGGACCGGGTGCCCCACCACCTCCACAGCTTTTTGAACCCGGATGAAAGCTTTTCCGTGTCCCAGTACGCCCAGAAAGCCCGGGAAGTGATCGACCGGGTAGATATTCCCATCCTGGTGGGCGGCACGGGCATGTATCTCCAATCCCTGTCCCTGCCCATGGATTACGGGGCTGTGGGCGGCGACGAGGAAATCCGCAAAAAGTATCATGAAATCGCCGATACCCAGGG
>JAFXMP010000243.1 GCA_017530275.1 Clostridia bacterium | reverse complement strand
ATGGAAACAATCGATTGCGCTGCATGCGGCGGATATGCGTTTTTGGAATTGTCCAAGGAAGATTATGCATCTGTTTATCCGCTGCATTTGGCACTGAATGAGCATTACTGCTCCAGCCCCTTTTTTATGAACCGAAAACCAGATACACTGGAAGCGTTTTTGGATTTTTCGGAAAGGAATAAGGAACGTTACTTTGCAGCGAAGACAAGCGGAGAATTATGCGCTTATATGGAAGTATCGGATCAGGGTGAAACCTTCATTGCATCAGGGAATCTTTATCGACATATCACGGGGGCATATTGCTTACCGGAACACAGGGGTAGGGGCGTATACAAAAACCTGCTGAATTATGTGATCAATACCTTGAAAACTGAGGGATATACCAGCCTTGGCGTGGATTTTGAAAGCATCAATCCGTCAGGCAGCGGGTTTTGGCTCAAGTTTTTTCATGCTTATACCAACAGTGTTGTGCGCAGGATAGATGAGCGGATTATGCAGAGAGTTTCTCTGATATAATCTCATAGGCATTGTCATTTCCGGACAAATTCCGGTTTGTCGAACCACATTCAAGGTGTGACTTGCAGCACGAAAGGAATATTTTCATGATGGATTATTGCCGGTATGTGGACGTGTTTCAGGGCGTGGATGAAATCGCCCTGCCGAAGCCGGAAGGCCTGGCCGCGGCGTGGCGGCTGATCAAGGGCCGGTGCGGGAACAATACCCCGGCGGCGGCGCTGCCCTTTGGGCGGCTGACGGCAGGCTGCTACAGCGGCGGATATTCGGCGGGGTACGGCAGGCTCATGTACAACACCCACGGCGAAATCCCCAAGCTGTATGACCGGAACAAGTTCAAGGGCATGGCGCATTTGCAGAACGACGGCACGGGGGATATCGACACCTTTTACAATTACGCTGTCCTCTCCCCTTTCATCGGTGATCTTGCGTCCAGTGCCCAGCCCCGGGATTTTGACGGAGAGCGGGGAGAACCGGGCTATTATGGATGCCGGGATTCCCTTTCCGGGGCGGACTGCGAAGTGACTGTGACCCGCCGCGCCGCGCTTCACCACGTCACGTTTCCCCATGACCGGGGCCGGATCAGCGTGGATTTTTCCAATGATGGCCTATATGAAGACGAGGGCCATCTGCATTCCATGGCGGGCAAGGCAAAGCTGACCCTCATTTCGGACTGCGAGGTCGCGGTATGCGCTGAGCTGCACCATCTGCCCATTTATTTCTATATGCATGCGGAAGGGCTCAAATCGCCCCTGCGCCTGTGGGTGGACGATGAGGAAAAAGAAGAAAAGGAATTGACCTTGGCACCGGGCCTCCGTTTCGGCGTGGTGTTCGACGCGGAACGGGAAGTGAATGTCACGTTAGGCCTGTCACCCAAGAGCATGGAAATCGCCCGGCGGGACGTGCTGTCCAATCCGCTTTCCTTCGACGAAGCGAGAGCAAAGGCACACGATACCTGGAACGAAGCCCTCTCCCGCATCGATGCCGTATTCGATACAGAGCGGGATTACCGCATCTTCTATTCCAATTTCTATCATTCTCTCGTCAAGCCCTGCGATTTCAGCGGGGAAAGTTTCCTCTACGATCAGGAAGAATTTGTGCTGGAATTTGCCACCATATGGGATCAGTACAAGACCCAACTGCCCCTGATCGACACTCTGTATCCGGACATGGCCCGCCGGGTGGCGGCAACGCTGCTGAACGTGGCGGAAGCCACTCACAAAATGCCGCATACCCTGATGATGTGCGGGGATTACGAGGGGATCAGCACCACCCAGGCCCGGATGCTGGCGGAGCACGCCCTGGTGGACGCATATTTCCGGGGCGTGGAAATGGATAAGGAACGGGCCTTACGGCTCATGCTGGAAGATACCTTCGTTTGGAGCAAATTTGATCAGTATGCCTTGGACGCCGAAAACGCAAAGCATAAGGCGTTTATCATCGACATCACGGACGCCTGCGCCGCCTGCGCCAAAATGGCCCGGGAAATGGGAAATACGGAAGCCGCGGAACGCTTTGATGAGATTGCCGCTCTGTGGGTGAACGTGATCGACCAGGAAACCGGGCTGCTGAAGGACGGCGAACGCTTCTACGAGGGCACCAAATGGAATTATTCTTTCCGCCTCATGCACGATATGCCCGCGCGGATCGACATGGCGGGCGGAAAAGAAGCCTTTGCCGCCCTTGCCGACCGGTTCTTCGGCTTTTCGCACCCGGAGGACGCTTCCTCCTGCTGCTTTGAGGGTTTCAACAACGAAACGGACATGGAATCCCCCTATGTGTACCATTTCGCCGGACGGCACGACCGGCTGAGCGAAGTCATCCACGCGGGCCTCACCTACATGTTCACCGAGGGCCGGGGCGGCGTGCCCGGCAACAACGACAGCGGCGGCCTGTGCTCCTGCTACCTTTGGAACGTTTTGGGCATTTTCCCTGTCAGCGGACAGGACTTAATGATCATCAGTTCGCCCCGTCCTCTGGAATCGACGCTGCGCTTAGGCAGCGGAAAAGCATTCCGCATCCAAAAACGGGGCAGGGGGATTTATGTGAAGCGCGGGTCGCTTAACGGAAAGGCGCTGGAATCTCTCTGCTTCTCCGTGCGTGATTTCATCCAGGGCGGAGAACTGATCCTGGAAATGACGGAAGACGCCGCAACGGCGCAGTTGACCTGAGTGCAAGGAGGTAGCGCCCGTGTGGTGGACAAACCCAAGGAAAATGACCGTGTCCGGCAGTCTGACCGTCCTTGCCCTGACGCTGGCGCTGCTGGCCCGCAAGCCTTGCTGCTGGCTTGCTGCGTTAGCCATGGCGATAAGCACCGTGGGGGACGGACTGCTGGCCGGGTATCCCAAGCTGTTCGCGCCGGTCAAAGAGAGGCTGATCAAAGGCGGGCTTCTCTTTTTTGCAGCCCATATCCTGTATATCCTTGCACTGATCGCGGCTTCCGGGCTGGATGCCGCAGCGCTTCTTCCGTATTTCTGGGGGCCGTTCACCGTATTCGCGGCGCTGACCGTTCTGCATGGAGCGGTATTCTATTTCCGTTCTCTTTCCCGCCCTCCTCTTTCTTTTTTTGCCGCGGCGTTTTGCTATCTGCTCATGGTCGCTATCCACGTATCGGCGGCGGTCTGCGTATCCGGACAATTAGGCGGAAGGCTCCTTTTTAACATCGCGGGGGCCGTGCTGTTCTTCCTTTCGGACGCTATCCTGCTGGCCCTAAAATACGGGTTCGGCAAAGAAAAAAGCGCTTCAGACCTCATCTGGTTCACCTACGCCCCCGCGCAGCTTTGCCTGATCTTAGGGTTTTACCTGGCCTAAAGCGCCTGGTCTTTTTTTATTTGCGAAAAAAGCGTTTTTCATGTATAATATGCATATCAAAGCACAGACGGGCAGATACGGAGGAATGGGTCATGAGCGGCAAGCGGATGGTGAATTTAGCCAGTATTTGGATCATTGTGATTTTCACCGTCATTGCAGTGACGCTGGTGGCGATTTTCGTATTGGTTTATTCGTCGATTTTGAACCGGGAAACGTACAGTACCCTGCGCGAGGAGGCCACGGTGCTGTCTGACAACGCAGATTATCAGATCATGGAATCCATCAAAAACGAGGCTGCCCGCCGCCTGACCGCCAAGAGCGGGCTTTCGGACACGGCGCAGTCCATCTGCCGCAGGGGCGAAGCGGACAGCATGGAGATACAAACGCTGTCCAACTGGTGCGCCGCGGTATGCGCCGCCATCCCGTCCTGCGACCGGCTGGAGCTGTATTTCCCGGAGATTCAAATGGCCGTGGGTTCCGACGGCGTGCATTTTTTGGACGACAAAAAATATACCGTGAACGAAAGCCGGTATTCCTTCCTGATCGATGTGGAACCGGAGAGCACGCTGTGGCTGCGTCAAATCCTTTCAGAAAGCGGCGAAGACGTGCCCTACATCGTCTATGCCCGCCCCCTGCCCGGTATTTTCCAGGAGGGAAAAGCGCCATTGATCGTATCGGCGGTGAAGGAAGAAAACCTGCATGTCCTGCTCCGTAATTCCCTGCGTACGCTGGGCGGGGAGGATCAGGTTTTCCTATCCGACATCCACGGCGTGATCT
>JAFXMP010000242.1 GCA_017530275.1 Clostridia bacterium | reverse complement strand
CTGTTTCCGCCGCCTTTTGCGCCGCCTTTGGCAAATACGATGTGGTGCATATCCACGCGGAAGGCCCGTCCTTTATGTGCTGGCTACCAAAGCTGCTGAGAAAACGAGTGATCGTTACGATCCATGGGCTTGACTGGGCCAGGGCAAAGTGGGGAAAATTCGCGTCCTGGTACATCAAAAGCGGGGAAAAGAACGCGGTTCGTTTCGCCGATGAAATCATTGTATTAAGCGAAAACGTACAGAAGTATTTTCGGCAGACCTATGGCCGGGACACCGTTTTCATTCCAAACGGCGTGGTCCGGATGCAGAAACGGGAGGCCGAGGAAATCCAAAAGCTGTGGGGACTGCAAAAGGATTCCTACGTCCTGTTTTTAGGCCGCCTGGTTCCGGAAAAGGGGGTTCATTACCTGATCGAAGCATGGAAGAGCATAAAAACCGATAAAAAACTGGTGATTGCAGGCGGAAGCTCCGACACCCAGGATTATATGGACCGCCTCAAAGCGCTCGCCGGGGACGACGTGCTCTTTACGGGCTTCCAGCAAGGGCAGGCGCTGGAGGAATTGTACAGCAATGCGTATATTTATGTGCTGCCAAGCGACTTGGAGGGAATGCCGCTAAGCCTGCTGGAAGCCATGAGCTACGGAAATTGCTGCATGGTGTCCGATATTGAGGAATGCGCCAAGGTGGTGGAGGATCACGCGGCGGTGTTTGAAAAGGGAAACATAAGCGATCTGCAAGGAAAACTGCAGGAACTGCTTGACCATCCCGAGGAAGTAAAGAAATACAAAGACGGCGCCTCCGTTTTCATCTGTAAAAAATACAGTTGGGACGACGTGGTGGACAAAACCCTCGGGCTGTATCGGACAAATAACCGGCATTTGGAAAAACGTGCCAAACCAGACGGAGTGCAGGAGAAGAAATGAGCATTGCACGAACGCAACAACAATCAAAGGGGCTTTTTTATCGCCTGATCGTGATCGCGTACATTGGGTTGATGACAATAGCATTCTTTGTGTCGGCTGAAAAGCGTGGGATCATTCCGGCCCTCCCCACGATCCTGCGCTATGGGTGCGACGCCGGCGTAATCGTGCTTGCAATCGCGTACTATCTTGTCACCTACATGCGCAGTCGCCTCCGCGTGGCGACCACGTTGGCCTGGATATGGTCGGTTCCCTACATCGGTATGTCCATGATCTCCCTCATGATCTGGATCGTTCAGCGTGTGGATCTGAACTATATCAGCCGCGGCCTTATCAATGTCGGCTGCGCGGAGCTGAACGCGCTGGCCGTCGCCTGTGCCATTTGGCTGTTTGGCGAAAAAATGGTGGATTACACCTTTTTCGGCGCAGTCGGCGGCGTTCTCCTCGTTGCCATGCGCGCCGTGATGGATTATGGGATCGGAGGTTTTGTCGGCCAGTATATCTCATTGGTGCTCACCTTTGCGGCAAACACAGGGCCTGCGATGCGCTATATGGAATTCCACGATTTAGGCCAGGGCCTTGGCTTGTTCATGATGTATTATATCTGGACGTGTAAAAAAGACAAACGCAGCATCCTTCTCCTGGCAGCTTCCTTTGTGTGCTTCACGCTGAGCCTGAAACGGATCGACGTGATGGCGATCATCGCGGGCATCATGATAGGCCGGTATTTGAATAAACTGACATTCCGAAGGAGATGGTATTTTCTCTTTGCTTTTGAAGCGGCGCTTATAGTTTTCGCGTACGTTTATCTGGCTTTGATAAAATACGGGTATTATGGCGTCATTATGGATCGCTTGGGCATCGACACAATGAGCCGCGACATCATCTATGAGTATTACGCTGATTATTTTGATTTTTCGCCTACCTTCCTTGGACGCGGGCTAAGGTATATTTATGTGCACATGCTGGAGACGGATGAAAAGATCCGCGTTTCGCGGTCGGTCTACCTGGCGGTGATCAATGCGCACAATGAATATATTACGTATATGATTGAATTGGGTTTCTGGGGCTTTATCTTCTGGCTGTGGAGCAACAGCTGGTATCGGATGAACGCGATCCGCAGGTTTTTCGGCTGGGACGCCTTGACGCTTACCTTGATCGTCGTTTTGTACTCCTTTATATCGTATGCGACGGACGATACGTATTTTTATTATTCTATCAACTATGTTGGCTTCGCCACAAGCGGCGTGGCGGTACTCTCCAGCAAAAGAGCGCTGGAATACGGATAAGAGTGCGCTTGGGATAAGCGGTTTTCCATTGATGAAAGTGAAAGGAGAGAACAGCGCGACATGCGAAATCTGATCACCCAGATCATCTTTGTTCTGCGGAAACACTTTTTTCGGATCCTTATGTTCTCGATCGTGTTCGTTGCCGCTTTTTGCATCTATTTCTATGTGCAAAGCCACCAGAAGGCGTCGGCTATCCTTACCTTTACCTATCCGAACGCATCTGAAGGCCTCTATCCGAACGGAACGTACTTCAACGCTTATAACATTTTTACGGACGAAGTAATCGAAGACGCCATTCGTAATGCAGGCTTAGAGGGAAATGTCAATCCTCGCAATCTTATGAACGAGATCTCTATTCGTCCGAGGAATAACGCTTCTTTGATCGCGACCCAGTTTATCGTCAGCTATGAGGCGGGGCAAAACGACAATCTTGGCGCCGTCAGCGCAAACGGCCTTCTGAATTCGCTCATTTATTCGTATATCGGCCATTTCCACGAAATATACAGCAATGACCAGTTTGTGCTGATCTTTAATGTCGATAATGATGAAAACCTCGAATATCTCGACCTGATCAACTATTACAATATGTCTTTGAACCAAATGCAGAAATACCTCAGCTCCCAGCAGAGCAGCGACAAGGACTTTATCAGCAGCGATGGCATTTCTTTCCAGGATTTGATCAACATCATCGAAAGGTACAGGATCTCCACGCTGAAAGAAATCAAGTCCATTATTTCCGAGCGCGGGGTCACATCCGATCAGGGAACCTATATGGAACGCTTGAACTATCGAATACAGAATCTGACGAACAACTATGATTACAATCGAAAGCTGCAGAAGCTTTACAAAAAAATACTCCAGGATTATGAGTCGCGGCTGACGAGCGTCGTGTTCATTCCCTCCCTTGATTCGGAACGGAAATTTTATATGTCCAAAACAAAAATCGGTATCGACATTCTCGCCCTCAACGCTACGACATATGAAGAAAGCTCGGAGGAGATTCAGCGCCAGATCAACCAGACAGAACAATTTATCGCCATGATAAAGAATAAAGAAAACACTTCAATGAGTATATCGAACACCGCCCGGGTGGACAATCTGATCGCGGAAATGAAAAGCCAGCTGGAAGCGACCATGAATACGATCCGGAAAGTGGAAAAGGAATTCAGCCAATATAAAAATCACAGCTATGTTACGATGATGCCGTTGGAAATCAGCTTGATGGAACGCACCAAGGCAAAAAGCGTCGTTATGCTTACGGCAGTAATGGACGCGCTTCTGGTGGGCATCCTTGTTTTTCATAACAAAAAGAAAGGCATTGAAGCGAAATGAAAGATTTTCAAATTTTAAGATACATAAAGAAATGGCGATACATCATTATCTTTGGAATGGTGCTCGGCCTTTCTGTGTTTTATTGGTATCTTTCAAGACAGCAGTATTATTATGCCTCAATTAACATTGAATATCTAAACAGCAAAGCGTCCGAGGGCTTGACGCCCACAGGCAACGAGCTCAAGCCGGAGGAAATACGCACGGCGGTCATCGTCAGCTCTGCATTGGAAGAAGTCGATATGGATATCAACGTGGACTATGTCAGAGATTCGCTTTCCATTGAAGGCTTGCTGACGTCGGAAGAAGAAAACCGGAAGAAGGCCATGCTGGAAAAGGGCGAAGAATATACGATGACGCCCACAAATTATCGGGTGCGGCTGTCCATGAACTCAAGCTATTCAGTGGAAACCGTGCAGAGCCTGGTTACGGCGATCGTCAACCAATATATGACCTGGTACGGAAACCGGTATGTGATCACCAGAAAAAAGCCGGGCGTGGTGGATACGGAGCTTTTGGATAAATACGACTATATCATTTCCATGGATATGGTTTCAAGCTCGATCGATAAAATGCTCCAGTACATATACAGCTGCGAAGAATCCTTTCGTTCCTCGCAGACGGGCCTGAGCTTTTATGATTTGCAGACACAGCTTCAATCGCTGCAGAACGCGCAATATGAAAGCGTCTATGTGAAGGCCGTCAATTCCGGCATCACCAAGGATCCGCAATTGCTGCTGGATTATTACACCGCTGATATAGCCGAGCAAAACCTCCAGCGTGAAAAGCTGCTCCTTCAGGCAGATGAAATGGCGAGCCTACTGCAGATCTATGAGGAACGGATGCTGGAGTCCCAGAATTATTCAAGCTCGGGCACAGGGGATTCAACGGACGAGGGTTCCAATTCCATCATATTACATCAGGTGTACGAAATCTACGATGAGGATCATAATCCTGTCTATTCCCAAAACAACTATGAAACCCTGATGGATACCTATGCGGGTTATTTCGCCTCCGTTTACGCACTGGAAAAAAAGATCTCGGAAGATGAATTTATCCTGGCGCGTTTTTCTGGCGTTACCGAAGCGGCGAGTGAGAGCGCTCAGGCGGAAATCCGCGAAGAGATCATGTATCTCATTGAGAAGATCAACAGCATCTATGCCCAGCTGAACATCCTTGGCACAGAGTTCAACCAGTCCGAAGTCGCCAAGAATATCCGCGTCACTTCGAGCGCCCGGGCCAACAAGGGCGTCAATATCATGCTTTATATGGTGCTGGGCGGCATCCTTTTTCTGGGCGTTGGCTGCACCGGAGCGATCGTGTTGGGCCGCGCGGGCGACCTGATGGATTACGTGCTTTACACGGACAAAATCACGGGGCTGCCCAGCCGCATTTCTTGTGATGAGAAAATTGAAGAGATCGCCAAGGAGGGCGCGCTTGACACATTCAGCTGCGTCTGTCTGTTCGTTACAAATCTGGGAGAGATCAACAACCGCTTCGGACGGGAAAAGGGCAACCAGATGCTTGCGGAGCTTGGCCTTATCCTGCAGATCGCAACCAAACAGTACGGCTTTATCGGCTATAATAACGGCAATCAGTTCCTGTGCCTGCTCAATAACAGTTCCTATGAAAAAGCGAAGGACATGCTGGATTTCATTGGATACGAGCTTGAAAAATCCCAGACGGAAATCAAGCCCAGCCTGACAGCGAAGATCGGTGAATCCAACCGTCTGTCGACCTATCAAATCAACAATTTGATCAGCGCTACCTTCAAACAGGAAGAGCTTATCGTTTTCAAACCGACGAATAAATAAATCAACGGAGGAACAAGGTGAGTAGAAAGAAATGGATCCGTCTGCCGTCGTCAAAAAAGACGCGGGATTCCTCTGCCATCAACGAAGAGAACGCTTCCAAGGAGCAGCAGGAGGAAAACAAAGACGAGCAGGACAAAGCAGAAGAAACGGCGTCGATCAAGGAATCGGCGGCAGCGGCCCCGAAAAAGAAGCCTAAGAACGAGCCTTCCCCCAAGCGCATTGCCTGGCGCAGAAGGCTGAAAAAGGCGCGAAAAGTTCTGTGCATCCTTCTGGTTTTCTTCGCGGCCGCCGCAGTCGGTTTGCATTATTACATTGAAAAAGAGAATGAAACCCTTGAAGTGACTTTTTATCATTTGCAGTCCGACGAGGTGGAAGCAGCCTTTCGTATCGTTCAGCTGAGCGATTTGCATCTTCATGAATTTGGGGAAAAGAACGCTGAGCTCGTCGATTGGATCAAGCGCCTGAACCCGGATATCATTGCGATCACCGGAGATATGAATAATCGTTTTAACGACGATACCCACGTCGTGACGGAGCTTTGCACACAATTAACGGATATTACAGACGTCTACTATGTGATGGGCAACCATGAATGGGTGGATTATATCCATCGCAAAACCAACATCAAGAAAGATCTTGTCGCTACCGGCGTGGTGATGCTGGAGAACAGTTATATTGAAACAGAAATAAACGGAAACAAGGTGGTCATCGGCGGGTTGGTCAATGAAGTGTCGAATTACGAAAAATACACCGGGCCCCAATTTATGGAAAAATTCATGAAAGCCGACGGTTTTAAGCTGTTGCTTGTTCATTATCCGGAGTATTTCCTGGGCACGCTGAATCAATTCAGGGTCGATTTGGCTATGTGCGGCCACACCCACGGAGGACTGATTCGGATCCCGCATTTTGGAGGTCTTTATGCCTCCGATCAGGGCTTTTTGCCGGAGCTTTATGAAGGAATGCAGACGGTCAAGGGAGGAAGCGTTGTGGTGGTCAGCCGCGGTTTGGGCAATAACTCCAAGATCCCCAGAATCAACAATAACCCAGAGATTGTCGTTGTTGATGTGAACTGGTATTAACAATAAATGGAGCGAAGATGAAAATAGGAAACTTGGTCAAAGACTCCATCAAACGATTTTTGAAAATCTCGATCGTGTTCCTGGGCTTTTCCATCATCATGCTTTTCATTTTCTTTTCGGGCGTATTCTTGGGCCAGCAAGAAAAACGGAAAGAGTATGGGAGCGAAGCAATCAATTTGGACAATCCGAAAGATGAAAATGCGAACGAATCGGATACCGCCGTATTGATCGATAAGGAAGGGCTGAAATTGAAAGAGGTTACGCCGCTGTCCCCTGCGGATACGGTGGAAGCGGTGAAATAAAAACCTGACGGAAAGACGAAGCTCAGCTCACGCTGATGAGCGCGCATTTGCCCGTCAAGGAATCGGGAGGCAGACGAATGAGAATACTGATGGTCAACAAATTTCTGTACCCGAACGGCGGTTCGGAAACCTATATGTTCCAGCTGGGAGAATACCTGGAGCAGCATGGGCACAGCGTTCAGTATTTTGGGATGGAGCATCCGGATCGATGCGTTGGAAACAAGGTAAACGCATATACCTCCACGATGGATTTTCATACCAGCAAGGGCCTGGCCAAAATCGGCTATGCGCTCAAGACCATCTATTCCACGGAATCAAGAAAAAAGCTTCGCCTTGTCCTGGACGATTTTCGGCCAGAGGTTGTCCACCTGAACAACTTCAATTACCAGCTTACCCCCTCGGTCATCGTCGAAATCATGCAATGGAAGAAGGCGTCTGGCCAAAACTGTCGGATCGTATATACGGCCCATGATTTCCAATTGATCTGCCCGAATCATCAGTTGTTTAATCCAATTGAAAAGCATATCTGCGAAAAGTGCATCGGCGGGGGAAAGGGCCGGTTCGTCAACTGTGCAAAAGGGAAATGCATCCATTCCTCCACGGTAAGGAGCGTGATTGGATTCTGCGAGGCGTACTATTGGAACGCTCGCGGCATTTATCGCTGCCTCGATGCAGTGATCTGTCCTTCCCAATTTATGAAGGCCAAGCTGGATACCAGCCCTATCCTTGCGGCAAAAACCGTGTTTTTGCGAAATTTCACCGGCACTAACCGGTCGGCGGACGCGGACATATCCTCGCTTCCTCACCTTCCGGACCGATACGCGCTCTACTTTGGCCGGTTTTCAGCGGAAAAAGGGATCGGAACACTGATGAAAGCGGTGGAAGCGCTGCCGGTAATCCCCTTCGTTTTTGCCGGAAGCGGACCGTTGCAGGAGCAAGTGGATCAAATTAAAAACGTTGTAAACGTGGGCTTCCTGTCTGGCAGCCTGCTCAATGGCGTGATCCGGAATGCTGCGTTCAGCATCGTTCCATCCGAAGTATTCGATAATTGCCCGTATGCCGCCATCGAGAGCCTGACGCTGGGCACGCCGGTTCTTGGCGCGAAGATCGGGGGTATCCCCGAACTCATTGATGATGGGAAAACCGGCGAGCTCTTCCAGAGCGGAGACGCCGAGAATCTGAAAGCGAAAATCCAATCGCTTTGGGAAGATGAATCGCGTTTGAACCAGTATCGCGAAAACAGTAAATCCATTGTTTTTGATTCGGTTGCGGACTATGCGCAAAAACTGATGCAAATTTATCAGCCATAATACGATCAAACGAGAAAGCGGGGATATACGATGAGCAATCAGAAGAAACTGAACGGCACGGTGATCGTGACTTACCGCTGCAACGCGCATTGCACGATGTGCAACCGCTATAAAGCGCCTTCGAGGCCGGAAGAAGAGCTCAGCATCGAGACGATCAAAAAGCTCCCGCCCATGTATTTCACCAACATCACCGGCGGGGAGCCCTTCATCCGTGAAGATCTGGAGGACATCGTAGAGGTGCTCAGCAAGCTGTCGGAGCGAATCGTCATCAGCACCAACGGCTTTTTCACCGACCGCATCCTGAAGCTGACCGAAAAATTTCCCAATATTGGCATCCGCATTTCCATCGAGGGGCTGGAAAAAACCAATAATGAGATCCGGGGCCTGCCGGACGGCTACAAGCGCGGCTACGAAACCCTCAAGCAGCTGCGGGCGAGGGGCTTGAAGGACGTCGGCTTCGGCATGACCGTGCAGGACCGGAACGCGCCTGACCTGGTGCCCCTCTATCGGCTTTCGGACGAGCTGGGCATGGAATTCGCCACCGCTTCGCTCCATAACAGCTTCTATTTCGTCGAAAACAAAAACGTGATCCATGACCGTCCGATGGTGGCGAAGAACTTTGAGGATCTGGTCAACGAGCTGCTGAATGCCAAGAGCCCCAAGAAATGGTTCCGCGCCTATTTCAACCATGGCCTGATCAACTATATCTACGGGCAAAAACGGCTGCTGCCCTGCGATATGGCCTTCGATACCTTCTTTATCGACCCGTATGGCGACGTGATGCCTTGCAACGGCACCAAGGATAAGGAGGTCATGGGCAACCTGAATACGCAGAGCTGGGATGAGCTCTGGAATTCCAGGCAGGCGGAACAGGT
>JAFXMP010000241.1 GCA_017530275.1 Clostridia bacterium | reverse complement strand
TGGCCAGGATCTCCGCGCCGATGCAGCGATCCGTGACTTTTTTGATGAAATCCTTGACGACCAGGTAGTTGACGTCGGCTTCGAGCAGGGCCATGCGCACCTCGCGCATCGCATCCTTGATGTTTTGCTCGCTCAATTTGCCTTTGCCCGTCAGCTTCTTAAAAGCGGATTGCAGTTTTTCGGAAAGCCCTTCAAAGGCCATGATGATTATTCCTCCTGGTTCAGCAGCTTTTCGATCAGGGATCGGGCGGCGTTCAGATGCGTTTGGCTTTCCTGATCCGTTTGGACCCGGTCAAGCTCCTTTTGGCATGCCGTCAGCCCGTCTTCGATCCTTCTGAAAAAGCGCAGCATGCGGATCTTTTCTTCCAGCGTTTCCAATTGCTTTTCCGTCCGGCTCAAGGTGTCGAACACGCTTTGGCGGGATACGGAGAACTGCTGCGCGATCTCCGTCAGGGAGTAATCCTCCTCCCAATGCAGCCGGGCCATTTCCCGCTGGTTGTCCGTCAGCATTTCGCCGTAAAAAGAAAGCAGCCAGCACAGCATCACTTTCTTTTCCATGGCGGCCGCGCCGTTCATGCTTATCGCGCCCTCCCGTCAAGTGATTTTGCTTGACACGGGGATATTATACACGTTTTCCGTCCCTTGTCAAGCGTTTTTCCTTGACAAAAGAAAAAGATTTTTCACGCGGCTCTGTGCGTCATATCCGTTTCGCAGGAAAGCAGCGCGGTCTGGGGATCGCAGGAGCGGTCGAGCCAGAGCGCTTTATGCGCTTCCGAAAAAATAACGGGCATCCGGTCATGGATGAAAGCGATGTCCTCCGCGGCTGTCCTTGTCAGAATGGAAAGGGCGGGCAGCGGACTGTCCTTTTCATAGCGGTAAATGCCGGCCAGGTACATGATGCCGGGCGCTTTGGGGCGGATCGCGTATTTGATTTTCACGGCCTGTTGGCTCTTTTTCTGCTTGTCCGACGCCGTTTTCAGCGTTTGAAAGCTCATTTCATCGTCCAGGATATCCGTCTGGCCCCTCCGCGTTTCCCATTCAAAATACCAGCTGCACGGGATCAGGCAGCGCCTGTCCAGCATGGACGCGCGGAACATGGGCTTTTCCAGCGCCGTTTCGCTCCGGGTGTTGATGATGAGTCCGCGTCCTTGGGGGCGCTTGAATCCCCAAAGCATCGGGAACGCGCCGATCCGGCCGCTTTTCCCGACAGCCAGCGCGGCCACGGCGCTGGCTGGGAACACCTCGCCCATCGCGACGCCGCCCTCCCCCGTCAACGCCGCTTTCCTCCTGTCCGCTTCCCGGATCATCCGGGCAAGCAGCTCATTTTCGCTTTCGCCCACCACGAAGAACCGCCCGCACATGCCTTATCCTCCCACCAGCACAAGCTCCAGCACAAACACCACCGCGCAGGAGCAGAGCGATACGAAAATCAGCCCTTTTTCTTTATAGGAAAGAAACATTGCCGTAACGAACCCCGCCAGGCCGGACCAGGGCGTGGACGTGGCGGACAGGATGTCCGGAAACGTCATCACGGACAGGGTCACAAACGGCACATAATACAAAAAGGATTTGAGGAACCGGCTTTTGATCTCGCCCCGGATCAGGGTGAGCGGCAGCATACGGATCAAATAGGTGACGACAGCCATCACGATGATGTAAACATACACGTTTCCGCTCATTTTTCTTCCTCCCCGATGGGCCTTAGACGGGCTGCCGCCGCAGCGATCGCCACCGTTAAAAGGATCACCCGATAGCCGGCGGGAATATTCATCAGATACGGCGCGTAGGCGACGATCACGCTGGACGCCATGGAAATCAGAATGATCCAGAACAGCACCTTGTTTTTCTTTGCCGGAGGCACGATAATGGCGCAAAACATCGCGTAGAGCGCAACGCCAAGGGCGCTCAGGACCCTGGCGGGCAGGATATTGCCCGCGATCGCCCCAAGCAGCGTGCCAAGCGTCCAGCCCGGGATCGCGACCGCCATCTGCCCATAGGAATAAAACGGAGACAGCGCGCCCTTTACGGAGACCGACAGGGCGAATACCTCGTCCGTCACCCCAAAGGCCATGAGGAAGCGATGCAAGAAGGATTTTTCCCGGTCCACCTTCTGGCTCAGGCTCGCGCTCATCAGGCAATAGCGCAGGTTGATGATCGCCTGGCTGAGCGCCATTTCGATATAGCTGCCCGAGGCGGCGATGATATCCAAAGAGGCGAACTGCCCGGCGCTGGTCAGGTTCAGCGCGGACATCATGACCGCCTGTCCCACCGTCAGCCCCGCCATAATCGCCTGGATGCCGAAAGAAAAGGATACCGCCAGATACCCAAGCCCGATCGGGATGCCGTCATGGCACCCCTGAACAAACTTTTTTACGTTCTGGTTCATGATTCCCCACCTCCGGCAAAAAAACGCCAAAAAATTGCTCAAACGCAAATTATTATATGCGTTTTGCCGTGGCATGTCAATTCGGGAACGGGCCGACGGAGGCGAGCGGCTGTATTCCTTTCGCATTTATTTGCGGAAAGGACAAAGAACCAAATCTTGTCGCCAAACGGTATATTTTCAGCCTCTTTGGTTCTTGACTTTCTATTTTATACGTCTTATACTTGAAACTGGAAGAAACGAGGAGGTTGGTTTGTTATGCGCTCCTTTCTGGATGATGATTTCCTTCTGACAACGCCGACCGCGAAAACGCTGTTTCATGAAGCGGCAAAGGGCATGCCCATCATTGATTATCACTGCCAT
>JAFXMP010000240.1 GCA_017530275.1 Clostridia bacterium | reverse complement strand
TTTGAAAACCACGCTTTCCACGAAGCCAGCAGTATCCGCAAAATCGGTGGTGTGTATTATTTCATCTATTCCAGCCAACATCAGCACGAGCTGTGCTACGCTGTCAGCAAGTATCCTGACAGAGATTTTGTCTATGGCGGCATCATCGTGGATAACGGGGATATTAGCTATCAGGGGCGCATTGAAAAAGACCGCATAATGATGACCGGCAACAACCACGGCAGCATAGAGCAAATTGGCGGACAGTGGTATGTCTTTTATCATCGGCAAACACACCGCAATACCTTCAGCCGTCAGGGCTGTGCGGAAAGAATCGACATACTGCCGGACGGACGGATTCCCCAGGTAGAAATCACCTCCTGCGGTTTGAATGGCGGCCCGCTTACCGCCGAGGGATCTTATCCCGCTTCCATTTGCTGCTGCCTGACCAATGGCCACATGCCACATATTGGCCAACATGATCATATGGATCCCATGCCTGTCATCACCCATGATGGTGAGGAGCATTTTCTCTCAGGCATAACAGACAGGACGCTGGTAGGCTATAAATTCTTTTCCTTTAATGGCTCCTGCACGCTGAACCTGATCTGCCGGGGGACAGCAGAGGGAGTGCTGAAGGTGCGTACCGATGAAGAATCACAGGGAATCGTTTCGCTGCAGCCGGCAAACGCATGGACTAGGATTTCTCTCTCCTTGTACGCAGCTGGCAAAAAGGCACTTTATCTTTCATTCCAGGGCATAGGAATGCTGGAACTGAAAGAATTGATTTTTGAATAACAGGAGGGCTCTATGTCTTTGGACTACGAACAGATCAAGCAGGAGGTCAAGGAAGAACTCATGCAATCCCTATCGGCGCGATTTAACCATGAAAAGGAACGTAAGCTGACCAATTACCGTCAGCAGAACGCCTATGTTCAAAAAGGACGGACACTGTTCACCGGCTCCTCCCTGATGGAGCACTTTCCCATCACCGAATACTGTTTGAACGAGGGCTTGCCCATTGCCTACAATCGCGGCATCGGCGGCTATACCACGGATGAATTCCTGGCCGCCATTGAACCCATGCTGCTGGACCTGCGGCCGGCAAAGCTGTTCATCAACATCGGTACCAACGATCTTCGTCCCCTTCCGGATGGTGAAGACTGGTTCGCCCATCTTACCGGCAATTATCGCAGGATCTGTGAAATCATCCGGGACAAGCTGCCGGACACCATCGTTTATATGATGGCCTATTATCCCGTGAACAGCAGTGTTCCCTTGGCGCAGGGCAACTCCTCTATGCTGGTGCGCACCAATGAAAACATTGCCCGTGCCAACAAAATGGTGGAGGGCCTTGCGGATGAATTCGGTTTCTATTATATCGATGCGAACGATGGCCTCAAGGATGAAAACGGGAACCTGAAAGCCGAACATACCCGGGACGGCATTCATTTTGACGCGGCTGCTTACCGGACGGTATTTGAACACTTAAAGAAGTATTTGTAATAAAGCGGAAAGGAAGGATCATCTATGAACGCGCTCAAAGGAAAGGTTGCGCTGGTCACCGGATCGGGGCAGGGAATCGGTAAAGGAATCGCCATGTATTTTGCCCGGGAAGAAGCCATCGTCATCACCAACAATCGCAGTCCCATGAAAAACGTGGAGCCTCCCCAGGAGCTTTCCAGGGAAGAACAGGCGGCCTGGCTTTCCATGGTGGGCGATGCCGAAACCGCAGCCAGGGAGATCCGAGCCTTTGGCGGACAGGCAGAAGCCATGTTCTGCGACGTGGCGAATTATGACGCCGTCGGTCAAATGATGGAAAAAATCGTTGCAAAATACGGCCGCATTGATATTGTAGTCAACAACGCCGCCATTACGGAATCCGGTGCTTTGCTCTCCCTGACAGAACGGGATTATGACCGCCAAACCTCCGTCAAAATGAAGGGTGCCTTCAACTGCTGCCGACATGCGGTACCCTATATGATTAAGCAGGGTGGCGGCACCATTCTGAATTGCGCCTCCGATGCATGGGTAGGTCTGGGCAACGCCACAGTGTACAGCGCAGCCAATGCCGGCATCGTCGGCATGACAAAGGCCATGGCCATGGAACTTTGGCGGCATGGAATCAACTGCAATGCTTTCTGTCCCCAAGGCGCGTCACCCGGCCATGTGGCGGGCTTTGCCAAGACGCTGAAAACGCTCTCTGAAGCCATGGGCAAGGAAGTGACCATGTCAGCAGAAAAGAAGGCAGAGATCGACGCCAATCATGCAGACAGCGAAGGCCTCGCGCCTTTCCTTGCTTACCTGTGCACCGATCAGGGCAAGCAGTACACGGCCCAGGTGTTTTCCGTCACCGCATCCGGGAAGGTGGACGTGTATTCCGCGCCTGTGCGTCTCCGGGAAATCTCCAAAGGCGAATCACTTTGGACAGTTGAAGAACTCGTCGCCTGCGTTCCCGATCACCTGATGCAGGATTATCAAAATCCGGCGGAATCACGGCATTACTGATGGATCAGCGAGGACGAAGATGAAGCAAAACACGGATTCACAGATGACACGCACAGCAAAAGCGTCAGTCCTGTGCGGCAGCCTGATCGTCATTGCAGGATTGGTTTCCTCTTTCGCACCGCATTTGCAAATGTTCGCGCTGACCTTCCTGTTTGCGCTGAACACTGGCTTGCACTTCGCGGTCTGGAAGCGGTCTGTCAAGCGTGGAAAGCCAATTGGCGCTACGCTCAGCATCACTTTGGCAGAAGCTTGGTTTCTTCTGATGCTATTGGTCTTCTTCGCCACAGGCAAGCCGTCTTTCGATCTGTTGCTTGCAGCATACTCCTTTTATCAAGTCACGCATGGTTCATCTCTCCTCACGATCCCAACCGGCTTATCCCGTTCACTAGGCATGCTTGCCCTTGTAATGGGCACGCTGACGATCCTCATC
>JAFXMP010000239.1 GCA_017530275.1 Clostridia bacterium | reverse complement strand
TGCCCTATGACGATGAGGAAGGCAAAGAAGCAAACCTTCATGACGAGCGGCGGATCGAATACGTTAAGTCCGTGCTCCATTGGGCCCACCAGGCGATCCAGGATGGCATCGACCTGCGCGGATATTACCTGTGGTCGCTGATGGATAACTTTGAGTGGTCCGCCGGATACTGCGCCCGTTACGGCCTGTACTATACGGATTACGAGACCTTTGAGCGCACCCCCAAGGACAGCGCGAAATGGTACGCTGATGTGACTCGTGCCAATGGATTCGAGGAATAAGAAAAGGCAAAAGGAAAACGGGAGGAAAAAAGAGGCATGAGCGAAATAAACATCACCCCCATGAAGGTAGGGGTTATCGGAACCGGCATGATCTGCCGCATCTATATTGAAAACATCGCCAAACGCTTTTCCGTGGTGGAATTGGCCGCCGTGGCGGACAGGAATATCGAAAAGGCGCGGGAAGTCGCCGATCAGTTTGGTGTGCGGGCCTGTACCGTGGATGAGCTGATGGCGGATGAAAGCATTGAGATTGTTCTCAACCTGACTCCGCCCGCAGTTCATTATGAGATCATGAAACGGGCGCTGGAAGCGGGAAAACATGTATACACCGAAAAGACCTTCACCATGAATATCAAGGAAGCCCAGGAACTGGTGATGCTGGCTGAAAGCAAAAACCTGATGATCGGCTCCGCGCCGGACACCTTCTTCGCCAGCTGGGTTCAGAATGCCCGCCGGATCATTGACAGCGGACGCATTGGCAGGATCACGTCCTTTGCCATGGTGGGCAACCGGGACAATGAGAAGATGCTGCCCGCCATGGCGTACCTGAATAAACCCGGCGGCGGGCTGGTGTTTGACTATGTGGTGTATTATCTGACCGTGCTTATCAACCTGCTGGGCCCGGTGGCCAACGTGCAGGCCAACATCAAAGCGCCTTATCCCCGCCACATCGATAACTTCCCACCCTCCGCCCATAAAGGGGATATCGTGGCCACGCCCAACGAAAGCCAGGTTTATTCCATCCTGGAGATGGAAAACGGCATCACCGGCACCCAGTCCATCAACGCGGACAGCTGCTATTTTGATCAGACCTATTTCGCCATTTACGGCAATAAGGGCATCCTGTACCTGGCCTGCCCCGACTGGTTCAACGGCGAAATCTTCCTGTACGAAAACACCACGGATTTTAAAGGCGCGGATCAGCCCAGACGCGTCAGGATAGAAGACCCCTATGCCTTCAAAACCAACAGCCGCGGCGTCGGCCTTGCGGATATGGTGTGGGCGAAGATTGAAAACCGTGAACCCCGTGTAAGCGGCGAACGCTGCCTGCACGTGCTGGAAGTGGAAGAAAGAATGCTGGAATCCAGTGAAAAGCAGGGCATTAAGTGCGCTGTGGCTTCCACCTGCACCAGGAGCCTGCCGCTTTGCGTGCCCACCGAAGGCGAGGAAAGCGCCTTGAAAACCCGCTGAAGCGCTCGGGGAAAGGAAAACGCCATGATCATTACCCCCAATATGCACCTGGGCTTTAATTGCAAGGATTTGGAAAAGTCGATCCAATGGTATGAAACCTTCCTGAACTGCAAAGAAAAATTCACCATCTATTACGGTGATATGATCCCGGACAGTGAAGAACGCCGGGCGAAAATGGATCCGGATCGAATCAGGTATCTGGAATCCATCAGGGATGTCAAGTGGATCGTGTACATGGAGTTTCAGGACGCGCCGGGGCATTTTGTGGAACTGTTCAACACACTGGACGCCACAGAACCCCGGGTGCCTGTGGAGCATCGGGATCTGAACTACACCCATTTCGCCCATGTGGTGGACGACGTGCAGGCCTTCTACGAGGAAGTGCTCCAAAAAGGCGGAAAGGATTCTGTGTATTTGCCGCCCATGCCCAACATCGACCGTACCTTTGCTTTCTGGCTCCAGGACCCGGACGGCAACCGGATGGAATTCATCCAGTACACGGATATGAGTATGCAGAAAATTGGCCGGGAGATGCCGGGCGGATTGACGCTTTCGGAATTCTTTGACCAGTACACGAAAAAATGAAACCGCACAGGGAGGGATTTTCGCCATGGATGAAATGACCCGACGCGACCTGGACATGATGAAGCTCATGAGCTCGCCTCAAATGGATATCGACGTGTTTGGCCGCTCCGAAACCTATCGCGTCATGTGTGAGAACAAGTATTGCCTTCGCTTCGGGTTTGAAAATGAAGCCTGCCCGGAGGTTATTGCCTATTGGGAAGAAAAGGGGCTTCACAAGGAACTGCATGACGCGGATCCGGAAAAGCCGTGGAAGAAGTGGGCATCCTATTTACCCATGAACTATATGCGGACCGGTCAGGGAAAATATCCCCTTCTCTTTGTCCTGCATGGCGCGGGCAATCCCATTTTCCTGGCGGAAACCTATGGATATACCAATATCGCGGCCCGGGAACAGATGATCGTCATCATCCCTGAGGATGAAACACCCCAGAGCATTGAACGGCTGTTGGACTACGCTTACGCGCATTATCCCGTGGATGAAAAGCGTGTTTACATGGTGGGCTATTCCCTGGGCGGATTCATGACTTCCCGCCACGCCCTGCGCTGGCCGGAAAAATTCGCGGCTGTAGGCGTGGGCGGTATGCTCTACGCCAATGGCGAAGCCGACGCCCATGAGCAGGCAGGCCTTGTGTGGCCCGGAGAAACCACTACTGTGGATATGGCAAAGCGCGCGGCGGAATATACCATTCCTGTGTGCAACTGTATGGGAGAATATGAGGTGCTGGGCCTGATTCCCGTTACGCAGGATGAGCCAAAGAACGAATGGACCGGCCAACCGGACGAAAAAAAGCAGCCCCCAAAAGAAGAAAACGGAAAAAAGCCGCCCAAGCGCATCGACCTTTCCGGAAAAAACAAGATTCGCTCCATTAATAATTGGCGTTTGGCCAACAGCTGTGAAGAGATCTCCGAGGAACAAGTGCGTTTGGCGGCGAAAGAATCGGCGGATATTGTGGTGGAAAAGATCGGGTTCCCGTTTGAAAGAACAGAAGTAATTCTGCGGGAAGGCAGATCCCATTATGTCGGCGACTGCGTGTCCAAAGACGGCGTCGTGCGGGCCCGTTTTATCGGCCTGGCAAAATCACCCCACTGGCCGTCCCAGGCGCTGTGCGATCTGGTGTGGGAATTTATTTCCCAGTTCGAGCGGGACCCGGAAACAGGAAGATCATACAAAAAGTAAAAGACAGTCCCATCAGACGGTCTGCTGGGGCTGCCATAGAAAGCAGCAGACAGGGGAGGCGCACATGAAAAAGATCAATGAATTGCTGAACAACCAGGCTGGATCGTACATTTTGCCATTTTTCTGGCAGCACGGCGAGGATGAAGCCACCCTGCGGGACTACATGCGCGCCATCGAGGCAGCGAATATCCATTCCGTATGTGTGGAGTGCCGGCCCCATCCGGACTTCTGCGGGCCTAAGTGGTGGCAGGATATGGATGTGATTCTGGATGAAGCCCACAAGCGGAACATGACTGTCTGGATTCTGGATGACGATCATTTCCCCACCGGTCACGCCAACGGCGGCATTCAGCGATCCGAAAAAGCCCTTCGTCCCTGGTATGTGGATACCGTGGCATGCGAATGCTTCGGCCCTTCTCCCTTAAACCGCTGGAACGTGGCTGCCGCTGTCCGGGATAAGGTGACGCCCAAGCAGTTTCCCGGTATGCCGCCCCGCCCCGGCGCTCAACCCAAGGACTTTTTTGAAAACGACGAAGAGATCCTGAGCGTCACCGCCTGGGAAATCAATGACGGCGGGCGGCTCACGAATCCTGTGGACGTGAGCGGATGCATCCAGGATGGCGTGCTCACCTGGAATGTGCCCAACGGCTCCTGGAAAATTTACGCAACTTTCACTACCCACAACGGCGATGGACGCACGGATTATATCAACATCCTCGACCACGACAGCGTTCGGGTGCTCATTGACGAAGTGTATGAAAAGCATTATGAAAAGTACGCCCATGAATTTGGCAAAACCATCCTGGGCTTCTTTTCCGATGAACCCATGGTGGGCAACATTGCCGGAGGTTACCAGACCGCGAAGCTGGGCGGGCAAAAACCGCTGACCAATCCCTGGCAAAAGGATATGCCCGATATGCTGTGGGAACGCCTGGGCGAAAACTGGGCGCAGCAGCTGCCGCTTTTGTGGGGCGAAGGCACGGACGAAGCAACCGTTCGCGTGCGCACGGCGTACATGGACGCGGTGACCCGGCTGATTGAAAAGAACTTTGCCGGGCAGCTGGGCGATTGGTGCAAAGCCCATGGCGTGGAATATATCGGCCATATCTGGGAGGACAAGCATTTGTCCTATGCCCTGGGCGGCGGCCTGGGCCATTATTTCCGCGCCATGCACGGCAATCACATGGGCGGCGTGGATTTGGTGTTCAATGCCCAGATGCACCCCTGGTCCCAGCACAGTACCAGGGACAGTATGGGCGGCGATTTCTATTATTATGTGCTGGGCAAGCTGGCTTCCTCCCATGCGCATATCGACCCCAGAAAACAAGGCCGGGCGCTGTGCGAAATCTTCGGGGCCACAGGCTGGGACTTTGGCGTGGACAAAATGAAGTACCTGGCGGATAATTTCCTGGTGTCCGGCATCAACCGCTATGTGCCCCACGCTTTTTCACCCAAGGCATTTCCCGATCCCGACTGTCCGCCCCACTTCTATGCTCATGGCGAAAACGCCCAGTTTCCTTCCTTTGCAAAGCTGATGGCCTATATGCAGCGGATGTGCAGCCTGCTTTCCGGCGGCAAGGCGATGCCGGAGGTGGCTGTTTTGTATCATGCGGAAGGGGATTGGAACTCTGAACTGCCCAGCATAAAACATGATATGTACTGCGATGTCCCAGCCAAACTCCTGGGCGAAGCGCAGATCGACTATGATATCGTTCCCATCGACCTGCTGGCCTCCTGCCTGGAGGGGACGGATTACCCGGCCCGGCTTACGGACGGAAAGCTCTCCGTAAACGGCTATGAATACAAGACGCTGGTGGTGCCCGCGTCGGACGTGACGTCGGAAGCGCTGGTTTCCTTCTCCCGCCTGGCCAGCGAAAAAGGATTCCCCGTATACTTCCTGGATACCGTACCCCAGGCCGCCACGGAGAAGGGCTTTGAAAAAGCCGAGGGCATCCTTGTTTCAGCAGATACGCTCATCAAAACCCTGCGCGGCGCGGCATCGGTGAAATCAAGCTGAATCACGCTTCCTCCGATCTGCGCTTCCTGCATTACCGCACGGACGGCGACGTGTATTTCTTCGTCAATAATAATGTGGGCCAGCCTTATACCGGTACCGTAACGATTCCCAGCGCGAAACAGGCCTGGATTTATGAGGCTTACGACAATGCTGTTCTCCCCGCGAAGCAGACGGTGAAAGGAGGCGAAAGTGAAATCGAACTGTGCGTGCCCGCCTACAATCCCGTTGTGCTGTTCCTGGGGGATTACACCGGGGAAGCGGTCGAAAGCCTGGCAGCACGTATGACCGGTACAGAGGAAATGGCTATAGACGGGTTCACGCTGGCTTCCTGCATGGCAAAGAATTATCCCGAGTTTGGCGAAGCGGTGAAGCTGGATACCCTTTCCGATATCGCCCTCGCCCATCCGGATATGATGGACTGCTACCGCTACGAAGCGGATTTCAGCCTGCCCGAAGGAACATCCACCGCCATTTTGCGCATGGATTACATGTCGGACGGTGCGGAAGTGTTTGTCAACGGCGTTTCCTGCGGACGGCGCATCGCCCCGGACTGGACCTATGATCTTTCAAAGGCGGTCAAGCCCGGAAAGAATCATCTTCGCATCGACATGGCGGCGACCCCAGCCCGGAAGGTTGCGGCCTTCTATCCGCCCAAAGGCCCGGTCTTTTCCATGGGCCCTTCCCAGACAGTCAGGCCTGAAGGAATCATTGGAAAGGTAAGACTGCTTTATCGGTAATCCGTGGATATTCGTGCAACGTGCGCAAGCGTAACGGAGTACGCATAGATTCTGGAGGAAGGCGTATGAAAAAGGCTTACTATTCGGTTCAGAAAGTGACAAATCGGATCACCGCTCTCTGGAGTGCCTGCGGCGAAGTGCTCTATCTGATCGAAGGGGAAGAAAGAGCGCTGCTGATGGATACCAATTTAGGCGTAGGGCATTTGAAGGCACTGGTGGACAGCCTGACAGACAAGCCGTATGACGTTGTGCTGACCCATGGCCACATTGACCATGCCCCCGGCGCGCCTGAATTTCCAAAGGTGTATATGAACCACGCCGATTTGCCCATCTACCGGGCGATGTGCGGTCTGGAAGGCAGACTGGGATATTTGCGGGGAAATCTGGGCCCGAGGTACGAGGAGTATCAATTTGAAGACGCAGACTTTATTCCGCCCATGCCGGATATGGCGTTTGAGGACCTGAAAGAAGGCGACTGCTTTGATTTGGGCCAGGTGCACGTTGAAATCTACGCCTTGCCCGGTCATACGCCCGGCAGTATGATTCTGCTGATTCCGGAAGAACGGGTACTGATCACGGGGGACGCATGCAACGATTCCACCTTTCTCTTCGATCGGAACAGTTTGAGTGTGGAAGAATACAGGCAGCAGGTGATCCGTATCAGAGACATACTCCAAGGCCTCTATGACCGGATATTCATCTGTCATCACGCCATAGACACCAGCCCTGATATGCTGGATAACATGATCGATGTATGCGATGATATTTTAAACGGCTGCGCCGATGACCTGCCATTTGAATTCATGGGCACCAAAGCCTGCATTGCCAAGAAATGCAGCCCTCGCTTTGAACGTGAGGACGGGAAGCATGGAAACCTGATCTATAACAAAAACAAAATAAGGGCAAATCAAAAAAACTAAAGCAGGAAAACAAGCAAAAACAGGGGGCTGTCTCAGACAGTCCCCATTTTGCCGTGTTTTTTCAAACCTGTTATGATCCATTCGCAGTTTGGATTTTCTTCATCCATTTGCGGCTGCGCAGGCGGAAGAAGCACCAGACGCACTTGATGATCTGGTCAATTTTCAGCATGGTGTAAATCCAGAAGGGTGACCAATGGAACACGAAGCCCGCCAGCATGCCCAAAGGAATGGAAGCGACCCACAGGAACAGGATATCCCCCGCCATGAGGAAGCGGGTATCCCCACCTGCTCGCAGCACGCCTTTGGTGAGAATGGAATTCATGGCCTGGAACACTACGATAAAGCCGATGGCGTCCATGAGCTGCCAGGCGATTTCCTTGGTTTCCGCGGACACTTTATAATAATTGATGATGGGGCCGCGGACCAGCAAAATCACGATCGCCGCGAAGCACCCCAGCACAAAGCCCAGGCCCAGGAAGGTAAAGCCCTGCTTCTGGGCTTTTTCCATTTTCCCTTCGCCCATGGTGTGGCCAGTCATGATGCCGCTGGCGTTGGCAATGCCCTGGGTGAGCACAGAGGACAGCTGCTGCACGATGGTGGTCACGGAATTGGCGGCCACGAAGGTTTCCCCGATGTGGCCCATGACCATGGCCACCGCGTTGTTGCCCAGGGCCAGCAGCCCGTCGCTGATCAGCACGGGGATGCATACCCGGAAGTATTCCCGCAGTAAATCGCCGCATTTCATGCAGATATTCCGGATGCGATAGCCGATCTTTTGATCTTTGAAGAAGAAATGTCCGCAGATAAAGAGCAATTCAAACAGCCGGGCGATCAGCGTGCCCAGGGCCGCGCCGGCAATTTCCATCCGGGGCGCGCCCAAATGGCCGAAGATAAACACCCAGTTAAAGAAGATATTGACAAAAAAGGCGAAAATGGAGCTGAGCAAGGGAATCCTGACTTGCCCCACACTGCGAAGCACAATGGTGCAGGTCAGGGACAGGCCGATGCACAGGTAGGTTGGCAGCAGCCAGCGAAGATAGGTTACGCCGTAATCGATGATTTCCTGCACCGGGGTGTACATGCGCATGATCGTTCCCGGGGCGAAAATGGTAAAAAGCGTAAACGCAGAAGCGAGACACAGCACAAGCCGCAGCATGATGGTGACCGCTTTTTTCAGCGAATTTATTTCCCGCATTCCCCAGTAACGGGAAGTGAGCACCGACGCCCCCATGCCGAGCCCCATACAGAATATCTGGAAAAGGTTGATGAACTGCCCGCCCAGGGCCGATGCGGACAGCTGGGCATCGCCCATGGAGCTGAGCATCACGGTATCCATCAGATTCACGCCCACCGTAATCAGCTGCTGGGCGGAAATGGGCAGGGCAATCGCGATAATCTTTTTATAAAATTCCTTATCTCCCAAGTATTCTCTCCACCCGGCCATTTCTTCCTCTCCTGTCTGTTGATCGTTCTTTGCAGTTCATCCGTATGGATTTGTGCGCTGCATTATGAAATACTGTCCCTGGAATTCCTTGCGTATTCCCAACATTATTCTATTCTGATTTGCCCCGGCTGAAAATATCGTTTTGTCATTTTGTACTTGTGAAATATCCGCTTCATAGGCCCAATTTAATAGATATTCAACCTTAGACAACGGAAATTTTAGCACTACATTCCGGTAATGCACAATACTTTGTGTTTGAATGTCTCGATCTTTACATTGGATGGTATATCGATACCGATCATCTTGTAGTACTCTTTTGTCTTCTTGTTTGGTGTTTCCACGTTAACTAGACCGTTTCGGTTCCTATTGCACATC
>JAFXMP010000029.1 GCA_017530275.1 Clostridia bacterium | reverse complement strand
GCTTGCCACGGTTGCCGCAGGCCACGTTGATGTAACCTTCAGCCGCGTAAGTGGTGGACGCGGTGGTATTGCTGCTGTTGCCGTAGCCTGCCGCGCCGGTATTCAGGATCACCGGAGCCGTCGCGGCAGTATAGGTCTGGCCGTTGGTGCTGGTAACGGTTGTTTCATAGTCGATCACCAGGCTGCCTTTTACCGCTTCCATGGTGGTTTCGGCAGTCACATCCGCTTCGCCGTCGCCGTCCGTGTCGATGCCGGTGACGTAAGCGCCGGGCACGCAGACCGAGACGCCTTCCTCATTTTCGATGACAGGATTCGTCACCGCGATCACGACGGAAAGCACCCAGGCGTCCGCGCCGGACTTGTACGTCCATTCCTGATCAGGGTTGTTGGCCAGGTTCAGCGTCGCTTCAATGGCCTCCTTGTCGGAGACCGCTGCTGTTTCCTCAGCGAAGCAGGCGCAGGACACAGTAAGCAGGGCCAACGCCAGCAGAATCGTCAGAATCCTTTTCACGATCAATGCTCCTTCTCAAGCTGAAACAGTCCCGTTATCAGTTGATCGCTTCACCGTTCACATACAGCGTATAGCCGTTACCGATCACATTGGAAACATCGCCTTCAAAAGAAGTGATGTAGGTATCCGCCGTCAGCGTCCAGGTGCTGCTGCTGTCCAGAGTAACGTTTACGGTACCGATTTCCGTGGAAACGGTGTTACCTTTCGCGTTGACGATCTCACCGCTGAAAGAGCCTTCAAAGGAGGAAGCGTTCTTTAGCGTCAGCGTCAGGGTGGAGTTGTCGCCCACCGGGATGGTGCCGCTCAGGTTCTGCGCGTCGGCGACAAGTTCCGCCGTGTTGGATGCGCCGCTCCAGCCGTCGTCGCAGACGGAGAGCAGCACGTCGCTGCCTTCATTGTTCAGCGTTACGCCGGACAGGGTGATGACCGCGTGGGTATAATTTGTTGTTTTCATGGAGGGGTGTGTGGCATAATGCGGATTTTCAATCGGAAACCTAATCGAAGCAGTAGCCGCATGAAAGAAGCACGTAACTCGTTCATTCTCCTTTTCGATCTCGAAGATCACAAAAAATGACGAATTAGTATTTATCCGTCTTGCTGCTGTCATTTGTATTCTACACCAGCAAGACTAGCTCAGTATCACCTTCTGTTACTTTTTATCATGCCTCCTACTACAATGTGTTTAGTGGTTGATAGTCCTATCATCCAGATAGGGTATTATCCATCTTGTTGCTTAAGCTGTTAGAATGATAGGGCAATTGGTCTGGCCTATGCCTCCTAGGACTTTACGTCCGTAGAAAAGTCTGCCAGCCAGCCCTCATTCGCAGCGTTCGTTTTACGCAGGTTGAACTATGCACCGTTCGTGTGAATTACCCAGTAGATTGAATAGGCAATGAGAAAACTGGTATCGGCCATTGCAAATACATCTAAAGGAGTAGTCTCATGAACGCAGTTGGTATTGATGCTTCCAAAGGTAAAAGCACTGTCGCCATCCGCCGTGCGGGAGATGAAATCGTTCTCAACCCCCGTGATTTCCGCCACACCAGATCCGAAATCGATGCCCTGATCGGATTCATCAAAGCTCTGGACGGTGAGACGAAGATCTGCATGGAGCATACCGGCAGGTATTATGAGCCGGTTGCTTCCTGGCTTTCCAATGCGGGTCTCTTTGTCAGTGCCGTCAATCCTACCCTGATCAGGAACTTCGGTGATGATTCCCTGCGCTCCCCCCAAAACAGATAAGGCGGATGCGAAGAAAATCTCTCGATATGTCCTTGACCGCTGGGCCAATTTGAAGCAATATGGTCGTATGGATGAGACACGAAACCAACTGAAGACCATGAACCGGCAGTTCGGGTTCTATATGGACCAGAAGACCGCTATGAAAAACAACCTCATCGCGCTTCTTGACCAGACCTACCCGGGTGCTGACAGTTTCTTTTCAAGCCCCGCCCGCAGCGACGGCCGCCAGAAGTGGGTGGACTTTGTCGATACCTACCCATGATCCTGCGGTATCCAATCCGCGTATAACAGACTGGTCATTGCCGCGAACCTTTATCCTCTGGCTCTTTCAATGTGCGCTCTTTTTCCCTCTTGACAATTGGGCACTACATAACAGTATAAAAACCGCGCCGCAACAACTTCTGCGGCGCGATTTTTTTATCGTTTATAAGCAAGCACTGGCGTTCCGGTGCGCGGTTCGTTTTCCAACGACGGATTGAGACGCTGGATTTCCGTAAGCGGCAGGCGGCAGCGCTTGGCGGCGTCCCACAGGGTTTCTTCGGGCTGGAGATAATACAGCGTGATGCCCCGGAAAGTTTCCTGAGCAGGGACAGACTGCACATCCACCAATACTTTGGCTTCATGCTTGCGAACGCCGTCGGCGTTGAGGCGCAGTATGTATTTGAGCTCAGCACGGTCACCCGTCACTGCACTGGGGTCTACCTGGGATGCAGTCAGGGACAAATGATCCTCCGGCAGAGCCTGGGTATCGAATAGCACATGGAAAGGCTCCTCCTGTCGGATGCTAACAGGCGCGGCGCTGTCGTCGGTCTGGTAAATCAGAGTGATATCCAGAATGCCGTCCATCGACAGCTTATCCTTCTGCCGACGCGCTTCCACTGGTACGGGCCTTACGAAAGCAAGCAGCGCCGTTTTCATCCGAGGACTGCCCTCCGGCAGGGTGAGCACGGTGCGGCCGCTTTCCGCCGCGGTTTCGTTCACGGTGCCGTCCCGAAACACTACCTGCTGAGCGTGGGCTTCCAGAGCATCCCCTTCGGTGGTGAACACATCCTTCAACACGGTCATGGTGCTGTCTTCTACGGCGGTCATTTCTGTGGTCAGTTGGATTTCCGCCCGCATGATCCGCCCGTTTTCTCCTTCCTGGCTAAGCACTGCTGCGTCCCGTACCAGCGTGCGGGCGGTAAGCGCGCTGCCCATGGCGCCGGATAACGTTACTTGCTGTTCATAGGGAGCGGTATGGCGGGTGTATACCAGGGACCGTCCGGGCAAATCGGCAGTGTGGCAAGCTTCCACGGTCACCGTGCCGGTGACAGTAGCTGTACCGTCGCTGCCACCAATGATATCCTCAACCTGTGCTTGGGCGGTGGCAAACAGGGTATCCTTGATTTTCAGCACATCGGACAGCTCAAACTCTTCCCTCAGCAGACTTTGGTTTTCTCCTTCTCCCACCGTGCGCTGAAGGGCGATGGTCTGAGTGGCCCGTTCAACGGGCATACCTGGAGCCGCGTCCTGAATGAATGATACGGACCGGGGCAGCGCCGCTTCCGCGGATAGATTCACGATAGCCTGAAGCAAAAGCCTGCCGTTGAACGCCTTGGCTGTCACGCGCTGCACTTGCGCCAAAGGCTTCAGATGCACCGAGGCGGGCTGGGCTTCCTCTTCTGAAAGCGGCATGACCTGGGAAAAGTCCGCTGCCGCTTCCAGAGAATTAACATGGGATAAATCCCCTTGGGCGTATAATACATGAAAAGTTACCCGTCCATCCGCCGTGATGCGGCTGCCCGCCAATTCGCCCCCGTTTACCTGCACCAGCGCGTCGGTATAGTAGACCCGCGCCTCCTCCCGCAGTCCTCCCGGAAGCGCTACCTCCGCTTCCACCGTTATCTGGGTGGGCTTGGCGGAAATGATTTGTTCTGTTTCCATATTTTCACGAATCCACTGCATCTCCATATCGTTACCTCCTATCGGTCCTGTCCATGATTATTCAGGGAAAGCGGAAAATATACGTAGGATAAAAGCGAAAACGTGAATACAAAACAGCGCAATTTGCAGATCAAAGCAAATTGCGCTGCTTTGTTTGGAGAAAAGGGTTATCCCATGATCACGGCACTGCTTGCCTTTTCCCGATCCTGGAGCATCCAGTCCAGGACTTTTTGAATATGGGCGTCCCAGAAGGTCCAGTCGTGGCCGCCGGGGCCCTCGGCGTAGGTGAGATCAGCGCCTAAAGCAAGCATGCGATCACGGGCGAAAAGGTTTATCTGATACAGGAAATCCTCCGTGCCGCAGGCTTGGTACAGCTTTGGCGCGCAGCCTTTGGCGGCGCAGGCCTGGTACTGGGCAAAGAGGTCGCTGCCGCTGCCTGCCAGGGCTTCTGGATCGCCGAACATGGCTTTCCAGTTGAAGGGATTGGAAATCGTGGTGTCCTTGAAGGTTTTATAGATCGCTTCGATGTCCACCGCGCCGGACATGCTGGCCGCCTTGGCGTAGCGCTCGGGAGCAGTGAGGGCCAGATGCCAGGCCCCGTAGCCGCCCATGGAAAAGCCCGCGATAAAGGTATCCTCCCGCCGGGGAGAGATGGGAAACAAGGTACAGATGTACGCGGGCAGTTCTTTGGTAAAAAAGGTAGCCCATTGGGCGCTGCCGGGTATATTCTGGTAGAAGTTATTCCCGGCAGAACACATGACCGCGGCGATTTTCCGGTCCTGGAGGTAGCGGTCCACGCTGGAAAAACGGGTCCAGGAATTGGCGTCGCCATACATGCCGTGGAGCAGGTACACCACCGGCAGGCCTTTTTCGTAGCCGTAATCCTGTTTCAGCGTATCGTAATTCACCTGGTCCCCGCTGGTGGGGGTGGGCAGGCACACATTGACGGTGATATTGCTGTACAGCGTATGGCTGTAAATGCAGCAGGTCAGAAAAGCCATGGGATTCCTCCTTTTATTTTCTTCCTTGCAGGTCCGGCGTCAGGTCGATGGCTTGGGCTTGGGCTTTCAGGCACAGTTCCGCCGCTTTGAAAGCATGAGCCTGGGTCATGGCGCTCTCGGTGCGGTTTAGACTGTCCAGGATCAATTGTCCGAAGAAAGGATAGCCGGTAACGCCGGTGGCGTTCACGTACTTTTCGCCGTCGCCGTTTACCAGGAACACGTGGTTGCCGCCCTCGGCTTCACGGGCTACGTCAATATATTTGCGGATTTCAATGTAGCCCTTTGTGCCTAAAATGATCGTGCGGCCATCGCCCCAGGTGCGCAGGCCGTCCGGGGTGAACCAGTCCACCCGGAAATAGTTCGTCGTGCCATTCTTTCCGGTGATCGTGCAGTCGCCGAAATCGTCCAACTCGGGATGCTGGGGCGTGCTGTAGTTGCCGATCCGGCTGGAAACCACCTGCCCGTCTTCTTCACCCGCGTAATACAGATATTGTTCGATCTGATGGCTGCCGATATCGCACAGGATGCCGCCGTAGTTTTCTTTGATGAAAAACCAATCCGGCCGCCTGTCCGCCATAAGCCGGTGCGGGCCGAAGCCCGCCACATTCACCACTTTGCCGATCAACCCCTGTTCCACCATATAGCCAGCCAGCACCGCGCCTTCCACGTGGAGGCGTTCACTGTAATAGACCATATAGCGCCGGTTGGTTTTCCTGACCATTTCTTTGGCGCTTTGAAGCTGCTCAAGGGTGGTGAAGGGGGCCTTGTCGGTGAAATAATCCTTGGATGCGGATAAGGCTTTTAAGCCCAGCTCGCATCGCTGGCTTGTCACCGCCGCGCCTGCGATCATATGGGTTTCTTTGTCTTCCAGGGCTTCTTCCTCGCTGCGGGCAGGCCTGGCCTGGGGAAAGGCTTTGAGAAAGGCTTCCACCTTTTTGGGATCTTTGTCATACACGTATTTCAGCGTGCCGCCCGCTTCGGTGAGCCCATTGCACATACCGTAGATGTGGCCGTGATCCAACCGTACCGCGGAAAAAACAAACTCGCCGGGTTTGACCACCGCCTGAGGCTTGCCTTTAGGGGCGTAGTTCATGCCGTCGCTGGCATTGCTCATGAAAATATCCTCCCCTATTTGATAAAAAAGGGACTGCGAAGCGCAGCCCCCTGCAAAGCATGTATTATCCTTTGATGCCTGTGGTAGCGATACCTTCCACCAAAGACTTCTGGAAAATCAGGAAGATGATGGTGGCGGGCACGATGGACAGGGTGGACATGGCCAGGGTGGAGCCGATGTCCGAGCCGGAGGACGGGTCGCTGAACAGCTGCAGCGCCAGGGCCACGGGCCGCATGTTGGCGCGGTTCACGTACAGCAGGGCGGACAGGTAATCGTCCCAGCGCCAGATGAAGGAGAAGATGGCGGATGTGACCAAAGCGGGCACGATCAGGGGCAGGATGATGCGGAAGAACGTGCCGTAGTAGGAGCAGCCGTCGATTTTGGCCGATTCATCCAGGTCCTTGGGGATGCCGCCGATGAAGTTCATGATCAGGTACACGAAGAACCCCTGGATGGCGAAGAAATAGGGCAGGATCATGGGATAGTAGGTGCCCACCCAGTTCAGATGACGGTACCACATGAACTGCGGGATCATCAAAATCTGCGCGGGCAGCATCATGGTACTCAGCACCAGGGTGAACAGCAGCTTCTTGCCCCTGAATTTCAGCCGCTGGAGGGCGAAAGCCACAAACGCGGAGGAAATCAGGGTGCCGAAGGTGGCGGTGAAGGAAATGATGAAGGAATTGAGAAAGAAGGTGCCAAAGGTGTAGCCCATGAAGCCCTTCCAGCCGTTCACATAGTTATCCAGCGTCCATTGGGTGGGGATCAGCTGGCCGGAGGTGGGCAGCACCTGCTCGGTGGGCTTAAAGGAGGAGAACACCATCCACAGCAGGGGATAGACCATGATGAGGCCGCCCAGCGCTACCAGCACATGGAAAACGACCGTTTTGATTTTCTTGCTCGTCATTCTGCTCATCCCCTTCCTCAGCCGTCATAGACCCATTTTTTCCGGGTCCAGAAGAGCAGTATGGTCACAAGGGAAACGATCAGCAGCATGATCCAGGCCAGGGCGGAGGCATAGCCCATCTGGCTCTTGCCAGCGGAGGGGAACGCCTTGTTGTACTGGTACACGGTGTAGAACAGGGTGGAGTTCCGGGGCGCGCCGTTTGTGATCAGCTTGGACTGGGTGAAGGCTAAGAAGGAGTTGATCGTCTGCTGCACCAGGTTGAAGAAGATGGTGGGGGTGAGCAAAGGCAGGGTAACGGTCCAGAACTGATGGAATTTGGTGGCCCCGTCCACGTCCGCCGCCTCGTACAGCTCCCGGGGGATCTACTTTAAGGAGGACAGGAAGATCAGCATGGAGGAACCGAACTGCCACACTGTCAGAATGATCAGCACCCAAATGGCGGGACCCTCGCTGAACCAGTTGAAACCAGCCATGCCGGGGAATATGGTGGACAGAATGGCGTTCAGGGTACCGTTGGATTCAAAGATCCTGCGCCACAGGATGGCTACGGCCACGCTGCCGCCGATGATGGAGGGCAGGTAGTACACTGCCCGGTACAGGCCGATGGCCTTGGATTTGTGATTCAGGATCAGTGCAATAATGAGAGCAAAGATGACCTTAAGCGGTGTGCCGATCAGGGCGAAGTAGCAGGTGACGCCCAACGCTTTTGAGAAAATTTTATCATTCGTGAAAATTCTCACGTAATTATCCAGGCCGATCCATTGCGGCGCGGTCTGAATATCGTATTTGCAGAAGGAATAGTACAGGGAAAGGCCCATAGGAATGGCCATGAACATCAGGAAACCGATAATGAAAGGCAGGCTGAATACCAGCCCGGCAGTGGATTCCTTTTGCAGCCATGCCTGAAAGGACGACCTTTCCCGTTTGATGGCCCTGGTAGACAAGGGGGATCCGCCTCCTTTATTCAGATTGAAGAAAAGAGGGCGTCCAGAGGGCGCCCTCCTTTCACGGGCTGTTCAGCCCTGCGGATGAAACCGGAAGGATAGATCAATAGTTCGCCGCCAGATCGTTCACGGTATCCACGAAATACGCGCCGGCTTCTTCGGCGGTCATGCCGGGATTGGGGGCCAGCATTTCGTCGCTCAGGTACTTGATCACTTCGTCGTTGGCGGTGCCGGCATAGGCGGGAAGCGGCGGGAAGATGGGAGAGCTGTTTTCCGCCACGATGGCCAGATACGCGGCGGCGGTGCCGTAGGTGGCGTCCAGTTTGTTCAGTTCATCCGCGATTTCCACGGCCATGGCGCTGTTGGCGGGCACGCCGCGTTCAGCCTGCAGTTTGATGTTGCCCTGCGGATCGTTGATCAGGTAGTTCAGGAAAGCGACGGCCAAATCGGGGTTCTTGGTGTCGGTGGTGACGGAGAAGAACTGGCCGGGCTTCATATAGTTGGAAGCCTGGGGATTTTCGCTGGGCCAAGCCACGATGCCCAGTTCGATGCCATCAGCGGCAGCGGCTGCCTGGAAAGCGGCCAGCTGGTTGGAGAAGGCGAAAGCGCACCAGGTACGTACGTCGTCGGTGGCGCCGAATACGAGGGGATGCATGTTCAGGTCGCCGGTGGTCTGCACATTGGCCTGCTCGTCGGTATTAAACATCCAGCCCTCGGCAACGCACTTCACCAGACGGGCGTAATAACCGGCCATTTCCTCAGCGGTGGGAATAACGCCGTTTTCATCCCACAGGGCGTTGTAGCCCAGGCCGCGGGCGTAATAGGTCAGGGGGTTTTCGGAGTTGCCTTCGCCGTAAGCCACGCAAATGCCACGGGTGGCGTAAATCGTGCGGGAGATTTCTTCAAACTCGTCCCAGGTCATGTTGTCAGGCACAGTGATGCCCAGGGAGTCGGTGAGGGTCTTGTTATACAGCAGGGAAGGCGCGTTCACGCCGGCGCACAGGGCATACAGGCCGTCGCCTACCATGCCGCTCTTCAGGATGCTGTCGGACAGGCCGCTCACATCCAGAGCGCCGCTTTCCACATAGGGGGTCAGATCCAGCAGATCGCCCGCTTCCACCCACTGCTGCAGGTAAGCATAGTCCTGCTGCATGATGTCGGGCAGGTCGTTATTGGAAGCGTAGGTGCTCATCAAGGCCCAGTAGTTGCTCCAGTTCTGGGCATTGGGGTTGAAGGTGACATTGGGATAGTTTTCGGTGAAGAAATTCAAGGCTTCCAGCGTGACGGCGTCACGCTTTTGGTTGCCCCACCAGCCGAAGCGCAGCTCCACGTTTCCGGCGGAAGCGGGATCGTAGGTGCCGACCTTTAATTCGGCGGAAGCGCCAACCACCGCCAGCAGCATCATGGCCGCCAGCAAAACAGACAACAACTTTTTCATGAACAAACCTCCTTCAATGATGTTATATTCATTATACAGTGCGCTATGGCCGCTGTCAAGCGAAACCTTAGCAAATCGGCAAAAAAGCGGCCAATTCTTTTATGCGGGTCGCTGTAAATTGTACGCTTGTTTTCCAAAAAATGTTTATATTATGGAAAATCCGGCCCTATACAGGCCGGATATTGCTTTTGCCCGACGGAAACCGTTTTCGAGTAGAACGATAGAAAAAATATACAATTCAATGAATAAATATTTACTTACGATCGAAGCTTCCAAGCGTGATATCACTGCCGCCCAGTTCCATTTGAGAAACGTTTTTTTCATAGAAATGAGGAACGCTGGTCTGGATGCCTGCAACGGTATAGAAGGGATCATCCTTTTTCAGCGGCAGGGTCACGGCTTGCCGGAGGGAGCCTGCCTTATAGATGGCGGTGATCAATTCCAGGGTCAGCCGCCCGTCCTCGCCGCTGATAGCGGGCAGCGTATCTGCTTCAATGGCGGTGAGCATGTTTTCGATTTGTCCGTCGTGGCCCTCATAGGGGAGGGGCGGCAGACTGTCGGCGAAGGCTTTGATTTCCGCTTCCAGGGCTTCATTGCGCTCCGGGAAGCCGTTGGGTTTGGAGATGGAGGCAAAGGTAGAGAAGGGTGCGGCCAGTTTGGCCTTTTCACATTGGAATGTGAGGGCCTGCTCTTCGCCGTGATGCACCACGGAGGCGGTGAGCAGTCCCAGGGCGCCGGGGTATTCCAGGATGGACATGGACAGGTCCTCCACCTCGGCGTTGTCGTGGGCGGTATTGGCCAGAACGCTGGTGACGCGATTCGGCAATCCCATCATCCAGCCAAGCATGTCGATATGGTGCACGGCGTGGTTCAGGGTACAGCCGCCGCCTTCCTTTTCCCAGGTGCCCCGCCACCAAAGATCGTAATAGCAATGGCCCCGCCACCAGAAGGAATCCACTTGGCAGCTGCACACGGGCCCTGCGATGCCGCTGTCCAGCAATGCTTTCAGGTCCCGGATGGGCTTGCGGAAGCGGTTCTGGGCGATGACGGACAGCTTTTTGCCGCTTTCGTCCCGGGCTTTTATCATGGCGTCGCACTCCTCCAGAGAAGCGGCCATGGGCTTTTCGCAGATAGCGTGCTTGCCCGCGCGCAGGGCGTTCACGGTGATTTCAGCATGCACGTAGGGCGGGCAGCAGCAGTCCACCAAATCGATGTCTCCCCGGTTCAGGATATCGTGGTGATCCAGGAAGCAATCACAGTCCAGACCATACTGCTTTTTCACCCTTTCCGCCTTGCCGGGAAGGATATCCACCAAAGCGGCGATGCGCACCCGGTCCGGGAATCGCAGATAGGCTTGGATATGGGCGTGGGATATGTTGCCGGTGCCTATAATGGCGACTTGAAGCATGAAGGCGTCCTCCTGAAAAAAGGGGGTGCGCGTTTTCAGCGCGCACCCCTCGGTGTATTCTTGGTTCGTCAGAAAATCAATCGGTTCGCGGTGCGATTACAGGTTGCCGGGGAACGTGCCGCGATAGTTGCCATCCTTGTAGGCCTGGCGGAATTCGTCGATCATTTCCTGAGCGCCGGAGTTCAGGATATCCTGGATGCCGGCATCGTACACGGCGTCAAACTGATCGGCGTCGCAGCTCACAACAGCGGCCAGGAATTCGCCCTGCTTGCTCTTCACGGTGGAGCCATAGTCGGTTTCAGCCTGAATGGCCACGGTGAAGCTGATCTGGGTCCAGGAATCGGTCAGAGCGTCCACATAGGAATCCACCACATCCTGCTCATAGCCGGCAAAGGGCAGAGCCAGGGCAGCAGCGTTCTTGGCGTCATCAAAATAGCACAGGCCGTTGGAGATGAAGCAAATATCGCCAGCGTGCATCTTGTTCTCGTTGGGCACGGCGTCGGCGCTCTTCACACCGTAGGGGATGCCCAGCTCTTCGTTGATGCCTTCATAGTTGATGCCTTCGATACCGTTCTGCATGGCGAACATATTCTCGGGGATAGCCATCCAGTCGAGGTACTTGATGGCGGCGATGGCGGTTTCTTCATTGGTGGTCAGGGGGATGATGATGCTCAGGCCGTTGGCGGCATACTTGTCATGCAGGGTCTTGCCGCCCAGGGATTCGTTCTTGAAGGGGTTCACGGTGACCCAGTGGCCGCCTTCAACGTTCTTTTCCAGTTCGATCTGGTAGTTCTTGTCGGTGCGCCAGGGCTGGTCGGGCTGCTGGGAGAAGAAGCCGTTGTAGCCCATGATCAGAGCGGTGTCGTTGGCCTTGTCGTTGTCAGACAGGGCGAAGGTGTCGGGCAGCAGGCCTTCATGATACAGGGTGTTCAGCCAGCGGAAGCCTTCCTTGGCGCCGGGCAGCATTTCGGGGTTGCGGGCATAGGCGAACCAGTCTTCTTCGGTGACCTGCGTGAAGTCCACCCAAGCGTCGGTGAAGCGGCGCACGTTGTACAGAGGATCGGGAGCGTAGATGCCGAAGGAGAAAGGCATGGTGTTGTCACCGGCCAGCTTGGCTTCCTTGGCGGCGCGCAGGTAAGCGGTGAATTCTTCGATATTGGTGGGCTTTTCCATGTTCAGGGCCTTGAGCCAGTCTTCACGGATGAAGTTACCCACGTTGGCAACGCTGATGCGGCGGGCGGGGATGTACCACTGTTCCTTCACGCCGTCGCCGTCATGATCGCTCTGGCCGTAGGTCAGCAGTTCTTCGCCCAGGAAGGCGACCAGGTTCTGGCCGTATTGGGCGATCAGATCGTCCAGCTGCCAGATGCCTTCGTCGTCGATGCACTGCTGCACCAGGCTTCCGTTATAGGTCACGCAGATGTCGGGGGCGTTGCCGCCAGCCAAAGCGTTGGTCAGCAGGTCGCCTTCCGTCCACCGGGCGTAGGAGACGAATTCCAGCTTGATGTGGTTGGGATCACCGAAGTTTTCCTGAGCGTAATGGAGCTGCCAGCAGTCCGTTACGTCCAGACCGGTGATTTCACGGTCGTAGGTTTCCACTTTCAGGGTGATCCAGTCGTCCGCCAGGGCGGAGCCGGTCAGGCCCAGCAGCAGAGCCAGGGTCAGCAGGATAGCCAGTGCCTTTTTCATGGTTGTGTCACTCCTTTTTTTATTTTCACCGCCGGGAAGGCGGTAAGGAACTAATTCAGTTTGGAGAGTGGAGAGTGGAGAATTGAGATAAAGTTACTGTGAAAGCCTTCAAAAATCAACCATATATTACATTGGCTGATGGCTTTCATTCGTCGTGGCACCCCTTGGGGAATGGTCATTTAGCCTGATATACTGTTCTGATATCTGCCAACAGTTCCGCTCATTTCACTATATTATCTCCACTCTCCACTCTCAACTCTAATGAAGCTGCCATTGTCAATAAACGGCTTATTTTACCCCTTGACCGCGCCGATGGTCACGCCTGCAACGAAGTAGCGCTGCACGAAGGGATAGACCACCAGAATGGGCAGGGTGGCGAAGATAATGGAGGCGGGCTCGATAGATTCGGAAATATCCGTCGCCACCGTGGATGAGCCGCCCTCCATGGCCGCGATATCAACGGCCTGGGAGCCCTTGATCAGGTGATAGAGCTTCAATTGCAGGGGCTGATAGGCTTTGGTCTGGATATAGTACAGGGCGTCCTGGAAGCTGTTCCATTTGCCCACGGCGTAAAACAGGGTCAGGGTCGCCAGGGAAGCCATGGACAGGGGCAGCACGATCTGGAGCAAAATCTGGAAATCGTTGGCTCCGTCAATAGTGGCCGCTTCTTCCAGGGAATCGGGCAGGGCGGTAAAGAAACTCTTCAATATGATCATGTTGTAGGTGCTCAGCATGCCCGGCAGGATCAGGGACCAGGGCGTATCCAGCAGGCCCAGTTCCTTGATGTTCAGATAGATGGGGATGGTGCCGCCGGAAAAGTACATGGTGAACAGCGCCATGAAGTTGAAGAATTTCCGGCCTGCAAGGCGCTTCTTGGTCAGGGGATAGGCCATGAGAATGGTCATGATCATGGAAAAGAGGGTGTACACCAGCGTGATGACGACGGTAAAGCCAAGAGAACGCATCATGGCCGGATCGGAGAAAATGGCCTTGTAGGCGCGGGTATCCATTTCTACCGGCCAGAATGTGACCTTACCGCTTAAAATGGCGGATTTGCTGCTCAGGGACGTGGCTGCCACGTTGACAAAGGGCAGCAGACAGGTCAGGCTGATGAGGACGATAATGATAGCCAAGATGACCTGCGGGCCCGTCCATACACGGGGCTTTTTCATAACGATATTGGGTTCAGCGGTTTTGTTTTCCATCATTCCGTCCACCCCCTTACCAGATACCGTCTTCTCCAAGCTTCTTGGAAACGAAGTTGGCGCCGGAAATCAACACCAGGCCTACCAGGGACTGGAACAAGCCCACGGCCGTGGCGCGCTCAAACTTGTGGTTTTCGATACCGGTGCGGTACACGAAGGTGGACAGCACGTCGCAGTATTTGCGCACCTGGGCGTTGCCCAGGATCTGGGGCCGGTCGAAGCTGATGTTCATCATCTGGCCTACGCTCAGGATCAAAAGCACTACGATGGTGGAGCGGATGCCGGGCAGCGTCACATGCCAGATTTGCTGCATTTTGTTGGCGCCGTCGATCTTGGCGGCTTCGAACAATTCCATGTTGATGCCGGTGATGGCGGAAAGGTACAGGATGGTGCCCCAGCCCATGCCCTGCCACACGCCCACCAGGGTGTAGGTAAACTGCCAGTGGGGGCCGTCTGTCAGGAAGGGGATGTTCTTGTCGATCCAGCCCCATTTGAGCAGCGTGGCGTTGATCAGGCCGCTGGTGGGAGAGAACAATTGCAGCACCATACCGCCGATAATGATCCAGGAGAGGAAATGGGGCAGGTACAGCAGCGTTTGGGACACTTTTTTCACGCCGATGCTTTTCATTTCATTCAGCATGATGGCCAGTACGATGGGCACCGGGAAGCCTGCTATAAGGCCCAGCAGATTCAGCCACAGGGTGTTGATGAGGGCGCTGGAAAAGTCCGACATTTTCATGACGAAGCGGAAATTATCCAGTCCCACCCACGGGCTGCCCCACATGCCTTTGAACAGGTTGTATTTCTCAAAAGCCACGATGATGCCGATCATGGGCTTGTAGCAGAAAATCAAATAAAATGATACCGGCAGAATCAGCATCACGTACAGCCGCCAGTCCCGGGCAAACCAGTGCGTATTCCTTTTTGCCTTTTTCTGCTGCATTGAAAACCTCCCCCTTCCCTTTTTCTATTGTCCATTTCAAACCATTTACCGTTCAATTATAGCATATAACCCTGGGCAATTACAATAGAAAAATTCATAAATTTTATGCAAAATGTTCATTCTTCCTTCAAATTACTTGAACTTCCCACACCGAAATATACAAGAAACCCATACAGTATCTGAGGTTCTTCAACCGGCAGCGGCGCAGGAGCGCGCCTGCGTCATCAGATACCTTCTTCCGCCCAATTCCGTCTATGGTATTCATCTTGATTTGCAGCATGAAATTCTCCTCCTGAAATATACCGCAAAATCGAATGCGCCAGATCAGGTGCCTTTGAGCACAAAAAAACCCGAAACCGCAAGGATTTCGGGCAACTATGCGCCATCAGGGACTCGAACCCGGGACACCCTGATTAAGAGTCAGGTGCTCTACCAACTGAGCTAATGGCGCTCATCAATTACAGGCGTCATTATAGCGTTATTGGAGAGCTTTGTCAAGGGCAAATCTGACATTTTTCGTGCTTTTCCGAGCGCAAAATGTGCATTGTCTCGTGTGTTCATCAGCTGCAACTGGCAGCGATGGCCTGATTGATTCGTTCCCGCACATTCAGCAGCCATGCATCCGTTTTTGGATATTCAGTGAAGGTGATGGGGGAAATCCCTTCCTCCAGCAGATGGAGCGTGTATGCCCGGCCTTTCAGTTGCTCCAGCAGCGATAGGGCCCGGTGATCCTGAAACGCCTCAAGCATCAGTTCCATTCGTAGGGAATTGATGGGACCATCCTCCCCAGGATAGACCACGAAAGCGTCCCCGGAGGGGAAGGAAGCCAGCGCGTCCGTGACCTCAAAGGGATTGATCTGACAGATGGACAGGCTGGAATACCAGAAGTTGTAGCCCCATTGCAGGAAGCCCCGAAGCCCATGCCGGTACAGCTGCATGCCGAGGATCCGGGTGCGCAGGCCCGGCATGTTGAAGAAGCGGTTGGACAAAAAATTCTTATATTGAGAGCAACAGTAATAGGCCCACAGGTTTGGGACATTTGCCTCTAAGAAGGGGCCGATGGCATGGGTAGCGATCACGGGATAAGTGAGGCTGGCCGACTGATACAGCTTGAACGACGACATGGCGTCCATTAGGGGGCAGTTTCCGATCAGGGGGCGGACAAAGGCGCTGAGGCGGGTGTAGCGCTCGATGGTGTCCTCATGAGGTTCGTCCGAGATATGGAAAATTATGCGGTCCAAGGGCCATTTCTCTTTCAGATAACCCAGCAGGGCAGGCAGGTACTGCCGGAGGAAAGCCTTGTAGTCCTCGCTTTCCGCGTCCACATGCCAACCGAACAGTTTTTTTTCTTCTTCGCCTTCTTTGACTACGATCTTGGGCGTAAATTTCGCGCCCCATTGGGTGAACAAATGGGGCATTTCCAAATATTCAATGCCGTGTTTCCGACAAATATCGATCCATCGGCCTAACTTTTCAAAGGAAAATGCGTAGTGGTCCCCATTCTTTTCGATTTCCGCTAACTGGATAGTGGGGCGTTCGCCGCCCACCTGGGTATCCAAGGGCGGGGTATACAGCGGCGTCAGCAGCACGTTGATGCTGTGCCGAGCCGCGTTTTCGATGTATTTTTCGATCATAGCCCACCAGGCGTCGGTGAAGGGCGTCAGGTGATACCAGGT
>JAFXMP010000238.1 GCA_017530275.1 Clostridia bacterium | reverse complement strand
TCCGAATTCACGTATCGGGGAGCCGCGGGAGAAACGCTGACGGCAAAAGAGCTGCTGGATAAGCTTTGGTCGGAAGAATTCAGCCTGTCCGACGAAATCCTGACAATCGCCTTTGACAGCGCGGGCATGCTGCTTTGGGCGGAAGGCCCTGCGATTCCCGAAGTGGGCGCGGCCGATGATCCGGGCGATTTCGGGTGGCAGTACGATCCCCTGTCCCTGTGGAAGGAAGGTTCGGTGGTGAAGGAGGATCTGATTTCTTACGTAGAAAAAGTCACCGGCGATTGGAGCGAGAATTACATCGCTCCGGCTGACCGCGTCGCTGTGTTCGATTTTGACGGGACGCTCTACGGGGAGCGTTTCCCCACGTACTTTGACACCTGCCTGTTCCTCCATCGGGTGCTGCATGACGAAAGCTATACGGCGGAGGAAGATGTGCGGGCCTACGCGGAAGCGTTGGAAACGGTGCTGTTGAACGGCCAGCCAGAGCCGGATTCGCCCCGTTCCACGGCGCAGATGGCCGCCGAGACCTTCCAGGGTTTTTCGGTAGAAGCGTATCGGGCCTATATCCGGGATTTCATGGATACGCCTGCCTGGGGCTTTGAAAACATGACTTACGGGGAAGGGTTTTTCCTGCCCATAGCCGAGCTGGTTCAATATCTGTCCGAGCATGATTTCAAAGTGTTCATTAGCAGCGGGTCGGAAAGAACCCTGGTTCGGGTACTGACCGAAGGAACGCTCGACGAATGGATACCTTCTGAACGGGTGATCGGCAGCGGCTTTTCCCTCATGGCCTCCGGGCAGGGAGACAAGGCGGGCCGCAGCTATACTTACCAACCTGGGGACGAGGTGCTGTTGGAAGGAAACCTGACGGTGAAAAACCAGAAAGCCAACAAGGTCTTTTCAATCGTGGATGAAATCGGGAAAGCGCCTACTTTGGTCTTTGGCAACAGCTCCGGCGATCTTGCCATGGCGCAGTATGCCGTTCAGCACGGCGGCAGGGCGTATATGCTCCTGTGCGACGATACGCAGCGGGATTGGGGCGATATCGAAACAGCGGCGGCCTTCGCGGAGACCTGCGCCTCCTATGGCTATGAAACGATTTCCATGCGGGATGATTTCGTGACTATTTATGGGGAAAACGTGATTCGGACAGAAAACGAAGGAAGCATGCTTCCGGCCGCATAACAGATAGAATGCAAAACAATAAATAGATACCATGCTCCTGCAGTATCCAGATAATTGATGAGAAATAGAAAGAGAGACGTGAACGTCCCCCTTCCTATCAGATTCTGGTTTACAATGATATTGTCATGACCTTTGATGAAAACTGAGACGCTGCGGAAGCATCTGTTATACGAGTTGTTCTTAGGATCTCACCTCCTTTGATTGCTTCATATAGTCCAACAATAGCCGGTGGGACGATGATCTCAATGACGAAAACCTTTGGTGCTCTATTGCTCATGATTCTTCTATGCCTTTCTTAGCTTGTGTGAAGGATTCATGGATGGCCACCATGGTGTTAGTATAACATCTTAGGGGGCCATAGCCGCCCCCATGTTGTTAGCGTCCCGGATGCCCAAGTCGATCACCTGGCCCACGGTGGCGTGGGTGACGTAGGCCAGGGCGGGGCCTTCGTCAGCCAGCAGGCACGCGCCTGATCCCGTCACCGTCCATTGAGCGGCGGGTGTGCGCTGATTTCCGTATTCCAGAGGGAAGCGATACTGCCTCTCGGCGGTGCAGTAATGGCTGCCCGCGGCGCAGAGCACGGGGGAAGCGTAACCGCCGTCCACCAGCATACTGCCAAGGATCAGGGATTCCGCCATGGTGGAGCAGGCCCCGTACAGTCCCAGGAAGGGAATGGACAACTCCCGGGCGGCCAGGGACGCGGCCATGATCTGGTTCAGCAGATCGCCGCCCAGCAGAGCCTGCACGCGTTCCTTGGGCATATCCGCTTTTTTCAGGCACCGTTCGCAGGCTTCCTGAAATATGGCGTGCTCCGCCTGTTCATAGCTCTGCTGGCCAAAAAGCGCGTCCTCCAGCACCAGGTCAAAGTTTTCGGCATGAGGTCCCCGGCCTTCCTTGGGGCCTACCACTGCGGCGCTTTCCAGGATGCGGGGACGGTTGGGAAACTCGATGGTATGATCGCCCGCACGATGCAGCGGCATAACGATTCCTCCTTTTTTACCAGCGGATAAAGTAATACAGAATGCCCGCGATCACCGATGCGCTGATGCCGTAAACCAGCACCGGTCCGGCAATGGAAAACAACCGTGCGCCCGTGCCCAGCACCCAGCCCTCCGGCTTAAATTCCATGGCCGGTGAAGTCATGGCATTGGCAAAGCCCGTAATGGGCACCACCGTGCCCGCGCCCGCGTACCGGGCGACGCGGTCAAACACGCCAATGCCGGTGAGCAGCGCCGTCAAAAATACCAGAACAATGGAAGTGAAGCTGGACGCTGCGGCGGCAGTCATTTGAAGCCATGCCGTGCCCGCGTCCATCAGGGCCTGGCCCAGCACACAGATACCGCCGCCTACCCAGAAGGCGCGCAGGCACCCTTGACCCAATTTGGATTTAGGCGTCAGCCGCCCCACCAAATCAGCATAGCGTTTCAACATTTCCTTAACTTCCGGTTTCAGAATTTTTTCCGCCATCGGTATCGCTCCTTTCATAACGGACATGAGGCAGTTCTGCCGTCGGTTTCGCCCGAATCTCCCGCATGCCGGGCCGGGGCAGGTGATCCAGGGGAGAGGGGAAAGAGGGAACATTCATGCAATACCTCCCGTGCTTTTAGCCGTTCATCAGCCCATATACGATCACTCCGGCTGTTTTGCCAAGGGTCAGAGCCGCCGCAGCGTAACGCATATCGGCGGTAATGGAAAGCCGGTCAAAGAAAACGGGCACCACCTCCACCGCTTCCGCCAGGGCTGAACCTAACATGCCCACAAACATACCGCCTAAGACCATGGCGGCAATGCCTAAAAAAACTGGCAAAAATCCCGCAGCGTGGACGGCGCCCAGGGCCGCGCCGACGGCCAGGGCGGCGGCGCACAGGCGCATATTTGCTTTTACGTTTAAGATATCCGTCAGCCGCATGGGCAGCTGCAGCATCATCCACAGGGGGGCGGCACATACGCCTACCGTCAGCCCCCCCATCAGGCCAAGCAGCACCGCCGTCACGGGGTCAGCCCTGAAACCTGCTCGGCGGACTGACGGTATTCCTCTAATTTGATTTCCAATGGGGCTACCGTGCGCTTTCTTCCCAGCAGGGCGTAGTACAGCGAAACGCCTGAAAATACGCCGACGGCATAAGGCGCGGTGATCAGCCAGGTGTTTTCCGCCTGACGGCCCGTGATCAGGCGGAACAGGGATTGCTGGGCGTCCATCATGTTCACGTCTGCGTGAAACCAGGTAATGGCTAAGGCGCTGCCCACAGTCAGGAGCAGAAAGGCCAGCGCGGTACGCAGGGCATGGGTGCGGTCCCGCTTGTTTTCCGGCACGATGTGCACGAAGCATTCTGACGGACCTAAAATGGTCAGATCGGGACAAACGGGCAGAACGGCTTTGATCAGCGCCATGGCGGGCAAGCGCCACACGCCCTCGTTTTTCGTGCATTCCACCGGCAGATCCAGGACCTGCGTTCCCCGGGCGTCCAGCGCGTCGGCGATATGGCGCACCAGCAATTGCTCGCCGGGCTTCAAGGTGGTCCGGGATTTGAGCTGCAAATACAGCAATTGCATCACCTCACAGTTTTATTACAGTTTGCCCCGTTCGCCGCGTTTTAATCGCACAAAAAAGACGCGAAGCGAAAGCTTCGCGCCGGAAAAATACATGATCCAGTTATTTCTTCATGGCCGCCTTCAGCGCTTCCACCTGATCCAGCCTCTCCCAGGGAAGGTCGATGTCCGTGCGGCCGAAATGGCCGTAAGCGGCGGTCTGACGGTAGATGGGGCGGCGCAGGTCCAGGCGCTTGATGATGGCGTCGGGCCGCATATCGAACACCTTTTCCACCAACTTAGCAATTTCCGCGTCAGGCAGGATGCCGGTGCCCCGGGTATTCACCTGGAAGGATACGGGCTTGGCCACGCCGATGGCGTAGGCCAGGGCGATTTCGCACTGGCGGGCCAAACCGGCGGCCACCACGTTTTTGGCCGCGTGCCGGGCAGCGTAGGCGGCGGAACGGTCCACCTTGGTGGGGTCC
>JAFXMP010000237.1 GCA_017530275.1 Clostridia bacterium | reverse complement strand
GCGGCACTGACCGGATTGGCAGGCTGCCAAATCTCCTGATGAAACGATCCCGTCTTTGCCCGGCTTTACAAAGCTTTCGGCAATGGGAAGCCATGCCTTTCCGGGAGCAAATGGAGATCCCGTACGAAAGAGAGCGAAGAGCATGTATAGCTACTGCCTGTTCTGCGAAACACAAAAATGTGAGAGGATCGCCCACATCATTCAGCATGTCTACGGCATCCGATGCATTTCTCCCCGAATCATCCAGCGGAAATGGGTAAAAGGCCAATGCCTGGAGGAGCCGCATCCCTGGCTGCCCGGGTATATTTTCCTGTACGCGGAAGAGCCGATCGTTCCGTCCTTTTGTGTGACGGGAATCATCCGCTGGCTGGAGCACAGCGAGCTGACGGGACGGGACCGGCTCTTTGCGGAAACACTGTATCGGCAGGACGGCGTGATGGGTACGGTACGCCTTGCCCAGGTGGGGGATCGCTGCCAGGTGGATGATCCCGTCTGGAAAAGCATTCACGGGAGCATCGTGAAAATCGACCGTTCGCGGAAGAGGTGCTGTTTGGAATTTGAGTTCGCGAAAACGAAGAGGACCGTTTGGGTGGGCTATGATATGGTGAAGCCTGAAAAGGGGGAAGATCCCTGCCCTTCGGATCGTCATTCGACATGATTTTGATGGATTTCTTCCTTTATATATCATGCTCATATGCCGCTGTAAAACCAACGTATAACAACGATGGGAACGTCTTTCGATCGCATCATTACGATTTTAAGCAGGAAAACGAAAAGCGACGGTTTTGCATATCCTATATCGAAACGGATATAAAGGAGGCCAAGATTTATGGATGAGAAAAAAAAGAATGTCTTGAGCTCAATCAAAGGAGATTTGCTGATCGTTCTTGCCGATATACTGGCAGTGAACGGATCCTATCTCTTTGTGCTTTTTATCCGCCTTTCTCTTCAGACCAGTTTTCGTGATGAGGTTCTCTTTTATCGAGAGGGTATCCTGGAGTTTTATCCGTGGTATACGATCATCTGCATCGTCGTGTTTTTCATTTTTCGTCTGTATGGCGGCATGTGGAAATATGCCGGCGTCAACGATATGAACCGGATCATAATAGCAAATGTCGTCACCTGTGTTTTTCATATCGTTTTTACGGTCGCTTTTTTTACCAGAATGCCCGTAAGTTATTATATCCTGGGCGCATTGTTTCAGTTTTTGCTGATCCTGGGCATCCGCTTCGCGTATCGGCTTGCGGTGATTGAAAGGAGAAAGCTTTCATCCAAACATGCGGATGCGCTGATTATCGGCGGTGAAGAAGAGGCGCACGCTTTGCATAGGGTTTTGGACGCCGGGGTTTTTTATCGCCCGGTTTGTTTTGTATACGGAAAGAGCATCGGCAGGACGATGGACGGCCTTCCGGTATACAAAACATTGGATGAAGCCCTGAACAACTGCAATATCGAATGTATATTCATTGCGGATATGAACCTGAACACGTCGGAAAAACTGAGGATCCAGGAGCTATCTCTGCACAAGAATATTCAAATAAAAGACTATACGAACTTCTTCTCCTATGCGGGTGAAAACGAATCCTTTTCCGGCATGCTGGAAGCGGTTCAGGGCGCAAAAGGCAAAGAACACGTCATTCCGTTCAGCCCGCCGGATATCGGAGACAGTGAAATCGGAGAAGTCGTAGAAACCTTGCGTTCCGGCTGGATCACCACAGGGCCGAGGACGAAGCTGCTGGAGAGGCGGCTTGCCGCGTATATTGAAACAGGCAGCGCGAGCTTTGATACGGAGCTTACGCCGGATTACTGGAACAAGCGTGTCGTTTGCCTTAATTCAGCTACCGCGGCTGAAGAGCTGAACCTGCGGATCCTCGGCATAAAGCCCGGGGATGAAGTGATCGTTCCCGCCTATACATATACTGCCAGCGCCTCGTCAGCCATCCACTGCGGGGCGACAGTGAAATTTGTTGACGTCCAACGCGACGGAGACGTGAGAAGCCATGCGCCTGAAATGGATTATGACAAGCTGGAACAGGCAATCACTGAAAAAACAAAGGCAATCATCACGGTGGATATCGCGGGCATCGTGTGTGATTACGAAAAGGTTTACGATATCGTGGAAAGGAAGAAAGCGCTTTTCACCGCGCTCGAATCGGATGGGACGCCTCTGGGCGATTTGTCCTCGCGCGTTCAGAAGGGCATCGGCCGCGTTGCCGTCGTGGCTGACTGCGCTCATAGCCTTGGGGCAAGCCGAATACTGAACGGCGTAAGGAAATACTGCGGCGCGATCGCGGATTTCTCCTCTTTCTCGTTCCACGCAGTGAAGAATCTGACGACGGCAGAGGGCGGAGCAAGCACCTGGAAACCGATCGCCGGGGTGGAAAACGAGGAAATCTATAAGTTCTATCAGCTTTTATCCCTGCACGGCCAAAGCAAGGACGCGCTGGCAAAGACAAAGAACGGGGCGTGGGAATATGATATCATTGGCCCCTGGTACAAATGCAATATGACGGATATCATGGCTGCCATTGGCCTAAGACAGCTGGACCGCTATCCCACGCTGCTGAATAGAAGATCCGCTATCATCGCCAAATATGATAAAGTTTGCGATGAACTGGGGCTTGAGCACTTGGTCCATCATACGGGCGAAACGGACAGCTCCAACCATCTTTACATCGTTCGCATGCCGGGCATCAGCGATCAAAAGAGAAACCTCATTATCGAGAAGATGGCGGCTAAATCGGTGTCGACGAACGTGCATTATAAACCGCTGCCGATGATGACGGCTTATAAATCGCTCGGATGGGATATCAAGGATTTCCCGAATGCCCGCGCCTATTACGAGAATCTGTTCACCCTTCCGCTTCATACGCTGCTCTCCGATGAAGACGTGCAATTCATTTGCGATGCCCTGAGAAGCGTTATTGAAGATGTTAAAGCAGCCTGAACCAGCACAGCGAAAACAGGGAATAGGGCGTGAGAAGAAATGATCCTCAGACCGTGGGAAAAACTGCCGGATTATATGAGAACGGAGGAAGTGCGGCCTTATTATGAGATCCTGCGTAAACGCCCCGTGTCTTTGATACTGAAACGGCTGTTCGATATCATTGTTTCCTTGATTCTGCTGCTTCTACTATCGCCGTTCATGGCGGTGATCGCGGCCGCCGTCAGGCTGGATT
>JAFXMP010000236.1 GCA_017530275.1 Clostridia bacterium | reverse complement strand
CAAATATTACATATACAAATACTACGCTTCGCAATTTCTAATGACCACTTTGCAATTGTAATTTGCGGTTGTATCTCATAAAGAGCATCTATTCGGTTTCTTAATTCATCATCATCTAATAGATTGATTTTTCTTATAGTCATTAAAACATCCCCACAAATCCCGATATAACGGTCTCTTCCGTTAAATCCATTATAGGCTGAGCTTGAGCTTGCCCTCAAACCCGCACCTGTTATTTTCGCCGTAAATGGGAAAACTCCTGTCAATGAGACAGGAGCGGAAGGGATAAGAATGGATCATTAGATTTCGACTCCGTTGCGGAATGTAAAGCAGATGCTGCCGTCAGCGTAAACCGTTGCATGATCCGGCAGTTTGCCCCAGGTCTCCGGATTGAAAGCCGTCACCTTCTGCGGCAGACCAGGCAGGGTGCTGACGAACTGCTGCGCAGCGGTTTTGGTGGAAGTCATGTCAGCGATTTGCCCAGCCGCCTTGTCATGCTCAGTTTTGACGCCATCGTACCGGGTAGCCAGATCATCGTATCGTTTCTGGTATTCCGTCTGGTCAAGGGCAACATGGGCATTTTTGTTGATTGCTGCCTGAACCATCTCTGCCAGTACACGCATCTCATCCTACAGGCGTTTTTCTCAGCCTCCAGAGCAGAAGTGTCATACAGGACTTCCTTCAGCACGGCGAAAATATATCGCTGCCCGATATAAATGCCAAGAAGAAAGCCGATAATTTTTCAGAAAGAGCGAGAATGCAGCCTGCGTTTTTCGCGCTTTTTTTTGCCTTGCATCGACGCTTTCAGACGGTTCCAAAGCCTATACTGAACGCGGAGGTCAGGGAAATGCGGGTATATGGAGAGGCGTTTTTATTCATCAACGGGTGGATGGATTTTTTATGTCTGCTGCTTGCCGCGCGTCTGGGGAAAAGCCGGTTCAATGCAGGAAAAGCACTGATTTCAGCGGGATTTGGCGCTGTATATGCAGTGCCTGCGTGGTCTGCGGGGATGGCTGATCTGCGGAGCGTTCCAATACTTCTGCTGGTATGCTTGGGGATGGCCCGCATTGCCTTTGGCAGGCGGGGACTACGCCTGTTCCCATTGATTGCAGCGGCAGGCTGGTTCTTGTCAGGTTTGTCGGATTTTGTCCTGAAAAGTGGCGGTTCTCCCGCTTCCGTGATCTGGATCGACAGCGGCGCTGCGGTGGGCATACTGCTGCTGACACGGCGGATTTGCATTTTAGATGGCGTTCACTATGGTCTTCGGATGGCGTATAGGGGTCAGACCGCCGTGTTTTCCGCGCTGCTGGATACCGGCAATCTGCTGATAGACAGCGTTTCCGGGCTGCCTGTGATCATCCTGTCTCAAGGCCTTGCAAAACCGTTTCTTCCTCCGGGAACGGATTTGAATGATTTGTCCACCCTGCCGCAGGGCTGGCGTCTGGTGCGGGCGAAAACGGCGGCAGGCAGCGGAACGTTCATGTGTTTTTCACCGGATCAAATCGTTGTTCGGCAGGGGAAGCACAGTTGGAAGGCGGAAGCGCTGATCGCGGTATCCGGCTTTGAGGAAAGATACGCTTTACTGCCAGCCAGCTTATTTTCTGAACCAAAGGAGGGAATGTGCCATGCAGTCCTTTGATGTGCGAAAGTGGATGGCGGTGTTTTTTGCCCATCTGCACCCCGATGGGATGTACTATATCGGCGGAGCCGATCCGCTGCCCCAGCCCCTGACGCCGGAGGAAGAAAGCGAGATGGTGGCCCGCCTGCCAAAGGACGACGGCACGGCGCGCTCTATCCTGATCGAACGAAATCTGCGGCTGGTGGTATTCATCGCCAAGAAGTTCGAGAATACCGCCGTGGGCATGGAGGATTTGATTTCTATCGGCACCATCGGGCTGATCAAAGCGGTAAACACCTTTAACCCGGACAAAAAAATCAAGCTGGCAACCTATGCCAGCCGATGCATTGAAAATGAGGTGCTGATGTACCTGCGGCGCACCAGCCGCTTGAAATATGAAGTGTCACTGGACGAACCGCTGAAAACGGACTGGGACGGAAATGAACTGCTGCTGTCCGACGTGCTGGGCACGGAGGGCGATTTAGTATCCAGAGGCGTAGAGGAGGATGCCGAAAAGCAGGTGCTGTCCAGCGCCCTTTCCCGCCTCGCCCCGCGGGAGAGAAGAATCATGAACATGCGCTTCGGCCTGGGCGGCGGCAGGGAAATGACGCAGAAGGAAGTGGCGGACGAATTGGGCATTTCTCAATCCTACATTTCCAGGCTGGAAAAGCGGATATTGAGCCGCCTGCAAACCGAAATGCTGCGGGCCTCCCTCTAAAGCGCCTGGGCGCTCAGATCATAGGTATCCGCGCCTGTGATCTTAGCGGTGATGAAGGCATGCTCTTTCAGCGGTTCATCGCTGAACAGCATGATTTCGCCGTCGGCGTCGGGGGCTTCCCAGGCCGAGCGGGCGGTATAGTTCGTACCGTTATGGCCTGTGACCAGCACTTTTTCGATGTTTCCGATCCGGCGCCGGTTTCTCTCCAGGCTGATTTTGGCCTGCAAAGCCATGAGCCGGTCCAGCCTTTCCTGCTTGATTTCCTCATCGATCTGATCGGGCATGGCCGCTGCCGGGGTATCTTCCTCTGGGGAGTAAGCGAAAGCGCCCATGCGGTCGAAGGCCATTTCTTCGGTAAAGGCCATCAATTGCTCAAAGTCGGCTTCCGTTTCCCCGGGGAAGCCCACGATAAACGTAGTGCGCAGGCAGAAGCCCATCTTTCTGGCTTCGGTGAGCATTTCCCTGGTATGGGACATTTCTCCCCGGCGGTTCATTTTTTTGAGCAGGGCGGGGGAAGCGTGCTGGAGGGGCAGGTCCAGGTATTTGCAGATGTTGTCATGGGCCGCCATGGTTTCCAGCAATCGTATATCCGTTTCATCGGGGTACATGTACAGGCTGCGCAGCCATTCCACGCCGGAGATTTGGCATGCTTCGGAAAGCAATTCCCGCAGGCTTCCACCGGTGTCGATGCCGTACTTGGTGGTGTCCTGGGCGATGAGGATATGCTCCTTCACACCCCGCCGGGAAAGCACTCGCATTTCCTCCAGAATAGCGTCTTTTGGCCGGGAACGGTAGCCGCCCCTAATCAGGGGAATGGCGCAGTAGGCGCAGCGGTTGTCGCATCCGTCGCCGATCTTGATATAGGCGGTGCTTGGAGGCGTGGTCAGCACGCGGCCGCATTCCAGGAAGCCAGTGCTCCTGCGGGTGTCCGCAGGACGGCTGCCGGAAAGGGCTTCAGCCAAATACTGTTCCAGGCGTTCATATTGGCTCACACCCAATAGGCAGTCGATTTCCGGGATTTCTTTGAGCAGATCGTCTTTGTAGCGCTGGGCCAGGCAGCCGGTAACGCACAGCACCCTGCACCGTCCGGTTTTTTTGTATTCTGCCATTTCAAAAATGGCGTCGATGGATTCTTCTTTTGCAGGGGCGATGAAGCCGCAGGTATTCACGATCAGTACGTCGGCTTCCTTGGGCTCATGGGTGATTTCCATGCCGGCCTGAGTCAGCTTTCCCAGCATCTGTTCCGAATCAACGCGGTTTTTCACGCAGCCCAGGGAAATTATGCCGATTTTTAATCCTCTAAGGGCCTCCACTGTTTTTCACCGCCTTTTCTTACAGAACAGTCATGTCCTTGATCATCAGATACCGGGGACCTTCGTAAGCGCCTTCCGTTACGGCCCTGTCGGAAAGGCGCAAAGAAGCCAGGGCGGCGCTTAATTTGCCGCTCATGGAAATGCCGGTGACAGGCACGGTATTTTCCCCATCGAAGTAGTAGGCCAGACGGATCTCGCCGCCGATGTAATCATTGTACAGGTCCAATTGCAGGCCGGACATGGATGCGCACTCCAGATAAGGCGCTTTTTTCATATCCGCCTCTGTCAGCGTGCCCGCTTCCGCCTTGACGCAGGGAAGATTGCCGGTGGGATGTTCAACACCCAAGTATTGGCCGAAACGGCTGCTGCCATAGTTCGCTGCCGCCACGCCGCTTTTGATCACGCAGGTATCGTTGAAGGCCGCGCCGTCCATATCAAAGCTGGCGGATTCTTCGCTGCCGGGCACCTGGGCTTTCATGGTCACAGTCAGCTTGTCGCCGCTGTCGTTTTCCTGCAAATCGTCTCCCACCTTATGCAGATTTGCGTGCATATACACTGTGCCGTAATTCAGGTCGTCTGCTAACAGCTCCAGCAACTCGCTGATTTCCTGGGGCCGGAGCAGCACGTTGATTTCCATGGGCACGCTGGGCTTTTTCGCCGTGAACCGGTCCCGCACTTCCGCCATGCGGCGGGAAATCTCCGCCGTCACCTTGGCGGGATCGAAATCGGTGAACCGGTGATCCTCGTACAGCTCCACCGATTCTGTCCCTTCTGTGAAGGTGGGAATGGCTTCGATCATCACCCAATGCTTTTGCTGGGTTTTATTGACGCCCCGGCTGTTGATCACGCGAATGGTATCCCGGTAGAGGAAGATTTCGCAGGCGTTGATGGAGCCGCCGGGTACCGTGTCCGCGGCGAATACCGCGTCGGCGATTTGCCGTCCCAATTCCTGCGGGTCGCGGTCCTTCATATTGGAGGGCAGTTCAAAATCCTCCGTGCCGTCTTCGGGCAGTTCATAGGGCTCGTTGAACACCAGCTTGGCCCGGCGCACGGCGGTTTCGATCTTTTTTGCGATATCGCCTTCCGTCATAGCGGCGCTCACATCAAAGGAGGAATCACCCTTTTTGCCGTCGTGATCCACATAAAGGGTCACGTTGGTGGAAAGGGTGTCCGTCGCCCGGACTGTTTCCAGCTTCTGATGCACGAAAAACAGTTCATAGGATTTGGTGGCCTTTTCATTGATGCGCCAGCCGCTTACATTCCCATTTTGTTCCAATAAACGCTGAATCGCGCTCATCCTAACTTCACCCTCGCTTTCAGGTTGGGGCCGCCGTCGGAAACGCGCACCCATTCTTTGTAGCCCTTGCCGCACATGCCCGCGCCGATCACCTTGAACTGGTCGCTGACCATGGAAATGGATTTGAGCAGCTCGGGCACGGAACCGCTCATGACCACGGGGGAGACGTAATGATCCGTCAGCTTGCCGTCCACGATCTCGATGCCGTATTCGGCGGTGCACTGAATCTGCCAGTTTTTGGGGTCCTCCATGCCGTTGTTGGTTTCAAACAGCATGTAGCCGTGCTGGATGGAGGCGATCATATCCTCCAGCTTATCCTTGCCCGGCTCAAAGAAGGTGTTGGTCATGCGTGCGTAAGCCTTGCGCTTAAAGGAATCCCGGCGGCCGTTGCCGGTGGGATCGGTGGCAAGCTGGGACGCGGAAGCCAAATCGGACAGACCGGCCACCAGAATGCCGTCCTTGATGATCTGGGTATCATGGGCCAGCACGCCGTCATCGTCGAAGAAGTAGGACGCCACGGAATGGGTGGCCGCCGCGCCGTCATGCATGTTGGTGATAGGGGAGGCCACATACTCACCCATGCAGTGCTTGGCCATGGCCCGGTCCTTCACGAACTGATCCATTTCCACGCCGTGGCCGAAGGCTTCATGGGCAATCAGGCCAGTAATGGAGCTGTCGGTGATCACGTCGTACACGCCGGGCTCGATGGCTTGGGCGTGGGTCAGGTGTTCCGCCAGCTGAATCACGCCGTCGGTATGGGCTTTCATGCCCGCGATGATTTCTTTCAATTTGTCCGAGCCCTCCACGTGTCGGGCCTGGGCCATCTTTTCCCCGCCGTACACCACCATCAGCGCGCCGTTGGCCCAGCCGTAATGCTGGCTCAGTTCCCGATTTTTGGTGATGAACAGCTTGGACACCGTGAAGGGCTGGATCATGGCGAAAGCGTTCAGCACATGTTCGTCTTTTTCCAGCAGTTCCTGGCTCAGCGCCTTGCAGGCGTTCAGCAGGGTTTCTTCATCGTAATCCGCAAAGTCCGTTTCCCGCAGGAAATCCTTTTTCAGTGGTTCATCCTGGGGTAAGGGCGCTTCGATCATGCGGGCGCGCAGGGCCGGGTCCAGTTCCACGGCGGTTTCGATTTTTTCCGCCAGGGCGTTCATATCGCCGGACAGATCGTCCATAGAGTATTCAAAGAAGGCGCGCCCGTCGTGCATTTTCACCACGAAGCCGCATTCGCCCCGGCCGTCCTGCACGCTGGAGCTTTTTTTGTCCGCCCGGATCGCCGTAGAGCGCACGTCCGTTCCCAGCACGCTCACATAGGGAAAGCGCCGTCCCAGCGCCGCGGCCAGCGCCCGGCATTCCGCCCGTTTTCCGTCCAGATAGGTAGAGAAAGGCATAAACCAACCTCCTTGCAGAAAATGATGAAAGCCCTTTGCAGGCATGAAACAGGTCGGCAAAGGGCTGAATGAGCATCAGTTAAAGGTAATGTACTTTTCCTTGGGCCGCGCGGCAGGCTCCGCCGCCACCTCCCTGAATGTGACGATCTCCCGCCCGTCGCCGCCGGTGCGCTTTTCACACTTGGCGGTCAGGCGGTAAAAATGCCGGGTGGTGGGCTTCAAATTGCCCTGGGTGACCCAGCCCATTTGCTGGATATCGTTGGCGCAGCAGGTCATGGCCAAGCGGCCGAAGTAATAGTAGCCCTGAGGTATGGAGTTCTCCGGGAAAGGCTGGCCCACAAACCGCACGGTTTTCCCGTCGTAGCGCTCGGGATGATCCAGGGAATCAATGTAGAAGATGCCCAACTGGTCGTCGCTGATATCGATGATGTCCGCCTTCATATCATAGGGCAAATCTTCATCGGCGATGCCATCCTCCGAGCTTCCGTCGTTGTTTTCAAACAGGATGGTGGTGTTCTGGTTCAGCGCACGGATGGAGCGCCGCCATTGGGATTTGGGCATATCCTCTGTGCACCGGTTGAACAGTACCAGGTCCGCTTCCTTCAAAGGATCGGTGAGAATGGTGCGCACGTTGGCCATGTAGTTTTCAAAGGTGGTGGCGTCCACCATGGTGATCACCTGCACCACCCGCCACAGGGCGGGCATTTCAGTGCTGCCCATATGGTCGATGGTCCACATGTTGTTGTATTCGATGATCACGCGCTCGGGCTGTACCTGGGCGTCGATGCGGCGCAGGTTTTCTTCATTCCACTGATCCTTGTCGTCCAAGGCGACCAGAGTGCAGTTGTTCTCTTTCAGCAGTGCTTCATCGTATTCCTCGATGCCTTCTTCGCAGCTGATGATCAAGGTTTTTTCTCCACGGGAAAAGCCCTTGTCCTTGAGCATGGAATGAATGAGCGTTGTTTTGCCGCTCTCAATGAAGCCCGTAACGACGTAGACCCCTACAATTTTCTGTGTCGTTTTCATGTCTATTCAATTTCCCTTACAGTTTGAAAAGAGTGCGCAGCGCTTTTTCGTCGATATGAGTGCCGATCACCACCAGACGGCCAGCGTAATCGGGGGTGCAGTCCCGCAGCTGCAATTCACCGGGTACATAGTCGAACTGGAACCAAGCCCCTTCCGGCGTTTGCAGGATGCCCTTGGCGCGCAGGATCAGGCCGTATTCCTCCTGATCGGAAAGCGCGTCCGTCATGCTGCGGATCTCATCCTGGGTAAAGCGCCGGGCCGTTTCCACGCCTACGTTTTCAAACACTTCGTCCGCATCGTGCTCGCCGGGCTTATGATGATGGTGGTGATGGTGCTCGTGACCGTGATCGTGTTCATGGTCATGATGATGGTGTTCGTGTTCATCCTCATCCTCGTCATGATCGTGATGATGATGTTCGTGTTCATCCTCATCTTCGTCATGATCGTGATGGTGATGATGCTCGTGTTCGTCTTCATCGTGGTCATGATGATGCTCGTGTTCATGCTCGTCATCATCATCGTCGTCGAAGTCCACATGAATCTCAATGGGCTTCCCGCTTTCGATCACTTCCAGCACGGTGTCCGCGTCCAGATCGTCCCAGGGGGTGGTGATGATGCGGGCGTCAGGATGCTGCTCCTCGATCAGGGCGCGGCTCTTTTCCACGCGCTCGGCGGGCAACAGCTGGGTGCGGCTGAAAATGATGGTGGCGGCGGACTTCACCTGATCGATGAAAAATTCGCCGAAGTTCTTTAGGTACATGCGGCACTTGCCCGCATCCACCACGGTGGCGCAGCCTGCGATCATCAAATCGCTGTGACGCGTTTTGGCCTTTTCCACGGCGGCAATGATTTCGCTCAGTTTGCCAACGCCCGTGGGTTCCACCAAAATGCGGTCGGGATGGTAGGTGTCGATCAGTTCGTCGATGGATTTTTGGAAATCGCCCGCCAGGGTGCAGCAGATGCAGCCAGAGTTCAGTTCTGTGACCGTAATGCCGGAATCCTTCATGAACCCGCCATCAATGCCTATTTCGCCGTACTCGTTTTCCAGCAAAATGACCTTTTCCTTGGCGATGGAGCCGCCCAGCAGCTTTTTGATCAGCGTGGTTTTGCCTGCGCCGAGAAAACCGGAAATGATGTTGATCTTTACCATATTCATACACTCCTTTGCGGGGCAGAACGGAAAATGATGGATAATCTGCCGCACTTCCTATTATATCAGCCTTGTCAAGGCCCAGGTTTCAATCCGGCGCGGCTTTCTTATTATAGAGCCGCGTTCAAAGCCATACCGTCGCTTGGGCGGAACACTCGAACGGGAACAGCAAATCGGAAACGCCTGGCCCTTAGATTAGCCCCAAGAGGATAAGAAAAATTGAAAACAAACACTTGCTTGCGCTTAGGTTTTTGATGTATAGTAGAGGCTGGAAACGGAGGGATGCAGTTTTGAGGAAGCCGCAGATACTGTGCGTGCATATGGAGCCCAGCAGGCTCATGCGAATATCCCTGATCGCCGGTTCGCTGGGGATCGCCGTCAGGGAAGTCAAGGAAGATCAATGGGGCCAGCGGCTGGAAGCGCTGTTCGGGCTGAAGCCTTGCCGCTTAAGCGGCGGGAAACCGCAAATTGATGGGGAAATGATTGTTGCCGCGTTTTTCGGAGGCGACCTGTTGGATGACCTTTATATGAACGTGCGAAAAAACGGCATGAATATGCCCCTGACGGCGATGCTTACGCCTGCGAACCGGTCCTGGACCTGTGAACGCCTGTATCGGGAACTGCGGAAAGAAGCATCCATACTGAACGGGCGGTAAGCAGCCCGACACATTTATATGGAAGGATGAAACATCCGGTGGGTTATCTATACCTTATCATGGTCGCACTGTTTTTCAGCTTCGGCGGCACGTCCGTCAAGCTGATCCGGCCTTATTTTTCGCCCTTCATGATCACGTTCCTGCGTTTTTTTGTGGCGGTATTCTGGCTGATCGGCCTCATGATTGTGAAGCGCAGGCGGCTGCGGGCGGATTTTTGGCTGAAACTGAAAAAGCATTGGAAATGGCTGGTCTTTGGAGCATGCGCCAAGCTTGCGGCCTATATCATGGAAAACATCGCTCTTTCCGTAGGCGTATCCTTTGGCAATATCCTCACCCAGCCCGCCCAGATGATCCTTTTGACCATCCTGGGAGCCGTGGTGCTGCATGAAACGATGAGCGCCGTTCAATGGGCGGGCGTCGCGTGCTGCATATCCGGTATCCTGCTCATTTCCTGGAACGGCCTGCCTTTGGAATCGCTGCTCGGGGAACAGATGATCCTGACGCTGCTGTATATCTTTTCAGGGTTCTGCGCGGGGCTGTTCGTATTCACCCAGAAAAAAATATCCTCCGATTTTGATATTCTGGACAGCAATCTGTTCATGTTTGCCTTGGCGGCGGCGCTGGCGTTTCTGTTTCCCGCTGCGCAGGGAAATATCCTGCCCACGTCCCCGCCGGACCTTACCTGTATCGCCGCCGTGATCTGGTTCGGATTTGTCACCGGAATCGGGTTTTACCTAAATGCCAAGGCTATTCCCCTGGTTCCCTTCCGTATGGTCGCGCTTCTCCAGAGCACAATGGTGTTTTTCGCCCTGGCATGGGGCATCCTGTTTTTCCATGAATCGGTCAGCGTTTGGATCATCACTGGCACGGTGCTGTTTGTGACGGGCATTGTGGTGATGCAGCAAAAAGTAAAAACAAAGAGTGCTTAGCGCTTGTGTTTTACTTGACATTTTTGACCCGTATATGACATAATATACATAGTTTTTGGGATGCGCAGATTATTATCTGACGGTTTTCCGCATAGGGTCGGAACGACCTACAACCTCATGGCGGCCGAGTGCTTCCAGCTCGGCGCGGACGTCAGCTATCCAATCGGAGCCGCGTTCGCGGCGGCGATCTTTGCCGTTTATCTTTTTGTAAGCCGGAAGGTGAGCAAGCAGAATCAAAAATGAGTGCGTGACGGAAAAACTATAAGCGGGATGAACCTGGCGCGGGGGAAAGGATGGGCAGGATGATCTTTTTTCAGCAATTTTATCTGGATCGGGAAAAGGATATCGCGGTGGACCTGTACATGGAAGGGGATCGGCTTTTTCATGTGATCCGCACGCCCAACCATCACACCGGAAACCTGATTACCAATTTGGCCCGGCTTTGCGCCCTGAAAACCACGGAGGACGAAAACGGCCTCAAGGTGATCCGGGGCGAAATCCCCTGCTATTTTGACGGGGATAACCGGAAAATGTATATCCTGCGTTTGGGGAACACCAAAATCGCCAATATCTTTCCGGACGGGCGGGTGGAGCTGAAGGCTTCCATTCCCGCCATTTCCAAAACGCTCATGAGCCAGACCAAGGATTACCGCTTAGGCATAGAAAAAACCATCGTGAAAACCTATATCCGAGGCGACTGCAAATTTCGCACGGACCTGCATACCCACATGAACGGCAACCTGCCCCCGGACGCGCTGATTGCTTTGGGGATCGTTCACCAGATCCGGTATCCGTATTACTATATTAAAAAAATGGGGCTTTTGTGTACGGAATCGCAGAGGGCATACCTGGAAGCAGAACGGATAGAAACCGAGAAGAAACTGGATCTGGGAACGCTTACTGGCCGTCATCGGGAACGCCGCATAGACGATTTTACTTTCATCAATTTTGCCGACCTGATTCTGGGCAATCTGCAAAACGCTGCTTCCAATATTGAAAGAATTCGTAATTCCCTCACCATACCCAAGGATGGACAGGCGGTATTCGCCGATCTGGAAAAGGTTTATCTGTACAGATACGTGTTTACCAAAGGCGTGCCGGACCTGCATCACTTTTCCGGCATCAATATCGAAGGCATACCGGACCGCGAAGTATACGCTTACGCGGAAAAAATGCGCCGGGACAGGGAAGACAGCCGCTACCGGAGCAATACCCTGTACCAGGACCTGCTGCTATGGATCGCCCGGGAATATCAGAAAAGAGGCATTGAATACGCGGAAATCAGCGATACTTCGCTTTTGAACAAAGCGGAGTTTCCTGAAAAGCTTCGGCAAATCCATGAAATCATGCCCGCCGTAACGCGTGAAACCGGCGTGCTGCTTCGTTTTTTGACCGGTATCCGCCGCATTCCCCTGACCATCGTACGGGATCGGGTAACGCCCAATGATTATTTGGTAGAAAACCTGCGCTGCCTGCGCGTGATCGCCGGGGATCCCTACATCGCTGGCAGCGATATCATCGGCGAGGAAATCAACGATATCATGGAATTGCGGGGCGTGATCAGAGAACTGACCGCCATCGCGGGCGAGCATCTCGGCTTTGTGATCCGCATTCACGCCGGGGAAAACGACGGGCTCAGGAACAACGTGGCGAACAGTATCCATTGTGTGGCGGAGTCGCTGAAGGATGGGATGGGTGTGCCGCCCATCCGGTTGGGCCACGGCTTGTATACTTGTGATCTGAACAGCCACAAGGGCAAAAAGCTGCTGGAGGATATGCGGAAATACGGCGTAACCCTGGAATTCCAGATCACCTCCAATGTGAGGTTGAATAATTTGAGCAGCCTGGATAAGCACCCGCTGCGGCAGTACTTGCAGGCGGGGGTGCGCTGCGTGCAGGGCACGGATGGCGGCGCGCTGTACGGCACCAACTCCATAGATGAAGAACTGAGCCTGGAGAAGCTGCTGAATCTGACCCATGAGGAACTGTGCAGCATGCGTCGGGCGGAAGATGAAATCTTGGCGAAAAGCAGGCGTGTGTTTGAGGATAAGATGCTTGCATTCCGCAGGAACTGCCCCGGGGGAGACGTGGCTCTCTATTACAGCCGCAGGCTGGAAAAAGCCGCGCACACGTCTAAAACTCTTTGGGAAGCTCCCGGCCGGATCAGTCCTGAAAAAGAACTGTCGGCGCAGCTTTCGCCTCTGCCGGAAGGATTGTTCCCTATTGTCGTTGCGGGCGGCAGCTTCAACAGCAGCGGACGCCGCACCGTGATCAGGGATGAGGACCGCGCCTATATTGACGCTCTGATACAATGCGCGGATCCGAAAAAAGTTTGTTTTGTGGTGGGGCACACGCTGTCCGGCCAGGAAGGGTACCTCGTGCGCCGCGCCATGGAGCGTTTCGCCGTTTTTGCTATCGTGCCCAATCAGATCACCCGCTCGGAAAAAACAAAACTGGAAAGCGCAAAGCTCGGTATCCTCATATCCATTGAAAGCTCAGGCATGGGACTGTATAAGAGCTTCGCTTATGAAATCTTCCAAAAAACACCTTCCCTTCTGCTGGCTTTCGACGGCAATTCTGCCGCGCTGAATCTGATCCAGGAAGCCAGAAACGGCAGGGAAAAATGCGGTATTTATATTAATCCCAAATCCCGCGATCTGGCCGCCAAAGCGAAAATGCTGGAAGGCTACGTTCAGCCTTTGACAAACCCGGATCGAATATTGACAGCGCTGAATCTGGCGAAAAAATAAAGGCTGGCTGCGTTTCTCCATTTTCCGCACAGAAATATCCGTGCAGCAAATTAGGATCCAGCGAAGTTTCGCACGCGATTACCTCGTCAAACAAGCAGGAAAAAGAGAAAAACGGAAGGAAGGAACGTTATGCCCTGGTTCTGGATCTTGATCATCGCATCCGCCGTTGTAGGTCCTTTTGAAGCCTATTATGTGATCCACAAAGCCTGGCAGCGAAAAAAAGAACGGGAGCAGAAATCCGCCTTAAAGAAAACGGATGACAGGTGTAACCCATCATAGCAAAAGCCCCGGCGGCGCCGGGGCTTTTGCTAACGGAAAACGGATTATTCAGCCTTGGTCAGCTTGGTGGCTTGCAGGTTGGCGCCGTTGTACCAGTACAGGAAGCCTTCCAGATCGATCACGTCCCCCACGTTCAGGGCTTCCACAGCCTGATACACTTCGGTATCCTTGCCGCAGAGATAGAATTCCACGCAGAATTCATAGGTCTGACCGTCCTTGGAAACCTTGAAGTACAGGTCGTCTGTTTTGTCCACTTCGTTCTTGTACTTGAAAGCCGCGCCAGATTCGTCATAAGCTTCCACGGTGACGCCCTTCACAGCCACCAGCTCGTTCTGATGCAGGATCAGGTCTTCGCTGGGCAGCAGGGCGGTGATGTCTTCCGCTTCGGCGATCCAGGGTTCGGCTTCCAGGATTTCAAAGGTGGCGTCAATGATTTCCACTTCACCGGACCACGCGGACTTATAGCCGGTCACGCGGATCTTGGTGCCGGGCACCAGCTTTTCGTAATCTTCCTGGGAAATGGGCAGCTCGTACAGGAAATACGCGCCGTCTTCTGCCTGCAGATAGATGGTGGCCTTATCGTTCCACCAGCTCTGCTTGCCCTGCACATAGGCTTCGATGGTCACTTCGCTGTCCAGTTCGGCAGCGATGTATTCTTCGTGGGTCATTACTTTGGCTTCCTCAGCCACCGCGCAGGCTGAAAGAGTCAGCATCAGCACGGCCAGAACCAGCGCCAGAATCTTTTTCATGATCTTTATCTCCTTAATTCTTTTATTTGGGGAACCATAGCTATTATACCCCAAATCCTGTCATAAGTAAAGAGATAGCCGGTAGAATTTTGGTTTGCAGTACCAAGGCTTAGAAAGGAGGATCAGATAGAAATGCAAAATGAGTACATAAGCAAGCGCATGATTTTTGCATTTGCTTTGAGAATTTGCGCTTTTTTTCATTCCTCCCGGGTCATATCAGTGCAGCGTGTGCACGTTCAGTGATTGAAAAAACGGGCGTTTCATGGTAGAATTTATAAAGAAAGGAAACAATCCTTTACTTTTTCCAATGATGTGCAAGGAGAACATTCTGATGCTCAGCAAGATCGCTTCCGCCGCCCGGGAAGCAGGACGCATGATGCTGGAATTCCGGGATGCGGCTATTCATCAAAAGGAAGGACATTTCAATTACGTCACCGATACGGACGTTGCGGTGCAGCAATTCTTGCAGAAGGAATTGCTCTCCCTGCTGCCGGGCAGCCGCTTTTTTGCCGAGGAGCAGGAAAACGACCCGCTGACGAACGCGCCGACCTTTGTGGTGGACCCCATTGACGGCACGCTGAACTTCATGCGCCACCGGAACGTCTCCGCCGTGTCCATCGGCCTGCTAAAAGACAGACAGCCGCTGCTGGGCGTGGTGTATAACCCTTACGCTGATGAAATGTTCATCGCCGAAAAGGGGAAGGGCGCGTTCTTAAATGGGCGAAAAATCACCGTTTCCAAAACACCCTTTGATCAGGCTATGGTGTCCATCGGCACCTCGCCCTATGACGCTGAGCTGGCAAAGCGCACCATGGCCGCCGCCACCCAATTTCTGCTGCGCGGGGGAGACCTGCGGCGCAGCGGTTCCGCCGCCATCGACCTGTGCGACGTGGCCTGCGGCCGGTCCGATATCTTTTTTGAGCTGCGGCTGCGTCCCTGGGACGTGGCGGCAGGTTCGCTGCTGGTGACTGAGGCCGGGGGTGTGTTCCTTTCCCTGGGGCATGACGCGCCGTACTATGACGGGGCCAGCGGCATACTGGCCTGCAATGCCCTATGCGAGCAATCGGCTATGGAGATTCTTGGGGAGGTGATCCAATGAGCCTGACCTTGTCCTCCGCCCATGTGCATACAACCTTCTGCGACGGAAAAACCCCCGCCCCGGACATGGCCCGTGCGGCTTATGAAAAGGGCTTCGTATCCCTGGGCTTTTCCTCCCACGCGCCCCAGCATTTTGATCCCCCCTGCTGCATCGATCCGCAAAGGGAAGAAGAATATAAGGCCCTGATCCGCGCCTTGCAACAGGAATATGAAGGCCGTATGCCCATCTATTTGGGCATCGAACGGGATCTGTATGCTTGCGTTTCTCCCGAGGGGTATGATTATTACCTGGCCGCCGTGCATTATTTTCAAAGGCCGGACGGGGAATACACGGCCATCGACGGAGCGCCGGAGGATTTGAAGCGCTATGTGGATACCGTCTGCGGCGGCGACGGCCTGGAAATGGCCCGGCGGTATTTTTCCATGATGCGGGATTATGTCGTTTCTTTCCGGCCTCCCGTCATCGCCCATTTTGACCTGATACGAAAAAACAACGCGGCACTTCGTCTGTACGACGAGGAAAGCACGGCATACCGGCAGATGGCCCTGGACGCCCTGCGCCCCATGGCGGAAACCGGGGCCCTGCTGGAGGTCAACACCGGGGCCATCGCCCGGGGGTATCTCACCACGCCCTATCCCGCGCCCTTCCTGCTGAAAGCGTGGAAGGAATGGGGCGGCGAAGCGATGGTCAATTCCGACTGCCACAATATGCTGTACCTGGACTGCGCTTTTGACGAAGCGGAGGCGCTGCTTCGTTCCCTGGGTTATGATCACGCCGTCAGGCTGGGAAAAACCGCGCTTTGGGAACGGTACGCCCTGTAAAACTTGACATTTTACGCGGGATGCAGGATAATAAAGTATTCCGGAGGGAAAGGAGGGGAAGGCCATGACGCACTTGATCGAAGCGGCGCAGCCCCATGGGATCGCCTGGCGGCGGGGCCTCAGGGCCGGGGACAGCATCATTTCCATCAACGGCGAACCCATTTTGGACGAAATCGACTATCAGGCGCTCACCAACCGGCAGAAGCTGGACATTCTGGTTAAACGGGCGGACGGAACGGAAGAAAACGTGCGCGTCATCAAGGCCAAGGACGCCCCTCTGGGCCTGCGCATGGCCGATACCCTGGCCTGCCGCCCCTACCCCTGCAAGAATAAATGCATTTTCTGCTTTATCGACCAAATGCCCCCCGGCATGCGGGAAACCCTGTACGTGAAGGACGATGACTGGCGGCTGTCCCTGATCATGGGCAATTACATCACGCTTACCAACGTGGACGAAAAGGAATTTCAGCGCATCCTGAAAAGGAAGGCCAGTCCGCTTTATATTTCCGTGCACAGCACCGACCCGGAAGTGCGGGCGCGGATGATGAAGAACCCCAATGCCCGCCTGATCATGGATCGCCTGCACGCTCTGGCCGACGCCGGGCTGCATTTTCACTGCCAGATCGTGCTGTGCCCCGGCTATAACGACGGGGACGCCCTGAAAAAGACCCTGACCGACCTGAGCGCCCTGTGGCCCGCCGCCCAGTCGGCGGCCCTGGTGCCGGTAGGTTTGACCAAATTCCGGGAAGGGCTTGCCCCCGTTACCCCTTTTGACCGGGAAAAGGCTCGGGCCGTTATGGAAATCGCCCGGGCGTTTCAGGCAAAGATGCTGAAGGAAACGGGCACCCGCTTCGTATTCCCCGCCGACGAAATGTATTTGATCGCCGGGGAACCCCTGCCGCCCGAGGAGGAATACGAGGGCTATCCGCAGCTGGAAAACGGCGTGGGACTGCTTCGCAAGTTCGAGGATTCGCTGTGCGCCGCGGCCCTGGAAAACACGCTGCCCGCCGTGCCGCGCCGGGTGCGCATCCCCTGCGGCTCGTCCATCGCCCCGGTCATGAAGAAGTGGGTCCGGGATTACGGGCCCCAGGGCGTTCAGGTGGCCGTGCAGCCCATCCGCAATACCTTTTTTGGGGAGACCATCACCGTCACCGGCCTGATCACCGGCGGCGACCTGATGGAACAACTGAAGGACGCGGATGAGGACGAGATCCTGCTTTGTGGCAATACGCTGCGGGCAGAAGGAGATTTATTCCTGGATAATGTGCCCTTGGAACAGGTGCGGCAGGCCCTAAAGCCTCGCCTGACCGTAGTGCCCAATACCGGGGCGGACCTGTTCCGGGCGCTCTTGGGACGAGATTTTTCAGATGATAAAGGAGGGGTGCAATAATGCCTTCCGCCAAGCCTCTGGTCGCCATCGTGGGGCGGCCCAATGTGGGGAAATCCACTTTTTTTAATAAGATTTCCGGCCACCGCATCGCCATCGTGGAGGATATTCCCGGCGTGACCCGGGACCGCATCTATGCCGACGTGGAATGGACGGGCCGTAAGTTCACCCTGATCGACACCGGCGGCATCGATCCCCGCAGCGAGGACGTGCTGCTTTCCCAGATGCGCCGCCAGGCTGAAATCGCCATGGATATGGCGGACGTGATCTGCTTTTTCACCGACGCCCGGGCGGGCCTGACCCCGGACGACGAAGAAGTGGCCACCATGCTGCGCAAAACGCATAAGCCCGTGATCCTGGTGGTCAATAAATTGGATCACGCCGGGCTCAACGATGTTCAGTATGAGTTTTACGCCCTGGGCTTAGGGGATCCACTGGGCATTTCCAGCACCAACATGTTAGGCCTGGGCGACCTGCTGGACGAGATCGTGAAGCGCTTGCCGCCCGCCGAAGAAGGGGAGGACGAGGAAGAAGCCCACGTGATCCAATTAGCCGTGGTGGGCCGCCCCAACGTAGGCAAATCCAGCCTGACCAACCGCCTGCTGGGCCAGGAGCGCACCATGGTCTCCGATATTCCCGGCACCACCCGGGACGCCATCGATACCCAGTTTGAAGGCCCAGACGGTACGTGGTACAACATCATCGACACCGCCGGCATCCGCCGCAAGCGGGCCATTGAGGACGAATCCTTGGAGCGGTACAGCGTGCTACGCTCCATTGGGGCCATCCGCCGGTGTGACGTGGCCCTGCTGCTGATCGACGCCCAAGAGGGCGTGACCGAGCAGGACGCCCGCATCGCAGGCATGATCCACGAGGAAGGCAAGGCCGCCGTGGTGATCGTGAACAAGTGGGACGCCCTGGAAAAGGAAACGGGCACCCTGGAAAAGTTCAAAAAGCAGGTGATCGAAGACCTGAAATTCATGGATTACGCCCCCGTGCTGTTCATTTCCGCCCTGACCGGCCAGCGGGCCCAGAACGTGCTGCCGGAAGTCAACAAGGTGTGGGAACAGGCCAGCCGAAGGGTCGGCACCGGGGCCCTTAACGACGTGCTGGGCGACGCCCAGATCGCCCTGCAGCCCCCCATGATGGGCGGCAGGAAGCTGAAAATCTATTACGGCACCCAGTCCGGCACGTGCCCGCCCACCTTCTCCCTGTTCATCAACGCGGAAGAACTGATGCATTTTTCCTACCAGCGGTATCTGGAAAACTGCCTGCGCAAAGCCTTCGGCTTTGAGGGAACGCCCATCCGTTTCGTGCTGCGGGAGAAAAAGAAGGAGGAAGCCCATCCATGATTTTTAAATACATTCTATGCGCTGTGAACGCTTATCTGCTGGGCAGCATATCCACCGGCATCATCGTTTCCAGAAATTCCGGCCATAATCTGCGCGAGGAGGGCAGCCACAACATCGGGGCCAGCAACGCTCTGCGGGTGCTGGGCGTCAAGGGCGGGGCACTCACCTTCTTAGGCGATTTTCTCAAAGCGTTCATTGCCGTCATGATCGGCAAGGCCGTCGCGGGTATCAACGGCGGTATGCTGGCCGGGCTGTGCGTGGTGCTGGGCCACAATTGGCCTGTTCTCTTTGACTTCAAGGGCGGCAAGGGCATCGCCTGCTCCGCCGCCGTGCT
>JAFXMP010000235.1 GCA_017530275.1 Clostridia bacterium | reverse complement strand
CCATTCGTGGCAGAATACCAGCCAAGGCGCTCCTTTCCGGTCCACATAGAGCGTACCGTCCAGGCAATGCCAGCCTTCCGGCGTGATCGGTTCATTCCGAATGGGCTGGAAGGGCCCTTTCGGGCTGTCCGATACCAGGCATTGACAGCCGCGATAGGTTCCTTCCGCCCGGAACGAGCTGATCAAGTAATACTTCTCCCGCCAAATGTGGCATTCTGGGGCCCAGTAATCCCGATCTGCCCAATAACCGCCTTTTTCAAAGCACACCTGGGGCTTCGTCCAATGAATCAGATCGAGGCTTTCCAGCGCGTAAAAATGTCCGGGGCCGGCGGGCACATCCGGGAAGCGCCTGGAATCCACAAACTGTACGTAGGTATAATACCGGTGGCTGACCGGATCCGCCAGGATAAACGGGTCGCTGATGTGTACGTCTCTGATATGGTAAGGATATGTTTTCAAATCTACCATATCGTCGCCGCATCGAAACACGGGAATCCCTCCTTATTCAAAAATATTCAAATATTTGCGTAAATCTGGGTGAAAATGGGCGAAAATGATCCGGAAATTTGAAAATGATTCGGAAAAAAATATTGACAAGATACCTCTTGTGCGCTATAATATGTCCGTTGCGGAGGGGAATGGTGTAATGGTAACACGTGGGTCTCCAAAACCTTTGTTGAGGGTTCGAATCCTTCTTCCCCTGCCAAGCAAAAGCCTTGAAACATAAGGCCAGTGAAAAAGTCAGTTCTGAAAAACGGACTGGCTTTTTTCATATAGAAAGATAACTGCCCGATCAGCGAATGAAAGATTCAGGATGCGCTGGCGAAAGCGAAAGCGAGACCAGCTCTGGATCTGATCAAATTTCGATGATAATAACATCTTTCAGGATGTAATGGAACGTCGGGAAAGACGTCGTCTCATTCTCCGCAAAACCATTACGCAGGTCTATGGTATCGTTTGGATCATCAGGATTTACGCCCGCGTAATCGCCCTTGAAAACAAAATCACCCTTCCCGCGCTTGAACTGCTCAATGGCGGCGTCCATGGCCTCCTGGGTACCGGGAGCGGCTACTTGCCGGTTCAAATCGGTCATCTCCACCCATCCCTTTTCAAAGCCGGCGGATACGTCCGTCCCATGGATGCGTCCGGCAACCACTTTTTCAATCTGCTTGTCCTTCATGATTGCATCCACAGCTGCCAGCACGTACGGCTCCCAGCAGATCCGCGCGGTGATCAGGGACGTGCCGGGAGCCACCTCGGACATACTCTGATTGTAACCCACGAAATAGACGCTTCGGGTCTGCGACGCCTCCTCACAGGCGATGGCCGGGCCGATGGTATCCGTATGCTGGGAAATGATCACGCAGCCCTTGGCAATCAGCTGCTGTGCCGCACTTTTCTCCTGGGCATAGCTGCTCCAGGTCTGGGTGTAACAGACGCGCATCACAGCCTGAGGCACCACGGAGCGCACGCCAAGCAGGAAGGCGGTGTAACCGGAAATGACCTCGGAAGTGGGAAACGCCGCCACAAAGCCCACCATCGCCTGCTCCTCTGTCAGGATGCCCTCATCGATCATCTGCCGGATTTTCATGCCCGCCGCGATGCCGCTCACGTATCGGCACTGATAGGCTTCGCCCTTAAAGGTGTGATAATTGGCGGGCACGGTCTGGCTGCTCATGTCCATGTAGGACGTTTGGCAGAACTGAATATTGGGGTATTCCGGGGCAAGTTCCCTCACCAGCTCGCTGTAGCCATTGAAGAAAATTATATCGCAGCCTTTCGCAGCAAGTTCCCGGATGGGTTCTTCCATTTTGTCATCCAATACATTGCTGCATGTCAGGATCTCCACACGCTCGCCGTACTTCTTTTCCACGGCATCCTTTGCCAGGGAAAAGTTATAGGTATAAGGCGTGCATTCGTCATTGTCGTATACGAAGCCGATTTTCAGGCCGTCACGTCCGCCGGACATATTAAAAAGCTGAAAACAGCCGATGATGGCTGCCATGATGACCAGACAAGTCAGCGCAGTGGCGATATAAACACGCTTCATTGCTTACGCTCCTTTCTCATCCGTGGGGGAGGTTTTTTCTTCATTTTTTATCTCCGCGGCCTGAATCTGCTTATCTTCCTCCACGCGGCGCTTCAGTTCAGCATGGACTTTCTGGTCCGCGTTCTGGATTTCAGCACGTTTCTGAGCGTAGATCTTATCCAGATCGATCACCTTTTTATCCACCAGGCGCTTGAAAGCGTCCAGGGCTTCGGGGTCAAACTGGGTGCCTCTGCCGCGGATCATTTCGGTCATCACGTAATCCGTGTCCATATGATTGCGGTATACGCGGTTGGAGGTCATGGCGTCGAATGCGTCAGCCACGCCGATGATACGGGCAAAGAGGGGGATTTCATTGCCCTTTAATCCGTCCGGATAGCCGCGCCCATCGTAGCGCTCGTGATGATAGCGCGCGCCCTCCTCCACATGTTCCACCAAGGTAAAATCTTTCAGGATTTCAGCGCCGCGCGTCACGTGAGATTTCATTTCCGCGTATTCTTCATCCGTCAGCCGCCCCACCTTGTTCAGCACGCTGTCCTTGATACCGATTTTGCCGATGTCGTGCATCTGGGCCGCCTTTCGAAGGCTGGAGAGCATTTTGCGGCGCTGCCACCACTTGAAGCAGTTCATTTCCTGCGCGATCAGCACCGCGTACTCCGCTACCCGCATGGAATGCTGATGGGTGCGCACGTCCTTGGCGTCGACCGCGTTGGCGATGGCCATGACCGTTTCGTTCGCCATGTTCAATTTGATTTGCTGTTTGTTCAGCTGACGCTGTACCACAAGCCAGGTGGACCAGATGATGAACAGAGACAGAAGCACCAGCATGTACATGGCAAAGCCGGGCTGCTCGTAGATTTCGCCCTCTTTGATGAGTTCAAACTTGCGTTCCTCCAGCACGCGCTCGCCCGCGCTGTCGAAAACCGCCAGATGGAAGGTGTAATCGCCCGCGGGCAGATTGGTGTAAATGATGTTGGTCAGGCTGCTTTGCGGCACGATAGTCCATTGGGTGTCATACCCTTCCAGATAATAGCCTGCGTTGGGGTCCTGAATGGTATAGTTCAGAATCTCCGGGCCCAGCTCCACGCGGCTGACGCCCTGGCCCACCGTGATCGCTCCTGCGCGGACAATGGGCTGCACCGCGCCGTCCAGCTTGACGGACGCCAGCTGCATGCGGTAAGAACGCACGTCGCTGTTGTATTTCTCCACATCGATGATGTATACGCCCGTATCGCAGGGCAGGAACAGTTCGCCGTTTCCATTATAATAATTCCAGGAGTTGGCGGTCAGGGAAGTGCCTAAGCCCCGGCGGGCGTCCAGCAGTTCCCAGGCCATATCGCTGTCCGCCACCAGTTCGTCCCGTTCCACCACATAAATGCCGGCGCTGGACATGACAAAGAGCGTATCTTCGTCCTTGACCCAGATATCGTAGTTGTTGAAGTAAGGAAATTTTTCCAGCACACGGACAGAACCGTCAGGATCGAGATAGCACAGGCTGTTGCTGGTGACGATAAACACGCCTTCGGATTTGGGGTCTTTGATCGTGCGCAGGATCACGCCGCTGCTGAGACCGTCCTCCCGGGTAAGCATATCGACCACTTCGCCGTCTTTCAGCACGGCCATGCCGTCGCCATCCGTCCCGGCCAGGATAGTGCCGTCGCTGCGTTCCGTGATGGTCAGGATCATGGAATTGATCAAGCCGTCCTCATTTCGGATCGTCTTCTGGATTTCATGATCCCGGATATAACTGATGCCGGTATCGCCCGCCGCCAGGATTGTGCCGTCTGACAGCCCCGTTACAATGCGCGCCCGGCTGCCAAAGCTGCCGTTTTCCGCATTGAACACCCAGAACTGGCCGTCCGGCGCGAATTCCATCAAGCCGCTGCCATAGGTGCAGACCCACAAATGGTCCTCTCCGTCCACGTACAGGCACCGGATACGCTTACCGCTCAGTTTCTCGGTCAGATCGTTTTGAATTTGTCTGCGGCATGCCTTGTCCACCACGTCCAGGCCCTTGTCGGTGCCGATGTAATAGCTTCCCTGCCAGGTGACGATGGCGTTGACGACCCGGCGCTCCATGCCGATGGTCCCGTACACGTCCTTGAAAGCGGATTTGGCCAGCCGGAGCAGGCCCAGCCGGGAGGAGGTGAACCATAGGTTGCCCTGATAGTCGCACAGCATATTGTCAATGGAATTGTTGAAATCATTGGTATTGATTCGGTGATATCCATTGGCGTCGACGTAAGATATGCCGCTGTCGGTGGATAAAAACAGCGTGCCGTCGCTCATATAATTGAGGTTATTGATGCTGGCGGCGTCTTCACATGTCATCACTTTCAGCAGGGTAAAATCGCCGTCGGAAACATCGTAATAGTAAATATGATTGGTGGAAGAACCCACCAGCAGGGTGCCGTCCGGCGCGAAGGCGCAGCAGTTGAACAGCTCCTGCCCGTCTGTCAGCCGCATGGAGCAGAGGATCTGCCCCCCGTTTATCAGGAAAAGCCGGCCGCTGGAGGCAATCGCGGCCACGTTGCCGCGGCTGTCGGCGGTGATGCTGTCGGCATAGTTGACTTCCTGTAATGTATTGGCAGCTTTCAGGCCGTTGTTCATCACCAGCATCTGCATACTGCCGGTGGTGCCCACATAATAATACCCGTCCGACGCACGGATGATGCAGCGCACGGAATTGGACGGAAGGCCGGTGGACTGATCCAGCACGTTCACCACCTTTTCGCGGATCACAATAGTCAGCCCGTTGTCGTTTGTACCGATCCACAGACGGCCTTCCTCGTCCACGTACAGGCAGTTCACGTTCCGAACGGAATCAAAGTTATCCACCCAGCGGAACTCGCGTCCATTGTAGCGGTACAGGCCCGCATAGGTGCCGATCCACAGCACGCCGTCGTTGGTCTGGGCAATATCGTTGGCTTCGCCGCAGGGCAGGCCGTTGTTGCTGCTGTAAACGCTCTGGACGTAATCATTATAATCTTTCGTATCCACAGATTCGGCTTCTTCCGCCCGGGCGGGCTGGGATACGCCAAGAGACAGGCAGAGGATCAAAGCGGCCGCGGCCGCGGTGCCCTGCCTGACCTTTTTTTCATGGTCATGGCTGCGCCGCCAGCGCCGGATGAGGATCACCACATACACGGCGGCAAGCGTAAGCACTTTATCGGCAAACTCGATCGCCAACTGGCCCAAAATGCTGCAAAGGACTGGAGGCCAGTCCTTTTCCAGCAGATAACCGATCACGCCATTGCCCCACATATTGCCGGTATAGCCGTCATCCAACAGCAGGTTCAGCGGGACAGATACGACCAGCGCCACAAAAACGGCCAGCGTAGCGGCCTTCATGAAGCCGTAAAACTGATTGAACCATTTTCCCCGCGCCGCGATGCCGACGATCACGCCCATGGCGATGCT
>JAFXMP010000028.1 GCA_017530275.1 Clostridia bacterium | reverse complement strand
CTGGAACGGCATACAGTACTTTGGACCGGCGTATCTGCAGGCGCTCATCTTCCTCGAAGTCATGAACTGGTACGACGGGATCGTGATCGACAGGCTCTGGGTCGGGCACAGCAGGTTCTGGGTGATCCCTGGAACAGAGGAAATCCCCTTTGTGCAGACCTGGCAGCAGGTTTTGAAAAAGCGGGGAATCCTGACCCTGATCTGGATCGCGGGGGCGGCGGTTATCGCCGGAATCGTCTCGCTCCTTTGACGATAGAAGGAGGCTATTCGCGCATGAGACTCTATGAATATGGGCAGGAAAACCGGGAATGCATCCTGCTGATCCACCCATCGCTTGTAACCTGGGACTACTTTGAAAATGTCATTCCGCTGCTCAAAAAGGACTATCACCTGCTGATCCCCGTCCTCCCGGGATATGACCTCCAGGATGGGTCTGAGTTCAGCTCGGTGGAGAGAATCGCGTCTGAGCTGGCGGATACCCTTCTTCAAAAAGGCATTCATGAAGTGAAGGCGATCTACGGCTGCTCCATGGGCGGAAGCATTGCCCTTCGGATGGCGGCCGACGGAAAGCTGAAAGCGCGGCATTATGTCATGGACGGCGGGATCACGCCCTATCAGCTACCATGGATCCTGACCCGGTTCATTGCGCTGCGTGATTTCGGTATGATGGCGCTGGGAAAGCTTGGCGGGGAAAAGATGATCGTGAAGGCCTTCAGCTCCACCGAATACAGCGAGGAGGATCTGAAGTACGTGGCCAATATTTTCCGGCATTGCACGTATAAGACGCTCTGGAACACCTTCGATTCCTGCAACAACTATAAAATGCCGAAGGAAGTCTTGCGTTTTCCCGGAAAGATCCATTACTGGTATGCGGAAAAAGAACGAAAAGCCAGGGACTGGGATCTTAAATACATGGAGAAGTTTGTTCCCAATACGGTTTTCAAAAGCTTTGAGGGGATGGATCACGGGGATATGGCGCTGTTTTATCCGGAGCGAATGGCACAGGAGCTTCGCAGCCTATGACCATGAAGCTGCCAAAGGGAACGAGACTTGCGATCCGGCAAGCAATGGAAAAAACACATTCCGCTTCTGAGAGGAAAAGGATCCTGACGCGGACGCAAACGCTGTACAACTCTTTTATCCGGGAAGCGCCCGCTCCGGGCGAGATGAATTTTCTTCGCTCACAGTATTACGGCGGCCTGTCTGTATTCGCCTTTTATGAGGCAATGGACAGGAAGGCCTAAACGGATGTTCTGCGGGAGATCCTCTGGCGTATGCTGCTTGGCGGCGGAGATATTCGCAAAAAGAAACCCATCCGATTTCCCTTCAGCGGGACCTGGCTGCAAAGGCTGGCCTATGCGGTGCTGCGGCGATACGCCTCCTTTGCCAATAAGCGGGTGGACAGCGGTCAGTGGAAAAACGCATGGAAATTCGCGGTCAATCCGGAAAACCACAAAAACGGGATCAGTATGCCGTTGATGCATTGCCCGGTTGCGGCTTTTGCGAAAAAGCATGGGTATGAACACCTGATGCCGCTGTTCTGCGATTCGGATTTTAAAGTGGCGGAGCGATATGGACTGCGCCTGATCCGGGAGCATACGGAAGCGGAGGGATTTCCGGACTGCGATTTCTGGTATCTGATGGAAAACGACGCGGAACGGTGAAATCAAAAGATTCGGGAGGTATTGGATCATGACAACGTTTCTGATCGAAGCTATCGTGCTGTGCGTGCTGTTTCATTTGGGGGTCTTGCTGCAAGTCAGAAAAGATCCAGCCGAGAGAGTATACGGCTATCCGCCTGCCATCGTGGAACGATATATTCAATTGGGCAAGATCCCGGATAAAAAGAATCCGAGCACCCTGGAAAGGGTGAAGAAGAAGTGGCCCGCAGCAATCGTGCTGGGAATGATCCTCGGCGCCGTTGTGTATTTTGTGAACGGTTCGCGTTCCTTTCTGAACGGCTTTCTCGTAAGCTACGGACTGTGGCTGATCGTGGACTGGTATGACGCCATCGTGATTGATATTCTTTGGCTCTGCCACTCAAAGGCGTATATTTTGCCCGGCACGGAGGACATGACAGCGGCCTATCATGATTACGGGTATCATGTGAAGTCGACCTGCGTCGGGATGCTGATCGGGCTTCCCGTCTGCCTGGTGATCGGACTTGTTGTACAGGTGATTTCGTGGATCGCGGCCTGAGGAAAGCATAGGTTCATGACGATGGAAGGAACGAGGAGAGCATGAAATACGTTGGGCTCTACTGGACGGTGTTTGCGCCGCTGATGAAAAAGAGCATCAGGAAGCGTTTCAATCAGGAGTTGGCGGATCAGGCGATCCGGCGCGGGAAAGCCGAATACAGGGGCTTGCTCTCCCGCGCGGACGACCTAGGCCCGGGAAATCCGATGGCGCAGAATGCCTACTTTGCCTATGTCTTTGCAGGAGCCTGGCTCGGCAGCGGAAAGAAAATCACGCCGGATGAGATGGCATTGGTGATGATCGACGTACTGGAGAGCAAGCTGCTTCGCACGATATTTGGCATGACGGATTTGAATAAGACGCCGAAAAAATGGGAGCATGACATGCGGAAGTACGAGGCCTGGTACAAGGCCCACGGGAACGACTATCCCGTCAACTGGGTCGTGCGCTTTGATGAAACCCTCCATCAGGAGGGAAGCTATTATTGCTTTACCCGCTGTCCCATCTGTGAATTCTGCCGGCGGGAGGGCATCTCAGAGCTTATGCCTGCGCTCTGTTCGACGGATGAGGTGATGTTCCGGCTGCAGCATGGGAAGCTCTACCGGGAGCATACCATCGCAAACGGGGACGGCGTCTGCGACTACTGGATCGTTGGCGATCAGGTGAAAATCTGAAACAGGATATGAGAGGATGACTGTCAAATGGTGCAGAATGCCAAGAAGAAATCAAGGGATTATTTCAACAGCCATCGAAAATCCCGTCTGGCCTACGGAGGTTACTGGAG
>JAFXMP010000234.1 GCA_017530275.1 Clostridia bacterium | reverse complement strand
GAAAATCGCGTCTGAGCTGGCTCGAAAACAAGAATACTGAACCTTACCGCGTTCCGCGGAAGGAATGCGCGTCAATATACACACAAAGGAGGAAGGGGAACCGTATGAAAATTGTACTGCAAAACCTGACCAAGATCTTTCCCAGCCGCAATAAAAAATCGGATGAAGAGGTCATTGCCGTCAACAATTTCAATTTTGAAATACCGGACGGCAAGCTGATCGGCCTGCTGGGGCCCTCCGGCTGCGGCAAGAGCACCACGCTGTACATGATCAGCGGCCTGCAAAAGCCCTCCAGCGGAAAAATCTTCTTCGGCGAAGACGACGTGACGGAGCTTTCCACGGAAAACCGCGGCATCGGCCTGGTGTTCCAGAACTACGCCCTGTACCCGCATCTCACCGTAAAGCAGAACATCCTCTTCCCCCTGCAAAACCTGAAGGGCAAGGATAAGCTGGATAAAAACGCCATGCTGGACCGGGCCTATGAAGCCGCCAAGCTGGTGCAGATCGAACAGCTGCTGGACCGCAAACCCAGCGAGCTTTCCGGCGGCCAGCAGCAACGCGTAGCCATCGCCCGGGCCCTGGTGAAAATGCCAAGGGTGCTGCTGCTGGACGAACCGCTTTCCAACCTGGACGCCCGGCTCCGCCTCCAGACCCGCGAAGAAATCCGCCGCATCCAGAAGGAAACGGGCATTACCACCGTGTTCGTCACCCACGACCAGGAAGAAGCCATGAGTATTTCCGATATGATCGTGGTCATGAAAGCGGGCGTCGTACAGCAGATCGGCAAGCCACAGGATGTGTACGACGATCCCGCCAACCTGTTCGTGGCCAAGTTCCTGGGCACGCCGCCCATCAATGTGTTCTCCGGCTACGTGAAGGGCGGCTAGCTCTATGTTGGCCGCGATCAGGTCATGGAGATCGAGGACGTGGCGGATCAGGAAGTGATCATCGGCATCCGGCCCGAGGGTTTTGTGTTAAGCGAAAACGGGGCGCTCAAGTGCAGGCCGGTCAACGTGGAAGTCATGGGCCGCGATATGAGCATCGTTTCCACCCATGAAGCCAGCCTGAATCCCTTCGTCCGCTCCATCATCAATTCCGACAATAAGCTCGATATCTCCGAAAACTTCGTGCAGTACGACATCAAGCCCCATAAGCTCTTCATTTTCAGCAAGGAAACCGAAGAACGGATCTATATTATGAGGTGATGCGGCATGGTTGAAAGCAAACAACAGTGGAAAGCCTGGCTGTACCTGGCCCCCGCCATCGTGCTGCTGCTGATCTTCACCGTATGGCCCATCATCAACACCGTGGCCATGGCGTTCATGGAGGATTACAGCGGCCTGGCGAAAATCGGCGGGGAATCTTCCTTCCGCTTCGGCTTCGGGAACTTCGTGAAGGTGGCCCAGAACGCTGAATTCAAGCAGGCCCTGACCAATACGATCTTTCTTTGCCTGATCACCGTGCCGGTGAGCACCATCCTGGCCCTGCTCATCGCCGTGGCCCTGCACGCCATTAAGCCGTTGCAGAAAGCGCTTCAGACCATCTTCTTCCTGCCCTACGTGACCAACTCCATCGCCATCGGCATGGTGTTCGCCGCCATGTTCAACGTGATCGGCAGCGTGGGCACCCGGCGGCCCCTCATCAGCAGCTACGGCATCGTGAACGACATCATCCGCTTTTTCGGCGGCAATTGGGTCAACTGGATCAATTCCGGCTCGGACTACTGGGCCAACATGTTCGTTTTGATCGTGTACATCGTCTGGAACGCCCTGCCCTTCAAAATTTTGATCCTGCTGGGGGGCCTCACCAGCATCAACAAGCAGTACTATGAAGCCGCCAAGGTGGACTCCACCCCCCGCTGGCGGGTGCTCACCCGGATCACCGTGCCCCTGCTCTCCCCCATGCTGGCCTACGTGGTGATCACCGGCTTCATCGCCGGATTCAAGGAATACACCAGCATCGTGGGCATCTTCGGCGAATCCATGGGTCCCGTGCATGAAGCCCACCGGCTGAACACCATGGTGGGGCTGATTTACGATTCCCTGGCCAGCAACAACCAGGGCCGGGCCAGCGCCGCCGCCCTGATCCTGTTCGGCATCATTCTTGTGGTCACCCTGATCAACCTGTGGGTGAGCAAGAAGCGCGTGCACTACTGAGAAGGAGGGATATGTATGTCGCAGAATACCATGCAGGTGATGCATGCCCGGGATATGCAGAAAACCTCCGGCAGGCAAAAGATCCTGAAATTCCTGGGTCAATCCGGTATTTATCTGTTCCTGATCGTCATGGCCGCCATTGTGCTCTTCCCCTTCTACTGGATGATCATTTCCTCCCTGAAATCCCTGTCTGAATACCGCCTGAGCCCGCCCACCTTCTGGCCCATGCAGGTATTGATCACCAACTACGCCGACGCCTTCACCACCGCCAGCTTAGGCGTGCTGTTCAAGAACACCATGATCGTGGGCATCGTTTCTACCCTGCTTTCCCTGGTGATCACCGTGTTCACGGCCTTCGCCTTCGCCCGGCTGGAATTCAAGGGCAAGGAATTGCTCTTCGCCGCTCTGCTTGCCACCATGATGATCCCCGGCGAGCTCTTCACCATCACCAATTTCGCCACCGTCACCAATTTGGGCTGGCGCAACACCTACACGGTGCTGATCGTGCCCTTCTTAGTGAGCGTGTTCTACATCTACCTCTTGCGGCAGAACTTCCTGCAAATCCCCAATGAACTGTATCTTGCCGCCAAGGTGGACGGCACCAGCGACCTGAAATATCTGTGGAAGGTCATGGTGCCCCTCTCCCTGCCCACGCTCATTTCCATTACCATCCTCAAGATGATGGGCGCGTGGAACAGCTATATCTGGCCCCGGCTGGTCGCCAACGACGAAGCCCATCGCCTGATCACCAACGGTCTGCGCAACGCCTTTACCGATACCACCGGCGACGTGAACTACCCCGTTCAGATGGCCGCCGTGGCCCTGGTCAGCGCCCCCCTGTTCCTGGTGTTCGTGTTCCTGCGCAAGTACATCATGAGCGGCGTGAGCAGGAGTGGGATCAAAGGATGAGAATGCTGGGGGAAACCGCTCTTTTGTGCCAAAAGAGCGGTTTCCCCCAGACCCCCTTCCGAGAAAACCATAGAGGAATTCATTTCTTTTCCCGGTTTTCTTAGGAACTCCTTTGCCTGATTTCCATTATTCCGGTTATCTGGCAGTTTTGCCTGTAACATACAACATGATTCCAATTAAGAAAGGATGGAAAATCAAGATGAAAAAACTCGTCTCTCTGCTTCTGCTTCTCGCCATGCTGCTGAGCGTGTGCGGCTTCGCCTCCGCTGAAACCGCGCCCGCCTATGACGGCAGCGACGTGACCATCACCTTCTACCACACCATGGGCAGCAACCTGACCACCGTGCTGGATACCTACATCGCGGAATTCAACGCCCTGTATCCCAACATCCATGTGCAGTACACCGCCGTGGGCAGCTATGACGACGTGCGCGACCAGGTGTCCACCGAAATCACCGTAGGCACCCAGCCCAACATCGCCTACTGCTACCCGGACCACGTGGCCCTGTACAACCTGGCCAAGGCCGTGCAGACCCTGGACAAGTATATCGACAGTGACGCCGTTGTGACCCGCGCCGACGGCAGCACCGAAATTCTGGGCCTGACCGCCGAGCAGAAAGCCGACTTCATCGAGGGCTACTACAACGAAGGTATGGAATACGGCGACGGCAAAATGTACACCATGCCGCTCTCCAAGTCCACCGAAGTGCTCTACTATAACAAGACCTTCTTCGACGCTAACGGCATTTCCGTGCCCACCACCTGGGACGAACTGGAAGCCGTCTGCGCCAAAATCGTGGAAATCGATCCCATGAGCATCCCCCTGGGCTACGACAGCGAAGGCAACTGGTTCATCACCATGACCGAACAGCTGGGCACCCCCTACACCAGCGCCACCGAACCCCACTTCCTGTTCAACACCCCCGAAAACCAGGCGTTCGTCAAGCAGTTCCGCGAATGGTATCAGGAAGGCTACCTGACCACCCAGAAGCTGTACGGCGCTTACACCTCCGGCCTGTTCACCTCCACCAGCGAAATCAGGAGCTATATGAGCATCGGCTCCTCCGCCGGCGCCACCTATCAGCGCCCCGCCAAGGACGCGGACGGCAACTATCCCTTTGAAGTGGGCATCGCCACCATTCCCCAGGCCAATCCCGACAACCGCAAGGTCATTTCCCAGGGTCCCTCCCTGTGCATCTTCAAGAAGGCCAACGAGCAGGAAGTGATCGCCTCCTGGCTGTTCGTCAAGTTCCTCACCACCAACGTGGAATTCCAGGCGGAATTCTCCATGGCCTCCGGCTACGTGCCCGTGATCAAGTCCGTCACCGATAACGAAGTGTACGCTGACTTCCTGTCCAAGGCTGACGGCGGCAACTATGTATCCGCCCTCTCCGCCAAGGTCTGCTTGGAGTAGCAGGACGCTTACTATACCTCCCCCGCCTTCAACGGTTCCTCCACTGCCCGTGACGAAGTGGCCGCCCTGCTGCCCGCCTGCCTGACCGTGCCCGACGGCAGCGACGTGGACGCTGAGATCAACAAGCTGTTTGAAAAGGCCATCGACGCCTGCGAATACAGCCTGTAATCTGATCAGGAGGGGAACGCCATGAAAGCCTTCATTCGTTCCTTTGCCCTCCTGACACTGGCCGCGCTGCTCACGGTTTCCCTGTTCTGTCCCGCGCTGGCGGAAGAAACGGCAACCGTGGATTTCGCCGGACAAATCAGGTTTGACAAGCAGTCCGAAACCGTGAGGCAGCAGGTCACCGTCAAAACCTACGTTGACGGCGATACCACCCATTTCATCGTGCCGGAAACCCTCGTTTCGGACGGCGTGCTCAAAGCCCGCTATATCGCGGTGAATACCCCCGAAGCCACCGGTCAAATCGAGGAATGGGGAAAGGCCGCCGCCCGCTTTACCCGGGAAAAGCTGGAAAATGCCGAAGAAATTTGGATCGAATCGGACGACGGCGCCTGGAATCTGGATTCCACCTCCACCCGTTACCTGGTGTGGGTGTGGTACCGGCAAAAGGGAGAACAGGATTTCCGGAACCTGAACATTGAGCTTTTGCAAAACGGCCTCGCCATCGCCTATTCCTCCGCCCAGAACCGATACGGGGATACCTGCATGGCGGCCATCGCCCAGGCGCGGGCTAACAAGCTTTGCATCTACTCCGGCGAAAAAGACCCGGATTTCTTCTACGGCGATGCCATCGAACTGACCATCAGGGAAATTCGCCTGCATCCCGAAGCATACGACGGCAAGAAGGTGGCTTTCAGCGGTGTGATCACCGTGAACCACAACAACAGCGTGTTCATCGAGGATTACGATGCGGAAACGGGCCTGTACTTCGGCTTTAGCGTCTACTACGGCGCCAACCTGAGCGGCGCGGGTCTGGAGGTGCTGACCGTTGGCAACGAGGCCCGCATCGTGGGCACCGTGCAGTACTATGAAGCCGGGCATACCTGGCAGGTTTCCGGCCTCACCTACCGCATGATGAAGCCCAAGGACCCCGGCAACATCCAGATCATAAGCCAAGGCCATGCCCCCGCCTGGACGGAAATCACACCGGAGCAGTTTTACAGCATTGTGACCATTGAAACGGAATCCGGTCCGGAAACCTACGATTTCGCCTATCTGGCGCAGGGGACAACCGTATGGGTCAGGGGAAAATACGCCGCCCTGTCGGAAGAAGATACTTCCGGCAACACAGGCCGTCTGATTTCCCTTGATCCTAATGAGGACGGCGTGTATGACGTGCTATGGCTTTGGATAGACCCCGACCTCTCCAGTTTCCTCGATCTCAAAGAAGACAGCGTGTATGACGTGCGCGGTATCGTAGGCTGCAATGCACAAAACGACTACCGTATATCCGTATACACAAAGGATGGCGTCACCATCCTGGAATGATCATAAAAGGAGATTGCAATCATGAAGAAAATCATTGCCCTGGTGCTGGCCCTGTGCATGGTGCTCAGCGCCTGCGTTGCCCTGGCGGACGAAACCGAGGGCCTCAAGGACGCCCGCAGCTACATTAACCTCATGTACAAGAAAAAGCCCGCCTCCACCCCCAAGGACTATGAACTGATCGGCTCCGTGCCCGGCGACACCGAAACCTACACCGTGGAATGGACCACCGATTCCGACACCATCGCCATCACCCGGCTGGAAAGCGGCATGGTGAAGATCGACGTGGACGAAAACAACACCAAGGAAGTGGCCTACAAACTGACCGCCACCGTCAAGGACGCCGCGGGCAACGAATCCTCCATTTCCTTCGACCGCTTCGTGCCCGCCGCCATCAATTTGGACGTCATGACGGAAGAAGAAATCGTGGCCGTGGCCTACGCCCTGGAAGACGGCGCGGCCCTGCCCGCTCCCGTCGCGCTGACCGGCACCATCGTGGCCATCCCCTCCGCTTACAGCGAACAGTATGACAACGTCACCGTGAACATTCAGGTGGGCGACCTGGCCGATATGCCCATTCAGTGCTACCGTCTCATGGGCGGCTCCTCCCTCCAGGTAGGCGACGAAATCACCGTGCTTGGCACCATCAAGAACTACAAGGGCACCATCGAATTTGACAAGGGCTGCTACACCATTGATCCCGCCTACGCCCAGAGCTGCCGCATAGCCGCCTTTGCCTACACCCTGGAAGACGGCGCGGCTTTCAGCCATGAATCCACCGTGACCGGCGTCATTACCGCTATCCTCAGCGCCTACAGCCCTGACTACGGCAACATCACCGTGAATATCGGCGTGCCCGGTCTGATGGATACCCACGTCATCCAGTGCTACCGTCTGGTGGGCGGCGAAGATTTGGCCGAGGGCGACATCATCACCGTCACCGGCACCATCAAGAACTACAAGGGCACCATCGAATTCGACAAGGGCTGCACCTATGTGAAGGGCATCCAGGACGCGAAGATCGAAGAATTGGCCGGAGCGCTGGAAGAACTGGGCGACTCGAAGGAAGAAGATTTTGAAGGCCTCCTGAACGGACTGCTGGGCATGCTGAACGGCAAGGAAACCAGCGGCGAAGGCCTGGGCGAATTGGAAGGATTGCTGGGCGATCTCTCCGGCCTGTTCGGCGGCGAAGCATCCGGCGAAGGCGCGGGCCTGCTGGACGGCCTGTCCGGCTTGTTTGGCGGCGAAGCATCCAGCGAAAGCACTGGTTTCCTGGACAGCCTGTCCGGTTTGTTTGGCGGTGACGAATCCGGTGAAGGCGCTGGTTTCCTGGACAGCCTGTCCGGCTTGTTTGGCAGCGATGCATCCGGCGAGGGCGCAGGCTTGCTGGACAGCCTCTCCGGCCTCTTCGGCAGCGATGAATCCGGGGAAAGCGGCGATTTCATGGGTCTACTGTCCGGGCTCTTTAGCGATACAGCCGATGGCGGCGAACGTTCCACCACTGATCAGGAAATGACCAAAGAAGACTGGAACGCGCTGTTTAACGAAGTGGTCGGCTTGTTCACCAACGATACGGCCGATGGCGGCGAACGTTCCGTCGAAGGTGGAGACCAGCAAATGACCGACGAGGATTGGAACGCGCTGTTCAACGAGCTCTATAGCCTGTTCAACCAGGAATAAGCCAGCTTTTCAAACGAAAAAAGGGCCGCTTCGCGCGGTCCTTTTTCGTTTGAAATAAACCGATCAATGACTGCTGGACGAGGCAGCCGAAGCGCTGGCACTCGCCATGACGGCGATCATAGCCATTTGCTGGGCGATGATCATGGCTAAAGTGCCTGCCATGGCGGCGGTGTCCACCTGATCCCGCGTGGCGAACTGATCGGACACGATCATGGCCGCGTGCATGGCGCGGACGCCTTTGCCGGGGCCAAAGAAGCCATAGCCCTTCTGGCTGGAAAGGAACTCGTCTACCTCGCAGATTTCCGCGGTGATCGTGGGAAGATCAACGTCCATAGCCGCTAAAGCCGCCAGGGTGGCCAATTCGTAATCCCGGCTATATTTCACGCCCGCGTTCCGCAGGGATTCGTACAACTGGATCACCCGATCCACTTTTTCCGCGGGGTCGCTGTCGGCCATGGCCAGCACGTGAGAAACCGTCTGCAAGCTGTTGCCGATGAAAAACCTGGTCTTTAGGCCCTGATAGCAGGCTTCCATGTCCGCGATCAGCGCGTCGTCCGTTTTCTCGGAAAAGGCCATCATCACGGCAAACACGCTGTCCTCTGAGGATGTGAGGAAGGGATGCTCCTTCTTCATCCGCTGATAGATGGTTTTGCCCCGGCCCGCTTTTTCCTCCACCTGAAACGTGTCGGCGATATCCGTCAGCAGGAAGGCCACCATGGCCAGGTATTCCGATCCCCAGAAATCCTGTTTCAAAATCCGGTAGTTCTCCAGCGCCTGGCTCATCTTTTCCTCCGGCCTCTCCCCCGCCGCCAGCATGGCAGCCAGCGCTGGCCGCAGGTTTCCCCGGAAGTTGGAAAGGATGCCGGTCTGGTTATTGATGATTTCCCTGCATTGCTGGAGCCTGTCTATATCCATGGTCATGCCCCGGCTGCAAAAGATATTGGCGCACAGGGGATGCACGGCGTCCGAGTCCCATTTGAACGCCTGCCGGGCGATATCCCGGTTGGCAATGAACAGATCACACAGGGCTTGCAGTTCCGCTTTCATGGTCATGCCTCCTTGTTCTCGCGGTAGTATCATGATAGCATATTCAAGAGAGAAAGCCATAGAAAACCGGCAAACGATACATTTTTACGCTTCAATTGTCATTTCTACAGCCATCCCTGATGGCTTTCCTTGTATTCCCGGGCTTCCTCGTCCGCTTCCCGGATCAGGGCGAGCATTTCCTCCCCACTGTACACCGTGGCCCCGGCGGCGCGGGCATGGCCGCCGCCGTGATGGCGTTCGGCCACCTGATTGATGGTCATGAACCGGCTGCGCAGCCGCACCCGGATGCCCTCCTTGGGATCGTCGCTGTCAATAAAGGCCAGCCAGCACAGGCATCCCTTGATGTTTTCCAGGTAGGAAATCACGCTGCTGGCTGTCTCCGTGCTCAGGCCGAACTGCCGCCGCATGTCCCCGGTCACATGGATGTACGCTGCGCCGTTTTCCGTCCGCTTCATGTGCTCGTACACAAAGGCTTTGAACTTCACCGCCTCGTAATCCATCAGGTAGAGCTGGGCGTACAGCGTTTCCGTATCCACCCCCGCGTCCAGCATCGCTCCCGCCAGGCGCATGCTGTCCCCCGTGACGCTGCTGAAACGGAAGCGGCCCGAATCGGTGACCATGCCAAGATAAATGAAGGTGGCCGCCCGCGCGGTCAGCACCCACTGGTCCCGGAAGGAAACATACAGGTCCGCGATCATTTCGCACACGGCGGACCTATCTTCTTCCACCCAGTTCAAATCCCCGTAAGGGTCTGTTTCGATATGGTGATCGATTTTGATCACTTCCCGGCACAGGGCGTATTTCTGATTGGATATCCTGTCCCGCTGGGAAGTGTCCACCACGATGGCCAGGGCGTCCCGATAGGTTTCATCAGGCACGGGGCCGTCGTCCTCGCCCAGGAACGCCAGATAATCCGAATGCTGACCGTCCACCAGCAAGATTTCCTTCTCCGGGAAGGTGGCTTTCAGCAGTTCCTTTAAGCCCTTGCTGGCCCCCATGCAGTCCCCGTCCATGCGGATATGGCGGAACAGCATGATCCTTTTGTATTCCTTGATTTTATCCAGGATCGCTTTCTTGATTGCTTCGTTCATCGGTTTTCCTCCGCCATTTGGTCCAGATCGGAAAGCATCCGCATGGCTTCCTCCCGGTTCCGTACCGTCGCGCCGCTGGCCTTCATATGGCCGCCGCCGCCGTACTTCACCGCGATGGGGTTGATATTGTACCGGCTGGATCGCAGCTCGCACAGCACGCCCTGCTCCGCTTCCGTAAAATTCACCCAGATATCCACATCCTTTATATCGTTCATCAGGCTCACCATGCCTCGGGAAATGGAAAACAGGTCGGATTTGATCTCCGCCATTTCCTCCCGGGTGGTGTAAATGTAAGCCACGCCGTGCTCCGTCAATTTGATTTTTTGTGTGAAAGCGGCCCGAAGCTTAAGCTGCTCCAGATCGGCGGCGTACAGCTGCCGGTAGATTTCGCTGATATCGATGCCTTGCTCCAAAAGATACGCAGCTAAATGGAAGGTGCGGGCAGTGGCGGAATCGTACCGGAACCGGCCCGAATCCGTCACCATGCCAGTAAACAGGGATTGTGCTGCCAAAGGCGGCATGTGCCAGCCGCATTCCAGCGCCATGGATGCGATCAGGCCGCAGCAGCTTTCAAAACTGCTGTCAATGGCTTCGATCTGGCAGATTTGCTCAATGAACAAATGATGATCGATGCGGGCAGTGGTTTTCGCCGTTTCAAAGCGGCTGTCGCTGATCAGGTTCCGTCCCGAAGTGTCCAGCACGATGGCCAGGGCGTTTTCATAGGCTTTATCCGGCACTTCATCCATCACCGAATCCGTCATGAAGGCGTAGCGCCCGGCCCCATCACCGACCGCGTATACCTGCTTACCAGGATAGTTTTCCCTGATCAGGTGCTTTAGTCCCGCCTGACTTCCCAGGGCGTCCCCATCCGGGGTGGCATGGCGGTGAATGATTACCGTTTCGTGTTCCTCTATGGCTTTTCTGACGGCTTCAAACATCGTCTCTTCACCGTTCTTTCGTTTGCTTTTTCTCATTTTACCCCAAGAACCGGCTTTTGGAAACCCTTTTATCGCTTCTTTTTTCAAAATTCGTGACATTTTAACCAATTCGTGTTATAATTTTTTTATCTATTCCATTTTAGGAGGATAACCCATGAAGAGACTTTTTTCCCTTTTTCTTGTCCTGATCATGGCGTTCAGCGTCATGCCCGCCCTGGCGGAGGCGCTGCCGATTGAAAACGGCGCCGCTCTGCCCCAAGTGGGCGACGTGATCTACGGCTTTGAAGCCAAAGAGATCCGGGAATTTCCCCTGATCGGCGCCCAGATCGTGCTGTTTGAGCACCAGAAGACCGGCGCGAGGGCGATTTACATCGCCAATGAGGACACCAACCGGGCGTTCCAGCTGACCTTCGCCACCCGGCCCCTGGACGATACAGGGATGCCCCATGTGTTTGAACACGCCACCACGTCTTGCTCGGATAAGTATCCCGCCACCTCCATTTGGTACAACGTGGCCGCTCAGACCTACACAACCTACATGAACGCCTACACCATGGACGCCATGACCTGCTACCCCGTGGCCTCCCTGTCGGAGGAACAGCTGCTCCATTTGGCCGATTTCTACATCAGCCTGTGCTTCGAGCCGCTGATCATGAAGGACGAAAGCATCTACCGCACGGAGGCCTGGCGCTACAGCCTGGAGGACATGGACAGCGAACTGACCCTGGCGGGCACGGTCTATTCCGAAATGCAAGGGGCTTATACCCTGGGCCGCGCCGCCCTACAAAACGCCAACAAAGTCACCTTCCCCGGCTCCGCTCTGAGCTACAACGAGGGCGGTACACCGGATTACATCCCTGATATGACCTATGAAGCCCTGCTGGCCTATCACGACATGTTCTATCATCCCACCAACTGCACGGCGTACCTGTACGGCCGTCTGGACGATTACGCCGCGTTCCTGGCCCTGCTGGACGAGACCTTCTCCCGCTATGAGAAGTCCGATTTCCAGTATGTGGACGCGAACTATACCCGCATCACGGAACCCGTGATTACCGAATGCCCCTACCCCATGGCCGAGGGCACGGATACGGCGAACCAAACCTATATCTATTACTACATCGTCTGCCCCGGCCTGCGGGAGAACCTGGAGCAGGAGGAGATCGTGGATCACCTGTGCACGCTCCTGGATACCAACTCCTCCCTGCTGATGCAGAACCTGCTCAAAGCGTTCCCCACCGGCGCCTTCAGCATTGGCCGTGAAGTGGCCGCGCCGGATGACGCCATCGTGGTCGTTGCCGCCAACGTGAACCGGGGCGACGCGGAACTGTTCAAGGAAACGGTGGACGCTTCCCTGCGGGAAATCGCGGAAACCGGCTTTGCCCAGGACATGGTGGACGCTATCATGACCGCCCTGAACATCGCCACCAAGCTGGCCCCTGAAGACGGCAATCCCGTGGATGGCGTAATCACCAATCTGTCTTACAATTATGTGGTGACCGGCAATCCCTTTGACTATGTGGAGGGAGTCGCCGCGCTGGAAAACATCGACGAGGAAAACCAGCAGGGCCTGTACAAAGCGGCTATCGCCGATTGGCTGATGGATCAGGAACTGTACACCCTGACCACCACCTATCCCGCCCCCGGCCTGAAGGAAGTCCACGACGCGGCCCTGGCGGAATACCTTCAGCAGATCAAGGCGCAGATGACCGAAGAAGAGCTTCAGGCCATCATCGACATGACCCACGCGGAGCCCGCCGTCGAAGATACCACGGAAATGATGGCCCAGATCAAAGCCGTGACCGTGGAAAGCCTGCCGGAGGAAATCCGGGTATACCCCGTCAGTGATGTGACGGGAGAAGACGGCATTCGCCGCATCGACGTAAGTGCCGGGGTGGACGGTATCGGCTATGCCGCCCTGTATCTGGACGCGGCCACCCTGCCCCAGGAGGACATCCACTGGATGCGCCTGTTCATCCAGCTGCTGGGGAACCTGGACACCGACGCCCACACTAAGGAAGAATTGGACGTACTGATCTCCCGCTACCTGTACAATAAAACCATCGGCGTTTCTGTGAACAAGATGGCGGACGGCTCCGTCCATCCCTACCTGATCGCAGATTGGTACGCCCTGGACGCGGATTGGGCCGCGGGCTATGACCTGATGGAGGAATTGCTGTTCCATACCCAGTTTACCGATACCCAGAAGCTGCTGGAGCGGGTGCAGGCCCAGAAAGCTTCCGTCCGCAGCAGTATCAATAACAGCGCCTACAACGTTATGCTCGCACGTGGTTTTGCCAAGGACAATTCCTTCTACCGCTATTACAGCTATTTGAACTTACTGGAATACTATGCCTTCCTGGAAGAACTGGAAGCCCAGCTGATGAAAGATCCCCAGCCCGCGGTGGAGCGGTTCCAGGCCATTCAGGCGTTCTTTGCCAACAATGCGGGGGCCATTTCCGCTTTCGCAGGCAATGAAGAAAGCGCGGCCGTGAACCGTCCCCTGGCCGACGCTTTCCTTGCGAAGCTGGGTCATGTGGAACGGGAACCCGTGGCCTACGATCTGCCCATTCCTTCTGAACGGGAAGCGCTGGTCATCGACGCCAATATCCAGTTCAACTGCGTCGTCGCTTCCATGGAAGACCTGGGGCTGGAAGAAAACGACCTGTCTCTGAGAGTCGTTGCTTCCCTTGTTTACGATCAGATCCTTATGCATGTGCTGCGGGATCAGATGGGTTCCTATGACGTTGGACATAGCTACTGGGTGGACGAAGGCCTGCTTCTGTTCTCCTACCACGATCCCAATCTGGCCGAGACTTTTGCGCTCTACGAAGCCCTGCCCGAAATGATTGCCGCCCTGGACGTGGATCAGGACACCCTGGACGGCTACATCATGGGCCTTTATTCCAGTCTGGCCAAGGAAGACGGCGAACTGGCCGGGGCTGTCGGCGCCATTGGCACGGTGATCGAAGGCAAAGCCCAGGATAAAAACCTG
>JAFXMP010000233.1 GCA_017530275.1 Clostridia bacterium | reverse complement strand
CCCGCCAATCCGTCACCACAGCGACGTCGTGCACCGTCTGCACGCCGGTGAGGTCGTCGTCCAGCACCATCACCTGGCTGTGAAAACCGGCGTAAGGCCCTCATATATCCGGCGCACGGTTTCCCGGGCGTTTTCGTCCGCCCACAGCTTTTCGCATGCGGCAAAGGTTTCCGCAGCGTTCAAGGGCTTCCATTGCTCGTCCATCTTCTCATACCTCCCGCCAAGCCAGGGGCATCCAAATCAGCATTTCACCTCTGCCCCGGTTATCCCAGGCGTAATAGGGGATCAGCCGCGCGCGAATGGGCCGGAGCGCCGCCGTATCCAAGGCGCGGTACAGGCTGTCCCGTTTTTCCTGGGGCACGTCGCGGCACAACAGGGTGGTTTCATAGGCATGTACACATCTGCCCTCCACGGTGAGCGGCTTTTCCGTAAATCCGGGATGCAGAGGCAGCAGCACGTCCTGCAGGCTTTCCGCATCCGGCGCGTCCACGGATTCCAGACAGTATACCAGCGGCCCCGCTTCCACGGCGGCCCGGCCCCGGTTTTCTTCGATCATGCCGTGGCCCACGGTCAGGCGCGGCGCGGCGGGCAGGTTCAGCACGCAGGAGAATTCCGCGCCTGCGGGAATGGAAAAATATTCTCCGCCTCTGAGTCTTTGCTTTTTCCCATCGGCAGTCAGTTCCGCCCCTTCCGCCCAGGCGGGAACGCGCAGATGCAGCGCAAAGGGAATCCCGTTGCTTTCCTTCACGGCAAAGGTAATTTTCCCGTCGAAGGGATAATCCGTTTCCTGGGTCAGGGTAAAAGCCGCGCCGTTTTTCAGGGAAAAATGAGCCGTGCTTGCCCCATACAGACCCGTCCAAACGCCGTTTTCATCAGCGGCGTAGGCGTATTCCGCCGTTTGGGCCAGGGTGCGGGCCAGGTTGGGCGGACAGCAGTAGCTGGTGATGTACTCCGTGCGCTCCTGGCCCCAAAGCAGTTCGTAAGCCAATTGTCTGGCCCGCTCCAGCATATTTTCATAGAAGAATTTTTTGCCGTTCAGGCTGATGCCCGCCATGTTCACGTTCAGGATCATGCGCTCCAGCATGTCCATGTATTCCGCCTTGGGGTCCATGAAGAACATGCGCCAGGCCCAGAACACCCCGCCCAGAGACGCGCAGGTTTCATTGTAGGCGGTGATGTTGGGCAACTGGTATTCGTAGCCATAGGCCTGATGCACCAGCTGGTGGTGAAAGAAATTGCCATAGGGCGAAGCGCCGTTGTACAGCGCTCCGCAGCCGCCGGTCAGATACATTTTCCGGGTGACCAAATGGTTCCATACGGACTCCAGTACCTGCCGGTAATCCGCGTCGCCCGTTTCCATATACAGATCGGCCACTCCGGCGTACAGGTAATTGGCCCGCACGGCGTGGCCCACGATCTTCCGGTGCCGCTTTAAGGGGAGCCGGTCCTGATTGTCGTCCAGGCCGTTTTTGACGGAATCCCGCAGCTCCACGGCCAGTTTCGCCAGCTCAAGGTATTCCCGCTTCCCGGTGGTGCGGTACAGCTCGATCAGGCCCATATAGTGGGAGGGACATACGGCGGTTTTCACTTCACCGGTGCGGGCGGCTTCCTCATACATGTTTTTCAGGTATCCGGCCGCTTTTTCCGCCACCTTGAGAAAACTGTCCTTCCCCGTCAGCCGCCGGTACAGGCAGGCGGAAGTGAACATATGGCCCATGTTGTACACTTCAAAATCGTTGATATCCCCCTGCCGCATGGGACCTTTGCCCTGCTTTTCGCCGATGATCTGCTTGGTGGAAAGGTAACCGTCCTCCTGCTGGGCCCTGGAAAACAGCGCGACGTAATCCTCCAGCTGATCCAGCAGCTTTTCATTCCCGGTTTTCACCGCCGTATAAACCGCCGCCTCGAACCACTTGTAAAAATCCCCGTCGCCGAACACAGTGCCGTCAAAGTCCCCTTCCGCTTCCCCTGCGGCGATGCGGAAGTTTTCCGCCACGTGGCTGATGTCCTTTCCCTCAAACATGCGCTGCAAATGGGGCACGGTGACGGAGGCTACGGTATCGAACCGTTCTTTGTACAGGCCGCCCGTCCAGTTCACGTTCTCATAGGGGATGGCGGTCAAAGCGGCATAGGGGGAATGGGCGGTATCGGTGATCATGCCATCAATCCTTTCGCCTGCAGCGTCTTATTCAGACCCGCTGACAGCATTACAAAATCCGCTGAACGGCGGCTTTCCAGCCCGCGTGCCTAGCTTTTCGCACGGCTTCGTCCATGCGCGGTTCGTACCGGGAATAACAGTTGTTTTCAAAAATATCTTCGCCGTACATCCCCAGCGCCATGCCGGCGGCGTAAGCCACGCCCACGCAGGACAGTTCTTCCGCTTCCGGCACTAAGACCGGGCAGCGCAGCATATCGCTCTGGAACTGCATCAGCCACCCGTTCCGGGACGGGCCGCCGTCCACCCGAAGCTCGATATCAGGAATTTGCGCCTCCTCCCGCATGATATCCACGATGTCCGTGATTTGGTAGGCGATGGCTTCCAGACCGGCCTTGACCAATTCGGCTTTGCCGGTGGCGCGGCTCATGCCGATGAAGGCGGCGGAAACGCCGCTGCGCCAGTAGGGCGCGCCGAGGCCCGAAAAAGCGGGCACCAGATAGGTTTTATCCTTCGGATTGGCACGCTTGGCCAGTTCCTCTGATTCCGCGCTGGTTTTCAGCAGCCCCGCCTGATCCTTGAGCCAGGTGACGATGGCCCCGGAATAATTCACGTTGCCCTCCAGGATATAGCTGACTTTTCCTTTCAGCTTCCAAGCCAGGGACGTGACTACGCCACGGGAGGACAGCAGGGGGCTTTCCCCGATGTTCATCATGATGGAGGAGCCGGTGCCGTAACCTACCTTGATCATGCCCTTTTCCAGGCACCCTTGGGCGAACAGGGCGGCATGGGAATCGCCTAACATACAGTGAATGGGCACGGGCCGGGGAAGCGTCCCTTCAAAATCGGTTTCGCCGAACAGCCCGTCTGAATCCGTCACTTCCGCCATGCAGCAGGCGGGAATGCCGAAAAGGGCCAGGATATCTTCATCCCAGGAAAGGGTGCGGAGGTTGAAAAGCTGGGTGCGGGAGGCATTGGAAAAATCGGTCTTGAACGCTTTCCCGCCCGTCAGCCGGTACAAAAGGTAGCTGTCCATGGTGCCGCAGCAGATTTCGCCATGTTCCGCCCGTTCTTTGATGCCGGGCACGTTTTGCAGTATCCACGCCAGCTTGGCGGCGGAAAAATAGGGGGACAGCTTGAGGCCTGTTTTTTGCTGCACGGCGTCCGCGTGATCTTCCAGGCTGTCGCAGATGGCCGCGCCCCGGGCGCACTGCCACACCACCGCGTTGTATACTGGCTTTCCTGTGGCTTTTTCCCACATGACGGCCGTTTCCCGCTGATTGCTGATGCTGACCGCCGCGATATCTTTGGGATCGACGCCCGTTTTTTCGACCAGTTCCGGGATCAGGGCCATGAGATTTTGCCAGATTTCCTCCGGGTCATGCTCCACATAGCCCCTTTCGTCGATGATCTGGCGGTGGGGCCTGTCCACCCGGAGGCAGATACGGCCTTGACGGTCGAACAGCAGGGCCTTGGTGCTTTGGGTGCTTTGGTCGATGGCAATGATGTAATCCGCCATGGTTTTCCCTCACTTCCCCAGCGCTTTTTTCACCGTGTCCGCGATGCCTTCCCCGGTGAGCCCGTAATAAGCGAATACTTCTTTGGAGGTTCCCGTAACCACGGGCGCATCGGGCAAGGCCAAATTGATGATCCGTTTCGGGTCGTTGGCTGAAACCACCTGGGCCACCATGCTGCCCAAGCCGCCAAAGGGCGCGTGCTCCTCCACGGTAACGATCAGCTTTTTGCCCTTGGCGGCTTTCAGCAGCCCTTCTTTGTCCAGGGGCTTTACGCAGTACATATCCAGGGCTCCGGTGGAAATACCCTGATCGTTCAATAGCTTTGCTGCGTCCTGAACAGGTTTTACCATTTCCCCGCAGGCCACCAGCAGCACGTCCGCGCCATCGGACAAAACGGCAGCTTTGTCCATTTCAAAGGGGACGTTTCCTTCTTCGTACACGTCCTCCACCGGATTCCGGCCCAGGCGGATGTAAGCTGTTTTATGATCCTGCAAAAGAGCTTCAAACAGCTTCCGGGTTTGGTGGCGGTCCGAGGGCAGATACACCCGCATTCCCGGAATGGCGTTCATGGCGGCGATGTCCTGGGCGGAATGATGGGTCATGCCCAGGGCCCCGTAGCTGACGCCGCCGGAAATGCCAACAAGTTTAACATTCATGTTGGAATAGGCGCAGTCCACCTTGCATTGCTCATAACTGCGCGTGGAAATAAACGACGCGGGAGACACAGCGAACGCCTTTTTTCCGCAGGAGGCCAGCCCTGCCGCAACGCTGACCAGATTTTGTTCCGCGATGCCCACTTCCACGAACTGACCGGGGTATTCTTCAGCGAAGGAGGTCATGGAGCCGCTGCCCCGGCTGTCGCTGCACAGGACGATCACATTTCGATCCTTCGCCGCGGCTTCCTTCAGCACCTCGCACATGACGGCCCGGTTGGGGATCTTATTCACGCAGCAGCGCCTCCTTTCTTTCCTTCAATTCCCGGGTGATGATTGCATACTCTTCCGCGTTCGGAAGATGATGATGCCAGGAAGCCTTGTTTTCCATGATGGACGCGCCTTTGCCCTTCACGGTGTTGGCGATGATCACAGTGGGCTTGCCTTTGACATGTTCCGCTTCGTCCAACGCGGCGTTCAGTTGAGTCACGTCGTTGCCGTCCTGAACGTCGATCACATGCCAGCCGAAAGCAGTGAAGCGGGCGGAAAGGTCGCCGGGGGACATGACCTGCTCGGTGGCGCCGGAAATCTGCAAATGGTTCCTGTCCACCACGGCGCACAGGTTATCCAGTCTGTAATGGGCCGCGGCCATGGCTCCTTCCCAAACGGAGCCCTCCGCCAATTCGCCGTCGCCCATCAAGGTATAGACCCGATACGCTTTTTCATCCATTTTCCCGGCCAGCGCCATGCCCACGCAGACGCTGAGGCCGTGGCCCAGGGACCCGGAATTCATTTCGATGCCTGGCAGGGTGTTGTGGGGATGGCCGATATATTCGCTGCCGAACCTGGAAAACTGGCTTTTTACTTCTTCCAGGCGCAGAAAGCCTTTTTCGCACAGCACGGCATACAGCGTTTCCACGCAGTGTCCTTTGGAAAGCACGAACCGGTCCCGGTCGGGATCGTTCGCTTTTTCGGGGGACACGTTCATGCGGCTGTACAGCGTCAGCACGATTTCCATGCTGCTCATGTCGCCGCCGATGTGCCCGCCCCCGCCGGACACGATGATGTCCAATACGTCCTGCCGCAAATCATAAGCTTTTACAGCCAAAGCATTCATCGCTCACACCTCGTCAAACGCCACGTCTTCGCCGTGAAGGTAAGCTTTCACTTTATCCTCGATGGGGTCGTACAGGTCGGGCTTCACGCCGATGTATTTACAGGCTTCGTACACGATGGGCACGATGTCACCGTGAATGGCGGCTACATGATGGATGTAAGGCCCTTCCACCACCTTGGCTTCCAATCGCTTCAAATTATTGACCTCTACCCACACATAGGTGCCCCTTGTCCAAGGCCCTTCGATGCCCCGGGCGTGGCCTAAGAGAATGGAGTATTCCCCCTCGTCCCCGTCGAAGCGAAGCAGGCTCATGAGGCCGCCCTTGGCCTCCGCGCTCACCGCGCCGTTTTCCGGGAAGGCAACGGGCACGCAGATGGCGGGCTTTTCCTTGGCGACGGAAATGGGCCAGGGGCCGCAGTGCTGCAAAAGCTCACCGTTGTCGTTGTCCGGGTGGCGCACCGTCCAATCGCTGAACATCACGCGGCGCTCACCCAGGGTGGCGGCCTCCGCCATCAATTGGGAGATAGCCCCGTGAATATCCGTTTCGCAAACGACCGGGATGCCCTCTTCATTCAGCAGCGCGTTGGCGGCGCAGGGCATGATATGGATTTCGTCCTGCAGCGCGTTCCAGCACTGGATGGCGATGGCGTTGCAGCCGTACTTTTCCGCCAGAGATTTCATGGCGGCTTTCAGCTCAGCCACGCTGTGCAGGAAACTTTCTTCGATCTTACAGATCATGTTTTCGTGGCAATAGGTAACGATTTTTTCCACTTCGTTTTTTTCTTCCCGCCACTTCTTCATTTCGGCGTACAATTCGGGAAGCGGGATGGGGGCTAACTGAATATTGAATCTTTCCAGCAGTTCCCCTTCATTGCACATGGTGCTCCAGAAATCGAAGGGCCGGGGGCCGATCTGCAAAATACGGGTGTGGCGGAACACCTTCACCACGTTGCACACGGCCAAAAAATCCTTTACGCCCCGTTCAAATTCGGGGTCCGTCAGGTTGCAGTTGTTCATGTACGTGAAGGGCACCCGGAAGCGCCTGAGCACCTTGCCGGTGGCGAACAGGCCGCATTGACTGTCCCGCAGCCGCATGCCGTTTTCATCGGGGCGCTCGTCCCGGGGGCCCCAAAGCAGCACCGGCACGTTCAATTCCTTGGCAAGCCGGGCGCACTCGTATTCCGTACCGAAATTGGCGTGGGGAATAAACAGGCCGTCCACCTTTTCCCGCTGGAATTTCTGCTTGATCTTTTCCAGGCCCTCGTCATCGTAAAGCAGGCCTTCGTCGTTGACGTCATCGATGTCCACAAAATCAACGTTCAATTCTTTCAGCCGGTTCGCGGTCAGCTTCCGGTATTCCACGGCGGCGGGGGCGCTGAAAATGGCCCTGCGGGTAGGGGCGAAGCCCAGCTTGATGTGCGCGCTCATGAGAAACCCTCCTTCTATTCATGCATTATTCATGCTGCAAATAAGAAACGGTCCATACCCCGGAACCGGCTTCCGCCTGCCACCGGCCCTTTCCGTTCCGGGCAAAGGCAAGCTCGCTTTGCGGTTTTTCGGCTCCCTGCTCTAAAACGATAGTCGCGGCGGCGTTCACCGGCACCGTGACCGTAAGCGAGATGGTATCTCCCCGCCGTTCCCAGCGGGATGCTACCGTGCCGTACAGGCTGTCAAAGCTGCCCTGGGCGAAGGTCAGGCCGCCGCCCGTCTGCGGCGCAATGACCGCGTGCCTGTACCCCGGCGCGTTTTCGTCGATTTCCAGCCCGGCAATCACCCGGTACAGCCATTCGCCGATGGCCCCGTAGGCGTAATGATTGAAGGAATTCATGTCCGGGCTCCACATGGAGCCGTCGGGCTTCATACCGTCCCAATGCTCCCAGATCGTGGTGGCCCCGGCTTTCACCTGGTACAGCCAGGAGGGGAAATCCTGTTTCAAAAGCAGATCAAAGGCTTCCTTTTTGCAGCCGTTCTGGCTCAGGGCATGGCAGAAATAAGGGGTGCCTACAAAGCCGGTGACCAAATGGCCGTTTTCCCTGGCAAGGAGCTTTTTCAGCCCTTCCACCGTGCCGGGGACGCCCTTTTCAGGGATCAGCCGGAAATAAAGGGCGATAATGTGCGCCGTCTGGGTCTGAACGGTCATGACGCCGTTTTGATCGAGAAAAGTATTTTGGAATTTCCGAATGATCCTGTCCCGCAAATCGCCGTATTCGGCTGCTATAGCGTCATAGCCCAGCGCCTTGCAGATTTTTGCGAATAACCCGGCGGAATAAGCGAAGTAAGCGGTACAGGTGAGATCGTTGGGGGTTGCTCCCCAATAGCTGCCCTCCGCGGCGTCCAGGGCCACCCAATCGCCGAATTGCAGTTTGTAATTCCAGATATAATCCCGGGCATGATCCCGCATGAAATCGATCCAGGCTTTCATGCTGTCAAACTGTTCTTTCAGGATGCGCGTGTCCCCATAGGTCAAATACAGCGTCCAGGGCAGAATCACCGCCACGTCCGCCCAGGCGGCGGCAGAATGGGTGCCCTGGCCCAGCAGCCAATCGGTCACTTGAAAATACCGCAGTTGGTTGGGCACGATATGGGGTACGCCGCCTTCCGCCGCTTTCTGATCGATCGCCACGTCCCGCAGCCATTTGCGGTAAAAAGCGTAGGTATTTCGCAGGAAGGAGGCCGTGCGGCAGAAAATCTGGGCGTCCCCCGTCCAGCCCATGCGCTCGTCCCGCTGGGGGCAATCCGTGGGAATGTCCAGAAAATTTCCCCGCAGGCTCCATTCGATGTTGCTTTCCAATTGATTGAGGAGGGAATTGGAGCAGCAAAAGCTTCCCGTTTCAGCCATGTCCGAAGAAATCACACAGGCGGTAAAGTTTTTCTTTTTGACTTCCTCCGGCCATTCCTGAATCAAAGCGTACCGGAAGCCCTGGAAAGAAAAGCTCTCGTCATAGGTGACCGGTTCATCGTCCCGGCACAGATAGCGGATTTCCGCCAAAGCTCCCCGCAGATTATCAAAATAAGCGTTGCCCGATGCGTCCAGGGTTTCAAAGCAGCGAAGATGCGCCAGGGCCCTCGCTTTGCCGCGCACAGTAAAGCGCACGTGACCGGTCAGGTTCTGGCCGAAATCCAGCACCGTTTCCCCTTTGGGGGTGTTTAGGATCTCCCGGACGGGCAGTTCGAGCAGGATCTTGGGGTGGGAGCATGGCTGTGGCGTTAAAATACACAGGGGAACCGATACCGTATCTGCGGGCCTCCATAGCGTATCCTTCGGGTAATAATTTTGGGCAAAGCGGCGCTGGGCGGCTTTTTCTTCGTCGGTATAGCCCTCCTTCAGCCGATCCCGCAGAGGCTGTTCGGGCTGCTCATTCCGCCTCTCCCCCATGGGAGATATAAATCCCGGTGCGTTCCAGCCGTTTTGCTCCAGCCGGGCGTCGTACCGTTCGCCGTCGTAGATTTCAGAAAAAGTAACGGGAGAAGCGCAGCCCAGCCAGCTTTCATCGGTGACAAGGATTTCTTCCGTGCCGTCCTGATAGCGAACGGTTAATTGGGCCATGAAGGCGGTGCGGCTGCCCCAGGTGCACCGTTCATGCACAAAGCCCATCATGCCCTTGTACCAGCCCGCTCCCAGATGGGCCCCCAGTACGTTTTCGCCCTGCCGGAGAAAACCGGTCACTTCCCAGGTCTGATAGCACAGGTGTTCATTGTAGCTGGTCCAGCCGGGCAAAAACTGTTCCTCGTTTACTTTTTGCCCGTTCAAATACAGGTGATACAGCCCCAGGGCCGTGGCGCACACATAAGCCTCGCGGACGGGCTTTTCCACGCGCCAGCTTTTTCGGAGGTAAGTTCCCTTGGAATGGGCCCAGTCGTTTTCCCCTTCGGCGGTAATGAATTTTCCTTTCCAGCGGCGGTCCGTCATGCCGGTGAGGAAGAAGGTCTGGGCCCAGATGCTTTCCTCCGTTTCCGTCCATACCTTGGCCCGGACATAGTACTTCCGGCAAGCCGTCAGGCAAACATCCGGCAGGGGCACAGAGCGGGATTCATCGCTTTCCACCCGGCCGCTGTCATACAAAGGATCGCCAAAATCGTCTGTTTCGGAGAGCTGCCATTGGTAAGCGCTTTGGCGTACGTTCCGGCCATCGCTTTGCAGCACCCACCCAAGCCGCGGCATTTCTTCCGTGCCCAGGAGGGGCTGATCCTGATAATCCAGCAGGATTTTTTGAAGGACGATCATGGAAGCTCACCCCCGTCCGCGTCCAGGCGGAGAACCCACACATCCCGGCCCCGGATGGTCTGCGGCCCGGACAATTTTTCCCCTGTGATCCGGTTCGTCAGTTCCGCTTTGCCGAAATCCACCTGGGCGTCCGCCGCGTTGTGGTTGATCACAAAAATCGTGGTTCCTTTTTCACCCGTCCGCCGGGTAATTTCAATGCCGGGATCTGCGGAGAAAAGGCCCTTCAAGCCCGTATCAGCGCAGATGCTTTGCAATAAATCGGACAGGAAAGCGTCCTCCGGCTGGGTGCCGATGTAATAAGCCGTGCCTTTCCCGAACTGATTCTTCGTGACGCAGGGCATTCCCGCGTAGAAATCGCTCGCGTAATGAGCCAGGGGCTGGGCGGTCCGGCAATGCAGCAGATCGCACAGGAAGGCGCACTCATAGCTTTCCGCAGGGAATCCCGCGCCGCCTTCCATGATCATCCGGTTGCTTTCCTCGGGCCGCAAAGCGTCCGTTTCCTCCACCCAAACGCCCAGCACGTCCTTGAGCTTTCCGGGATATTCCCCGAACACGCATCGGTCGTTTTCGTCGGCCAGCCCGCTCATGACCGTGGCAATCAGCGTGCCGCCGTTTTTCACGTATTCGGTCAGGTTTTCCGCTACTCCGGGCTTGGTCATATACAGCATGGGAGCCGCCACCAGGGAATATCCGGAATAATCCGTATTCCCGGCGGGATTTACGATGTCCACCGGGATGTTTTTGTCGTAGAAGGGCTTATAATATTTCGCCAGGGTTTTCAGGTAATCCATATCTTTGCTGGGGCCGCTGGCGTTTTCGATGGCCCACCAGCAGTTCCAGTCCATGAGCAGGGCAACCTTCGCCGGGGTGCGGGCCCGGAGGAAGGAATCGCCCAATGTTTCCAGCTCGCGGCCCAGCTTTTCCGCTTCCCGGAATACCCGGGTGTTCTCGTGGCCCGCGTGGCTGATGATGGCCCCGTGGAATTTTTCCTGCCCGGCCACGGACTGGCGCATCTGGAAAAACAGGCAGGTATCCGCCCCGTGGGCCATAGCCTGATAAGACAGGAGCCGCACTTCGCCGGGACGCTTGAGCTTATTGTAGGGCTGCCAGTTCTGCTGGTTGGGGGATTGCTCCGTGAGCACGAAACTCTGCCCGCCCTTCAGGCCCCGCATGATATCATGCTTCATGGCCACCAAATGGGGCGGGTCCTGGGGCCAGGGGTAATTGTCCCAGCCCACCACGTCCATTTCTTTGGTGAAGGCGAACTGATCCAGCTTTTTGATAAAGCCGCTCATGTTGGTAAGCACGGGGATCTCGGGGTTATAGCTTTTCAGCGCCTCAAATTCATTGCGAAAGCATTCCGCAGTGGAATCCGTCAAAAACCGCATATAATCCAGTTGAATGGCGGGATTGAAGCGGTAATCGTCGTTGAGCTCCGTGGGAAGGGTCACTTCTTCAAAGGAATACACCGTGCGCCCCCAGAAGGAGGTGTGCCAGCGCTCGTTCAGCCCCTCTACGCTGCCATATCGTTTTCTGAGCCACAGCCGGAATTTGGCCTGACAGTTGGGACAATAGCAGGACGTGCCGTATTCGTTGCTTACGTGCCACAGGACCAGGGCGGGATGACGGGCGTAGCGCCTGCCGAATTCATGGGCGATGGCCGCGGCGCGCTCCCGGTATTTCAGGCTGTTCACACAGAAGAATACCCGCATGCCGTGAGTGCGTTTCCGGCCCTGAATATCCACCGGCAGCACCTCGGGATACCGGGTGGACAGCCAAGCGGGCTGGGCGGTGGTGGGGGTGGCTAAACAGAGATAAATGCCGTTTTCCCAGATGATATCGATGATGCGGTCCAGCCAGCCAAAATCGTACACGCCTTCATCCGGCTCCAGCTTGGCCCAGGAAAACACCGGCAGGGTCAGCAAATTGATCCCCGCCTTTTTGAACAGGCGCATATCCTCCCGCAGCGTTTGTTCATCCCACTGATCCGGGTTGTAATCCCCGCCGTAATAAATCCTGTCCGCCCGCTTCATGGCATGTCAACCCCCGTCACTTCGTTTTCACAGAATCACGCATCACCAATTGCACGCCGATTTCGGTTTTGATCCAGCAGCCGTTTCTTTCTTCCGGCAGGGAAAACAGCGTGCGCACCGCGGTTTGGCCCAGTTCCCGCCGGAACACGTGCACCGTGCTCAATTGCGGCGTACAGGCAAGGCAGATCGATGTATCGTCCATACCGATGATCGACACATCCTCCGGCACATGATACCCCGCCTCCCGGATGGCCCGCATGCAGCCGATGGCCATGATGTCGTTGGCGGCAAAGAAGGCTTCCGGCAGCTTCTTTCTTTCCTGGATCAGGGCTTTCATATCCTCGTAGGCCCCGTTCATGGTGGGCCTGACCGGCCAGACCTTATCTTCCTCCAGGGAAAGGCCGTATTTGTTCAGCCCTGCTTTCAGGCCCAGCTTCCGATCCGTCATGTTATTGAAGCCGAGGCTGCTGGTGATGTGCTGAATATCCCTGTGCCCGGCGGCATAAAGCGCTTCGGCGGCCAGATATCCAGCCTGCCAGTTGTTCATTACCACGGAATGAACGCTCTGCAGGCGGAACAGATTATCCAGCACTACCATGGGGGAGCGGAAATCCGTATACTGCTTGAGTTCTTCCTCGTTCATCTCCGTCCCCAGCAAAATGATGCCCGCACACTCCTCGTTCCTAAAGACGCTGATCTGGTTCAGATAATCCATGTCGTTTCTGGCGGTGACATGGCTGATGAGCAGCTCCAGCCCCATCCTGTGGCATTCCAGCTGAATGCTTTCGATCAGTTCGGAAAAAAACTGGGTGTCCATGACCACCATGCCGTGGGAACGGAAAATGATCAGGCGAACGTGACGCCGGCTGGTCTTCCCGTTTTCCCGATTCATTTGATACCCCATTTCCTGCGCAATGGACAGGATTTGCTCCTGCACCTCTTTGCTCACGCCTGGCCGGCTGTTGAGCGCGTTGCTCACTGTGGCGGGCGAAACGTTGGCGCGCTTGGCGATATCTCTCAGCGTGTACTTCATTCAGAAAACCCTCTTTTCCTTACGGAATCGCTTTTCTTCATTATATTAAATTCATATAAAACGGCCAACTTAATGTTCATAAAAATTTAACAAAATTTGATGGACGCATTGCTTTTATAAGATCATTTCCGCATCGTCCAGCTCTTCCGCCCTGGCCTGAACGCGGGCAATTCCTTGTTCTGCGGCTTTCTCCAAACGCAATACAGCGGCCGCCCTGCCCCGCCAGGCCCGCGCCCCGTTCTGCCGGAAGTTTTCTTCCGATGCGGGATCGGCGCCGCCCGCGGCGAGCAAGGTACACTTCTCCGTCCGAAAAGAAATGAAGCACGAATCAAAGAAGCATGGGAAACCCTTTCCATCCACGATTTGGGCGGTCACATAGGCGAGATTCCCCGCTTTTTCCACGGTCGACTGAAGCGATTTGGGCATTCCAGCGCTTCCTTGGCTACGCTTTCCGTACCGCAGATGAAGCGGTCAGGATAGGCTTTCAAATCCTTTTCATAACGCCGGGCCATGTAATTGTATCCCGCAACATCCAGAGGCCCCAGGAATTGTGCGCTCAGGATGCCGAAATAATCCGCACTGTCCGCGTCGTCGGTTTGCAGATTGGCGTTCAGCATAGTTATGATATGCATTGCCGTCGTAATGCTCATAACCATGCCCCTTTCATCCAGGAAGATAATCGCCGCAAGCTAAACAATTACTTAAATTTTTCCGATTTCGTTTACATTATATCGCACATCTATCTGCAATTAAATAGATAATCTGGAAAGAATTTTTACACTATTGCAGGGTATATTCTTATTTTTATACTAATTTTCAATATGTTCAGCAAAAATTTATTAAGATAATTATCGACACAGCAGGGATTTGACTTTTTGTGAAGAATAAAATAAACAGGAGTTCAGCAAACCTGATCACCTGATACGCCGGAAAAATCGAGACAAACAAAACGAAGGCATTCCATGGACGCTTCGCAAAGCCCTTCCTCTTTGGAACAAGTCTTCCTGTCTCCCCCGCCAAGTTCCGGGGAGTGCCCTTCTGGGCCTGGAACTGTAAGGTAACAGCGGGGAAGATCGCCTGGCAGCCCAACCGGGTGAAACTGCCGCCCCTGGCCTCGGGAGAACACATCCTTGAGGCGCTGGCCTGCGGCAGCCGCTGCAACGGCTTTGGCACCCTGCGCAACGCCAATCCCAACTATAAGTGGTACGGACCCGAGGCGGCAACAGGGAATGGGACAAGGTGGGCATGGCGGGCACCGGTCTGCTCATGGAAAACGATCTGTTCGGGCCGCGGACACTGAAAAAAGCATTCAGAAAATACTGGATGGTCTATCATTCCTACCCCCGCGCGGGATATGAGGCAGGCGCGGCGGAAATCGGCCTGGCCTGGACAGAGGATGAAAGCCTGCTGCATTGGCACTTTATGGGCGACCCCATCCTGTCCTGGCGGGATGGAGCGGCCTGGGAGCACGGGGGCCTGTATAAGGGCTGGCTTCTGGAGCATGAGGGAACCTTTTATCTGTTCTATAACGCGAAAACGGAGCGGGACCCCACCTTCCCCTATTCCACTGAATACCGCTGCATCACTGTGGCCAGGGATACAGCCTGGACGAAATAAGGAGGTTTTCGCATGCTTACATTATCCAAGGATCGCCGGTATTTTCTTCGGAACGGAGAACCCTTTTTCTGGCTGGGGGACACCGCCTGGCTGCTGTTTCAAAAGCTGACCGTGGACGAAGCCTTGGTTTATTTGAAAAATCGGGCGGCCAAAGGCTTTACCGTGATTCAATCCACCCTGGTGCACACCAATGATTACCGGAACAGGGCGGGTTCCCCCGCGCTGCTTAACGATGATTTTTCCCGACCCAATCCCGATTTGGCTTTGGACGCTTATTGGACCACGGTGCGGAGAATCGTGGACGCAGCGGCGGAAATGGGCATCGTGATGGCGCTGCTTCCCTCCTGGGGGCACTTTGTGTCTTCTGGATGGCTGGCGGGTAGAACCATCGATGTGTATATTGATTTTCTGGCCCGGCGTTTCGGGGACTGCGAAAACGTGATCTGGCTGGTGGGAGGCGACGTGCGGGGTTCCGACGCGCCGGAAGACTTCAACCGGATTGGCAGCCGCCTGCGGGAAAAATGCCCGAATCAGTTGATTGGCTTTCATCCCTTTGGCCGCTGCTCCTCCTCTCAGTGGTTCCAGGACGCCCCCTGGCTGGATTTTCATCTGTTCCAGTCCGGCCACCGGAGGTATGATCAGGTCAAATTGAATCAATGGGACGATAAGGTGGACGTGGAAACCTTTGTAGGGGAAGACAATTACCGCTATGTGCAGCACGACCGGGCTTTGATCCCAGCGCGCCCCACCCTGGACGGGGAACCCAGCTATGAATTCATCCTCCAAGGGCTCCACGATCCTTCCCAGCCCTATTGGCAAACCCGGGATGTGCGGCGTTATGCCTACTGGTCCCTGCTGGCGGGGGCGGCGGGCTTCACCTACGGCAGCAACGCCATCATGCAATTTTGGCAGGGCGTTGAAAAAGGCGCTTTCGGCGTGCTGGAAACCTGGCGGGAGGCGCTGCACAATCCCGGCAGCATGCAAATGACGCACACCCGCCGCCTGATGGAGGAAATCCATTGGCAAACCGGCGAACCAGCCCAGAAATACCTGGTAAACAACACAGGCGTTCAATACGATTACAACCTGGCGCTGAAAACGGATTGCGCGCTGTGCGTGTACAGCTATACCGGAAAGCCCTTTTTCGTGGACACAAGGGCCCTGGGCGAAACCGACGAATGGTGGTTCGATCCCGTGTCCGGCGGAAAAAGCTATTTGGGCAAAATTCCGCCCCAGGGAAACGCCCGTTTTACCCCGCCGGACCGGCGCTGCGATCAAAACGACTGGTTGCTGATGCTGAAGGATGAAACAGAAGAATACAGGAAGTGAACCGCTGTGCGGCCCGATATCGCGGATCTGCCATCCTCCTGGAACCGCACTTTGCCGGGGCATCCCGATCAATGGATGCTGGGGCCCGCCGGCCAAAGGCTGTGTTTACAGCAGCATTCTCCCCTGGGAAGGGAAAAGAATGACGCTTCAGCCCGGTGAAAAGCAAGCTTTCCTGTTGGCTGCCGCAGTGTGGATGCCGGGCGAAGAAGAGGAAATGGCGGCATCCCTTTCTTTGCTGTTTGAGCAAATATGAACTGCACCCCATTTGTTAGACAAGGATGGTATACTGCTAACAGATGGGGTGCAGTTCAAACCTGCTCCTGTTTTTTGATGGACGGCGGTCATGACGCAGTCACGCGCCATGCGGAAGCATAACATACCGTTTCTTTTCCGGTGCGGCAAACAGCAATGTCCAGTTTTTGCCCGTAGGAAACGCTGAGGGCTCCTACCTGCTTGCGCGTGGCGAGAATCGGAATGCCTGCCAGCGCGGCCTTGGCAAACATCTCCAGGGATAGTCTGCCCGAGGAGCAAAGCACGGCTTGATTAAGCCTCAGCCCTTCCTTCACCGCCATGCCCACCGCTTTATCCAAGGCATTGTGCCGCCCCACGTCCCGTCCGATCACGGATTTTTCCTCATCACACAGCAATACGGCATGCAGGCCAGCGGCATGGTCCAGCGCCATCACCTGGTCACAGAGCTGATTCAGCCGTTCCTCACTGACCGTTCGTCCGGAGCGATTCGCCCTCATCGAATCCAACCGGAGCAGAGCCGGCGTGCCCGCTTCTCCGCTCATATTCGCGGACACCTGCCAACCATCGCCCACGGATCGGATGGAATGGACGCACGCGGGGGAATCGATCAGGCCGGAGGTGACAAGATGCCCGATCAGCAGCGCTTCTTCATCCTGCTTCGTACAAAGCAGAGGCTGCTGGAGCACGCCGTTCAAAGACCAAGTAACCAGGGATTCCTGCATCAAACTGTCCATAGGGGCCTCCTTGTATACAACCAGCTAAAGTAAGCCCATTATACATATTTTTCCGTGAAAAGTACAGGACATTTTTTACTCACTGCCCGCCAAATCTATTGCTAAAACGTTCTAAATATGGTATGCTGATTGACAGGAACAACAGTACTCCGAGCTGGGATGGACCCTTGCGGCCCGCCCAGCCAATGAGTGTCTCTGGCGACGGGGGCGCTTGCCTTTTGCGAAGGAGTTCACGGGGATTCCGGTTTTGTTTGCGTTTGCTTCCAAACGAAGCCGGAGCCGCCCGGGGGCTCTGTTTTGTTCTGGCCGGAAGAATCAGGAACTTCAACGTAAGGAGGAGGTCAATCATGACTGAAACAAAGGATCGCAAGAGCTTCCTGGACAAGGACTACACGCGCCGCCAGTTTCTGAAGCTGTCGGGCAAGAGCCTGGCCGGGCTGGCCATTTCCACTTCCCTGCTCAGCGTGCTGGGCGTGACAAAGGAAGCGGTGGCCGAGGACAAGGTGCGGGTGTGGGCGTTCCCCCAGGGCCTGCTGGTGGTGAATGAGGACCGCTGCGTGGGCTGCCAGCGCTGCGAAATCAACTGCACGCTCACCAATGACGGCTGCTGCTCCAGCTACATTTCCCGCGTGAAGGTGACCCGCAATCTGTATTCCAGCCGCAACGGCAACGGCCTGTATACCGAAAACAGCTGGGTGTACTTCCCGGATACCTGCCGCCAGTGCGAAGACCCCGCCTGCGGCAACGCCTGCCCCATGGGCGCGATTTACGCCGATGATTTGGGCATCCGTCGGGTGGACACCGACAAGTGTATCGGCTGCGGCGCGTGCGCTCAGGCATGTCCCTGGCATATGCCCACCGTGAACCCCGTCACCCATAAATCCTCCAAGTGCATCATGTGCGGCGCGTGCGCCGAGGGCTGCCCCTCCGGCGCGCTGTCCATCGTTCCCTGGGAGGCCATCGTTTCCGTTTCCCAGCAGATCTGATCGCAGTACCCGCGATATATTAAGATAACAGGAGGAATATCAGCATGTCTGTGAAAAATGGCATTAACGGCTGGGCGGGTACGATCGTCCGCGTGAACCTGACCACCGGCGCGATTACCAAGGAAGACACCCTGCCCAAGTACAAGCCCTATATCGGCGGCATGGGCCTGGGCTATAAAGTGATCTGGGACGAAGTGCCCCTGGATACCGATCCCCTGGGCCCGGACGCCAAGTGCGTTTTCGGCGTGGGGCCGCTTACCGCCTCCGGCGTGCCCTGCTCCGGCCGCATGAACATCACCCTGCTTTCCTGCTGGAGCAAGGGCTATTCCATCGTGGACGCTCACATGGGCGGCCATATCGCCCACGCCTTCAAGTACGCTGGCTATGACGCCATGATCGTGGAAGGCCAGAGCAGCAAGCCCGTGTATATCCGCATCGAGGACGATAAAGTGACCATCGAGGATGCTTCCCACGTGTGGGGCAAGGGCACCTTTGAAACCAACGCCATCCTGTCCAAGGAAAACGGCCCGGAATTCGACGTGGCTTCCATCGGCCTCGCCGGCGAAAACTTAGTGCCCATGAGCAACATCATCACCTCCTTCGGCAACAGCGGCGGCGCGGGCATCGGCGCGCTGCTGGGTAGCAAGAAGGTGAAGGCCGTGGTGGTGCGCGGCACCGGCGCGGTGAAGATCGCCGAGCCCATGAAGGTGCGTTTGCTTTCCAACTATATGATCAAGGACCTGGTGGGCGGCAACAACAACCACACCGTTCCCTGCCACGCCCAGAGCTGGAGCGAGTATGTAGCCACCAACAACCGCTGGCAGGGCGCGCCCGGCATCACGTGGGACAAGGCCAGCAAGGGTCCCATCGACATGGGCGAGCAGCCCAGCGGCGTCATTAACGTGGCGGCCCTGCGCTGCAACAAGGGCGTGTTCGACTTCGGCGAGATCGCCGAAAAGTACACGGTGAAGCAGGGCGGCTGCTCCTCCTGCCCCGTGCGCTGCTATACCGAATACGATATGGATCCCCTGGCGGATTACGATCTGCCCACCCACGTTTCCAACACCTGCATGCCCATCATCAAGATGCTGGAATGGTATCCCAACCATAAGGACGCCGAAGGCAACAGCGTGCCCTCCACTCACGATTTCGTGGATGAAAAGGACGCCAAGATGATCCTGGGCGGCGCGGGCTCCCGCGCGGCGGACGAATACGGCGTTTGGTGCAACTACGGAAACCTTTACGAAGACTTCAACATGGCCTACACCACCGGCGTGCTCAAGGACGTTTGCGACCGCCTCTATCCCGGCGAATGGGATGAAATCCCGTGGGAGCTCATGGAATCCGGCGATCCCCGCTGGGTGTGGGAAGTGTACAAGCGCATTGCTTCCGGCAAGGGCATCTTCGGCGACATCGGTCTGGGCACCTACCGTCTCTACGAAAAGTGGGGCATGGACGACCCTGAAAAGAACGTGGCGGGCGTCAGCTTCTATGATTTCGTCAACGGCAAGAACTTCAACATCGGCCACAACGGCTATCCCCGCCATCACGGCCCCGAAAACTGCTGGCAGGCGGGCACGCTGTACTCCATGATGTACAACCGTGACTGCATGATCCACCATCTGATCAACTTCTGCTCCTCCGGCGCACCCTACAATGAGATCATCAAGCCCGTGCTGGAGCACTTCTTCGGCGAAGGCTGCACCGATGCGCAGAAGAATTACACCCCCATCAACGAAAATAAGATCAAGCTGGCCAAATGGGCTTTCATCGGCAAGCAGTGGCACGACAGCGCCACCCTGTGCAACTGGATGTACCCCATGACCATCGCCACCAGCAAGAAGCGCGATTACATCGGCGATCTGGATCTGGACGCCAAGTACATGTCCGCCGTGCTGGGCGAAACCTATACCCGGGACGATCAGGAACGGGATTCCGAACGCATTTCCCAGCTCCTGCGCGTCATGACCGCCGTGAGCTTCAAGCTGAACCTTGGCAGCACCAACCTGCGCAAGGATCACGACAAGGTCTCCGACTGGGTCTTCGATAAGGAGCCGGACTTCAAGCCCTTCGAGCAGGGCACCGTGAAGTTGGACCGGGAAGACTGGGAAAAGAGCCTGGATATGTGGTACGAGGCCATGGGCTGGAACAAGGAAACCGGCATCCCCACCCGCGAGACCCTGGAAAAGTTCGACCTGAAGGACTGCGCGGATAAGCTGGAAGAGCTGGGCCTGATCTGAGGCCAGAAGTTTTCTGGGGGAAACCGCTCTTTGGAGCCAAAGAGCGGTTTCCCCCATTCCCCCTTCCGAGAAAGCTGCAAGGGAGAAAAAACGATCGGTTCACCCATAGAACATGGGAATAATTTAACAAATTGTAAAATGGCTCCTGCGCGATTTTTCGTGCAGGAGCTTTCTTAAAAAGGCAGAAAAACATAATAAAGGGGAGGGGATTTGCCCGCTCCTAAACAAAGAACGGTTTCCCCCGTAAAAAGAAAGGAAAGATCAATATGGCATTATTTGGACGGCGCAAACCCGGCTTCTCCAAAGAAGTGGAGCTCAAGCCCAGCGAAATCCCCGGCGAATTCAGCGACGCGCTGGACCCCGCCGTGAACAAGGAACTGGATAACCCCAAGCTGGAAAAAAAGGAAATCCAGGAACAGGCCCAGCGGGCGATGGACGGAAACGCGGCGGAAAAGCCGGATATCTTCGATTACATGCAGTCTTTGCCCGACGTGGACGACCCCTTCCCGCCCTCCGCGCCCGAACCAGCGCAGCCACCGGAGCCTGAAAAGACCAAGGCACAGCTCTTGGCGGAGTTTATCCGGGAGCGCTGCAAATCTGCCCTCATTACGCCCAAGGCGCTCATCGCCAAGGACGAGGAAGATATTGAAAAACTGCTGGCAGAATTGAAAGCGGACGAAACCTGCAAGGATATCCAGTCCGTAAAAGGCCAAAAGGATGAATACTTCTATTCCGACGAACTGATGGCGAACAATTACGCCAAAATCGCCGTGCTCACCCTGGAAAAGGATGACGCCCGGACGGTGGCGGAAATGGTGCGCTTCAACTGCAAAGCCTTCCCCACCCCCACCCCCGTGTACTACTTCGCCCGCCAGCCCTTTTACCTGGATAAGGAACGCATGCGTGCCATCATTGCCCAGATGAAAACCGATCCCGCGTATCAGGACATTCGGGAAGTCGCTGCCGACGTCAACGGCGAACCGTATCTGTATTCCATTGATCTCATGAGCGAAAAATACGCCAGAGCCCTGGCAAACGGAGCTGAGTCACGCGAAGCGGACGAATGACAGCCGTTTTTTCTCTGCTTGACAAATTGCCTGCTATTATGCCATAATAAACATGTCTTCGAGCCCATGTTCCTGTGGCTCCGCTATGGAGCATGGGCCGCGCCGGGGAGCCGGTTCAGGGCGCGGCGGGAAACGGCCGCACCTTCCGTATTTGAAAAGGAGACATGTTGAGAGGGCGTATTTTTTATGCCTTTTTTCCGTGTATCCTTTTCGGGTACGCGGATTTTTGTTTGCTTCGTCCGCGTGTTCTCCGCATAGGGTCGACGCTGGAAACGGCGCGGCCTCCCTTTTGGAAAGGAGACGGCGGCGGCACGCAGCCTGGATGGCGGCTTGTTTGTGTTCCCTCCGTTTCAAAGAAGACGGAAAAACCGATGAAAGAAGGAGAGGGAACATGAACAAAAAATGGCTCCGATCTCTCTGCGCGGTGTGCGCCCTGATGCTGGGCATGGGCGCGGCGCTGGCTGAAACGCCTGCGCCGGAACCCGTGGAGCTGATCGTATTCGCGGCCGCCTCCATGACCGAAACGCTGACCGAGCTGAAAGCCGTTTACGAGGCCGAGCATCCAAATGTGACCATTGTGTACAACTTCGATTCCTCCGGCACGCTGAAAACTCAGATCGAAAACGGCGCGGAATGCGACGTATTCATTTCCGCCGCGCCCAAGCAGATGAACGCGCTGGACATCCAAGCCGATCCCAGCGCGAATCCCGCCGGCCTGGATTTCGTTTTACAGGGCACCCGCATCAACCTGCTGGAGAACAAGGTAGCGCTGGCGGTTCCGGAAGGAAACCCCAAGGGGATCGAGAGCTATGACGCCCTGGCGGCCATGCTCAAGGAAGGCACTGTGCTGCTGGCCATGGGCAACAGCGACGTGCCGGTGGGCCAATATACCCAGAAGATTTTCGCCTTCTATGGGCTGGATGAGGAAGCGCTTGCCAGGAAGGGCTTGATCACCTACGGCAGCAACGTGAAGGAAGTGACCACCCAGGTCTCCGAAGCGGCGGTGGACTGCGGCATCATCTACGGTACCGACGTTTTCTCCGCGGGCCTGCAGGTGGTGGATACCGCCACGGCGGAAATGTGCGGCCAGGTGGTGTATCCCGCCGCCGTGCTGAACATCACGAAGAACGAAGCGGCGGCAAGGGATTATCTTGCCTTCCTGACCACCGAAGCGGCGGATGAGGTGTTCAAATCCGTTGGCTTCTCCCCCATGCACGAATAACGAGCCGTCTGGCGGAGAGCCATCCGCTCCGCCGGACTTTTCTCAGAAAAGCGGCGAAGAAACATGGATTTGTATCCCCTTTGGAATTCCCTGCGGATCGCCGGGATCAGCACGGCCATCATTTTTTTCGTGGGGATCCTGGCGGCGTATTATATCGCCAAAGCGCCCCGGACGGTCAAGGGCGTGCTGGATGTTTTGCTGACCCTGCCCCTGGTGCTGCCGCCGACGGTGGTGGGCTTCCTGCTGCTCCGGGTGCTGGGGCCGCGAAGGCCCATCGGCGCTTTTTTTCTGGAGCATTTTGATGTACGGCTCACGATGACCTGGTGGTCGGCCATTTTCGCCACCATGGTGGTGATTTTTCCGCTCATGTACCGCACCTGCCGGGGCGCGTTTGAAAGCTTCGATGAAACCCTCGCTTCCGCGGGGAAAACCCTGGGCCTGTCCAACGCCTACATCTTCTGGCGCATCCGGATGCCTTCCTGCCGCCCGGGCATTTTGGCGGGCACGGTGCTTTCCTTTGCCCGCGCCTTGGGGGAATATGGGGCCACCAGCATGATCGCCGGGTACACGCCGGGCCGGACGGCCACCATTTCCACCACGGTCTATCAGCTGTGGCGCACCAACGACGACGCGCTGGCCTTCCGCTGGGTGCTGGTCAACGCCGCCATTTCCTTCGCGGTGCTGCTCATGGTGAACCTGGTGGAAAAGCGGCAGAAAAGGCGGTGAGGGCATGGCGCTGTCGGTGGATATTGAAAAGCGGTTCAAGGGCTTTACGCTGCGCGTTGCCTTCGAGGCGGGAAATGAAACGCTGGCGCTGCTGGGCGCGTCGGGCTGCGGCAAAAGCATGACCCTGCGCTGCATCGCCGGGGTGGAAAAGCCGGATCGGGGCAGGATCGTGCTGGACGGGGAAACGCTGTTCGATTCGGAAAAGCGCGTTAATCTTTCCCCCCAGCAGCGCCGCGTGGGCCTGATGTTCCAGCATTACGCGCTGTTTCCTCAAATGACGGTGCGGCAAAACGTGCGCTGCGGGGCGCGGCGCGGCCTGAAAGGAAAAGAGCGTGAGCGGGCCGTTTCAGAAGCGCTCCAAGCTTTTGGACTGGAAGAACTACAAAAGCGGCTTCCCAGCCAGCTTTCCGGCGGTCAGCAGCAGCGGGTTGCCCTGGCCCGCATCCTGGTCAGCCAGCCCCATATCATCATGCTGGACGAGCCCTTTTCCGCCCTGGACAGCCATCTAAGGTTCCGCATGGAGCAGGAAGTGCGGCAGGTCATCCGCCAGTACGGGAAAACGGTGCTGCTGGTATCCCACAACCGGGACGAGGTCTACCGCATGGCGGACCGCGTCGCCATCATGAACAGCGGGCATTTGGAAACCGCCGGCACCCGGGCGGAGGTATTCGCCCATCCCGGCACCCGCACGGCCTGCGTGCTGACAGGCTGCAAGAACATTTCCGCCATCCGCCCGATAGACGGAACCCACGCCCGCGCCCTGGAGTGGGGCATCCCCCTGACCCTGCCGCTTCTGCCGGATACGGACGCGGTAGGCATCCGAATGCACAGCATCCAGCCGGGGGAGGGAGAAAACACCTTCCGATGCAAGGTGGCGGAAGTGATCGAGAACCCCTTTTCAATCACCGTCATGCTGCGCCCGGTCATAGCCCCGGCGAACGCCGTGCCCATCGGCTGGGAGATGGAAAAGTCCCTCTGGGAACAGCTGAAAGCCGAAGAATTGACGGTTCACCTGCCGGTCAACGGTATTTTACAATTGAAAGGCTGATGGAAATTGTTACAGAACGTCTCCTGGAAAGAAGCGCGGGATTTGCTGCAGGGCCTGTCCGCGCCGGTAGGAACGGAAACAGTGCCTTTGGATGAAGCCGCCGGGCGGGTGCTGGCCTTTGATCTGCGCGCGGCGGAGGATGTGCCGCCCTTTGACCGCTCCGCTTACGATGGCTATGCCTTCCGCGCGGCGGATACCTGCGGCGCGTCCAGGAAAAATCCGGTCACCCTGCGCCTCACCGAAACGGTTGCGGCGGGATGCGTGCCCGCCCTGCCCGTCACGCCCGGCACGGCCGCCCATCTGATGACCGGGGCCAAAATCCCGGAAGGCGCGGACTGCGTGATCAACTTTGAGCGCACGTCCTTTACCGATCAAACGGTGACGGTTTACGCGCCCCTGCGTTCCGGCGATAACATTGTCCGGCGGGGTGAGGACGTCGCCGCCGGGGCCCTGCTCGCTCCCTGCGGAACGGTCATCGACGCCGGGCTGGCAGGAACGCTGGCCGCCCAGGGGATGCCCCGGGTGAAGGTCTATCGCCAGCCCGTGATCGGCCTGATTTCCACTGGCAGCGAAGTGGTGGAGGCGGATCAGGCGCAGCCGGAAGGAAAAATCCGCAACGCCAACCGCGCCTCCTTTACCGCGCTGCTCGCCCGGGAAGGATGCCGTGCAAAGTACCTGGGACTGGCCGGAGACGAAACGGAAGCCATCCGTGCACTGATTGCCAAGGGCCTGGAAGCCTGCGACACCGTGATCCTGACGGGCGGCGTTTCCGTAGGGGATTGGGACGTGACGCCGGAGGCTATGGAGCGGGCAGGGGCGGAGCTCCTTTTGCGCGGCGTCGCCATGAAGCCGGGCATGGCCTGCGCTTACGGCGCGGCGGAAGGCAAGCTAATTTTGGGGCTTTCGGGCAATCCGGCTTCCTCCCTGACCAATTTCTGCGCCTGCGCCCTGCCCGCCATCCGCAAACTGTGCGGCAGGCGGGAGACGCTGCCTGCCGCTGTTCAGGCCGTGCTTGCGGCGGGCTTTCAGAAAAAAAGCCCTATGGATCGCTTTCTGCGGGGGCGGCTGATGTTGGACGATGGAACCGTCCGCTTCCTCGCTTCCGGCGACCAGGGAAACGTGGTTCTGTCCAGCACCATCGGCTGCGATACCTTCCTGTTTATTCCGGCTGGCAGCGGCCCCGTGGAAGCGGGGACAAAGCTTTCCGGATTTCAACTGTAAAGGGGAAACAGAGATGAAAAAGATTCGTGTTCAGGATGCGGTGGGCATGACGCTGTGCCATGACCTGACCGAAATGCGGGACGGCTTTAAGGGCCCGGCATTCCGGCGGGGGCATGTGATCCGGGAAGAAGACATTCCCCATATGCTGGATATTGGCAAACAGACGGTGTTCGTATGGGAAGAAAACGCCGGTGAAATCCACGAGGAGGACGCCGCCCGCCGGATGGCGGCCATGGCCCCGGTGGCGGGCGCGCATTACACGGAGCCGTCGGAAGGAAAGGTGCTGCTGATCGCCGACAGGGAAGGGATGCTGCGGGTAGACACAGCGTTATTGAAGGAAATCAACAGCATCGGCGATTTGACCATTTCCACCCTGCCTGATCATTATCCGGTGAAGCCCGGGATGCGCCTGGCCTCCATGCGCATCGTGCCGCTGGTCACCCAGGAAGAACAGATCGTCCGGGCGGAAACGCTGTGCGCGGGGCGGAAGCTGCTGAACCTGCTGTCCTACGCGCCTCGAAAAGCGGGGATCATCATCACCGGCTCGGAAATTTACCATGGCCGGATCAAAGATAAGTTTGAAGCGGTGGCCCGGGCGAAGCTGGCAAAGTATCCAGGGGCGGTGTTGGGGGCGGCGCTCTGCGACGACGATGTGAAGATGCTGACGCAGGCGGCGGAAGGCTTCCTTGCGCAAGGCGCGGATTTCCTGATTTTTTCCGGCGGCATGTCGGTAGACCCGGACGATGTGACCCCAGCCGCCATCCGACAGATGGGCTGCGGCATTGTCAGCCACGGTGTGCCCAGTCAGCCTGGCAACATGACCCTGGTGGCTTACCTTGGTGATATTCCCGTGCTGGGCGTTCCCGGCGCGGCGGTCAGCCTGCCCACGACGATTTTTGACGTGCTGCTGCCCCAGATTTATGCTGGACTGAAGTTCACCAAACAGGATCTGGTGCGTCTTGGAGACGGCGGCCTGTGCCAGCTGTGTCAGGTCTGCCATTTCCCCAACTGTACCTTTGGCAGGTATTGAAGTATGATTGATTCATTCGGACGGCCCATCACCTATCTGCGCCTCTCGGTGACAGAGCTGTGCAATCTGCGGTGCCGGTACTGTATGCCCGAAGAAGGCATATGCAAGCTGCGCCATGACGAGCTGCTGACCGAAGACGAAATGATCCGGGCGGTGCAGGCCGCGGCCCAGCTGGGCGTGACCAAGCTGCGCATTACCGGCGGCGAACCGCTGACCAAGCCCAACATCCTGTCCATCTGCCGAAGGGCGTCGCAGGTGCCGGGGATCGTGGACACAGGCGTCACCACCAACGCCATCCGCCTGCCGGAGATGGCCGTTCCCCTGCGGGATGCTGGCATCCGCCGGGTCAATATCAGTCTGGACACCTTGAATCCTGAAAAGTACGCTTTCATCACCCGGCGGGGAAACCTGAACGACGCTTTGCGCGGCCTGAACGCCGCCCTGAAGGCCGGGTTTGAAAAAATCAAAATCAACACGGTGCTCATCGGCGGCTTCAACGACGACGAAATCCCGGCTTTGGCGGCGCTGACACGGCAGTATCCCATCGACGTGCGCTTCATTGAACTGATGCCCATGCCCGGCGGCGCGGGCTTTGGGCAGGAATGCTATCTTCCCGCCGCGAAAGTGCTGGAAGCCCTGCCGGAAGCGGCGCCGGAACATGATGAGGGCGTGGCGCGGCTCTACCGCCTGCCGGGGGCGCAAGGCCGCGTCGGGCTCATCAGTCCCCTCAGCCAACACTTCTGCGCCGCCTGCAACCGCATCCGGATCACGGCGGACGGAAAGATCAAGCCCTGCCTGCATTCCCCGGAGGAAATCCCCCTCAAGGGCCTGGACGATGCCGGGATGCTGGCGCAATTGCGCCGCGCCATCCAGCATAAGCCCTGCCGCCATGAGGAACTGAGCGCCTCCAGCCGCAGCCAGGCGGCCCGGGGCATGAACCAGATCGGAGGGTGAACCATGACCTGTCCAGTGATTGGATTCTCCGCCTATTCGGGCACAGGAAAAACAACCATAATGGAGCGGGTGATCCGAGCATTAACCCAAAAGGGGCTGCGCGTCGGATTGGTCAAGCACGACAGCCATGATTTTGACATCGATCATCCGGGCAAGGATTCTTACCGCCACGCCCAGGCAGGGGCCCAGACCGTGGTGATTGCTTCGGCGAAGAAAACCGCCGTCATCCAGCAGGCAGGCAGCACGCTGGAGCAATGCCTTGACCGCATCCAAAATGTAGACGTTATTCTGGTGGAAGGCTTCAAACACGCGGCCATTCCCCGCATTGGCCTCTGCCGGAAGGAAACCGGAAAAGGCTTGCCGGAACCGCCGGAAAACTATATCGCCGTCATTACGGACGATCAGGAGCTGCAAACGGGCGTGCCCCGTTTTTCCTTCGACGACGCGCCGGGCGTCGCGGATTTTATCATCAGGGAGATACAGGATATGAAGTCCGAAGATTTTACCCATTTTAACGACCAGGGCCGGGCGCGGATGGTAGACGTGAGCGAAAAGGATATTACCTGCCGCACGGCCACAGCCGCAGGCAGGGTGCTGGTGAATCAGCACACCTTTTCCCTGATTCAGTCCGGCGGCGTGAAAAAAGGCGACGTGCTCACCGTCGCCCAGATCGCCGGGATCATGGCGGCCAAGCGCACGCCGGACTGGATTCCCATGTGCCATCCCGTGCCGCTGAACGGCATTGATTTGAGATTGTTCCTGGACGCGGATCGGCTGTCCGTGGAAATCGAGGCTACGGCCCGGTGCGACGGGAAAACCGGCGTGGAAATGGAAGCGCTGACCGCGGTCAGCTGCGCGGCGCTCACCGTGTACGATATGTGCAAGGCGGTGCAGCGGGACATGGTCATTTCGGATATTCGGCTGCTGGAAAAAAACGGCGGCGTGCATGGAGACTATCATCGGGAGGAAAGGAAAAATGGCTGAAACGAAATATACCGCCGCCGTGATTACGGTCAGCGATAAGGGTTTTCGGGGCGAGAGGGAGGATACCAGCGGCCCCGCGCTGTGTATGATGCTTCGGGAGCAGGGCTGGGACGTGGTATATACCGCGCTGGTGCCCGACGAAAAAACCATGATTCAAAAAGAGCTGCTCCTCTGCACGGATGAAAAGCGCCTCGCCCTGGTGCTGACCACAGGCGGCACGGGCTTTTCTCCCCGGGACGTGACGCCGGAAGCTACCCTGGAAATCGCGGAGCGCCTCGCCCCCGGCATTCCCGAAGTCATGCGCGCTGAAAGCATGAAGATCACGCCCCACGGCTGCCTGTCCCGTGAAATCGCAGGCATTCGGAAAAGCACCCTGATCATCAACCTGCCGGGCAGCAAAAAGGCGTCCACGGAAAACTTCGCCGCTGTTTGCGGCCCTATCCGCCATGGGGTGGAGATGCTGCAGTCCGCAGGTTCGGCTGACTGCGCTGCCGCCGGGAACAAAGAAAAGAAACAAAAGCCGTCGGTAGATCAATGGCTGCGGGAAGCCAAAGCGCATCCGGACGCCGGAAAAGTGGGCATGTATCTAACGCACAACGGCGTGGTCCGCTCCACTGCCCGCAAGCAGGTGCGCCAGGGCGATACGGAGGCAAAGCCCGTCGTCGGCATGAAGCTTTCCTGCGATGAAGCGAAAGCGGCGGAAGCGATTGCCGAAGCCCGGCAAATGGAGGGCGTGTACTATGTGCGGGTCTGGCTGAACGAAGGTACGCTCCAGGTGGGCGACGACATCATGTTCGTGCTCATCGGCGCGGATATCCGTCCTCATGCCGTTCAAGCGCTGGAAAGCCTGGTTAAAAAGCTGAAAACGGAATGCGTGACGGAAATGGAATTGTACGCGGATGCGTAATCAGATACCCTCCGCATCCCGCCCTATTTGCGAGCGCGGATTTACTGCCGCTCCGAAAAAGTGACAGTAAATCGCCCACCGATTGACAGAGACAGTTAGAAACCTAAATCCTTCAAAAACGTCTCTGCAATATCATAATTCTCTTGATCCAAACCGGAGATGGGCGGTATGCCATGGTCTACAATCCTTCTCCAGACGGGCAGCACCGTTGGCCTCTTGGCGCTATCGTTTCAGAAGATGGATATACTTACGATCATTTGGCCTGCGTGTGCGGCGAAGTTCCGCCGATGCGGTATGGCGGCTATATGAAGGATTTCGGTCCCAATTACATTCGAGGGATCATGCCGGGGAATAACGACAGTCCGGACGGTTATACCTGGTTGGTCTATTCCATGAATAAGGAGGATATATGGGCAGTCCGGCTCCCGGCGTCCCTCCAATACGCTGAAACGGAACCGGTTCATGATCATTTTGACGATCCAACAGGCGGCAGCTTGGAGCGATGGTACATTTACAGCCCGCTGTGGGATAAAACGCTGGCCCGTTGCGGAGCAGTTCAGCCGCTGAGGCTATCACGTATTCATCCTGACGTATCAGGTAGACGGCACAAAAAAACTGCTGGAAAAGAATATGCTGGATTTTGCCCAGGCGCTGCGATTCATCCGGGAGGCCGCTGCGTTCGCAACGGGGAAACACCTTGTGTCACGAAAGATTTCTTCCTCCGCTGCGCGGGCATTATGGACGCCATCCTTTCGGAAATCGGGTATTGATCCTGGTGTATCTATTCACATCATATCAGTGGGGGAACAGCGCTTTGAGCATCAAAGAGCTGTTCCCCCTGAAATAACTGACTATGCTATTTCCTTTTTTGTGTGTCACAGCTTACGGGATGTCAGACAGATCGGCGCAAGACGCTTTGGAAGTACGCATAGAACCTGACCGGGATACTTCGCGTCCAGATAATCGGCAAAGGCTTCCGGATCGCCGGGATTATCCGCGAACATATCCCAATGGCCGGGCATGACCAGGCCGGGACGAAGCTCACCCGCGAGATCGGCGGCTTCCTGAAACGTCATGTTGCCGATGCAGTTGCGCCGGTATCTCACGCCATCCCGTCCGTTAATGGGCAAAAGCGCCGCGTCGATGGAGCCGAAAGCCCGCAGTTTGGGCAGCATCCCTTCATAGCGCAGAGTATCTCCGGCATGATAGACGCGCAGGCCGTTGCCTTCAATGACGTATTGCAGGCAGGGGTACAAGCCGGTTTTGGGGTCAGGCGCGAGGAATTCATGGGTGGCAGCGATGGCGCGCACCGTGATCCCCCCGATCCGGCAGTTTTCACCGTCGTTGAGTCCCCGGCAGTTTTCCTCCATTACGCCGTCGGCCAGTACGCTGCTGCGATGCGCCGAAGGGAAAACAAATAAGGCGTCCGGGCATTGTTTGGCCCATACCCGCCAGGAAGCGTGATCCATATGATCCGAATGATCATGCGTGCCCAGAAAAGCAGTGATTCCTGCCGCTTCCTCCGTGGGGAAAGGCGGCGGAACCAGCCTTTTCGGGCTTTCGGAGGCGTAAAGGTCCACGCACAGCACCGTATCACCCATTTTGATCAGCAGCCCCATCTGGCCAAGCCACCATAAAACCGCCGTGCCATAAAGAGCGGGCGTGCTGATTACGCTTTGCAAAAAACCATTCATGTTTTTCTCTCCTTCTTGTTCAAAACCGCCCGCACGCTTTTCAATCCTCGCTTTTGTGAAGCGTTCTCAGCTTCCTAAGAACGATACCGATCAGCGCCGTCCCTGCCAGCATGACCGCGTAAGACAGATACCACCTGCCGCTGCTGTTAAATCCATAGAAATCCGGCCAGCCGCCCCTGTCCTTTCCGATCATAACAACCATCACAAGATAAACGACGCCGTATACGATCACAGGGAGCATCGAAAGAATCAAATGCTTCTTTTCGGGAACTGTTTCATCCCTTTCCAGCCAGACGAACGAAACGATCGCAAGAATCGGCCCCAACAGATGAAGCCACAGATTCCAGCGGGAAAACATGGAAGCATACCCATATAAGGGGCCCAGGAACAGCAATACCGTCATCATGGTCACTGTGACCGCCGCGGTGCCCGCGTAGCGAAACAGCATAAGCGTTTTGCTTCCCGCCTGATGGCCGCGCAGCGTTTGGATGAGCGAAAAGACACAGCTTACCGCGCACAGGATATTGGAATCCACCGTAAAATAACGGAAGATCACGCTTCTGTTCACGCGCATGTTGCCGCTTCCCGAGACAAAAAACATCGTACCAACTGACAAAGCTGTAAAAACGATGATAAGGATTTGTACAGCCGCACAAAGCCCGGATTTCATTCTCTTGCTCATATGTTCCTTATCTCCGCTTGTTTTATCAGTCATTAAGCTGACTTTTTTGTTCATAAGCCCGAAGCTTTTCAGCAAAAAAGTTCAGCTTCCAGGTGACCTTGTCCAGATATTTCTGCATTTCCGCCATCCGGGCGATCACATTTTCCCGGTGCTCCCGCAGCAGCTCCACCCGTTCCTTCAGCGTCTGTTCCCCTTCGTGGGTCAACGCCACAAAGCGGGTGATCTCCTGCAGGGACATGCCGGTGTTTTTCAAGCAGCAGATCAGGCCCAGCGCCTCCAAATCCTGATCCGTATACTGGCGAAACCCGCCTGGACTCCGCTGGACGGGAGGAAGCAGTCCTTCTTTTTCATAGTACCGAAGCGTGTGGGCGGACAGCCCTGTTCTTTGGCTCACATCCTGAATGGAATACACAAATCTTCCCTCCCATAACTATTGACTTAGAATAAACTTTATGGATTAAGATCATGGCAGCCGGAATCAAATCAAACGTCAATCCCCAACATGAAGCGTGTAGAAAGGAGGGACACGGCATTCCGCAAACTGTTTTTATTCATCGTTTTCATTCCCTCTCGTTTCTCGCAAAGCAGTATGCAGTCGTGGAACGTTCGTTCCTGCGTATCATAAATCTTATAGTTTACTCTAAGTCAAGTGTTTGCAAAAAATAAAAGCAGATATATGACGGAAGAGATCAAGAAATTGGATACCATGCCGAAGTTAGACTCCGGGCTGATGCGGCTGCCTGAAAAGGAAGGGAAAATCGACATTGAGCATGTATGTCATATCCCGTCCATGTGATGCATGCACCGCATGGCAAACCGCCACAGCTTATCAAATAAATCCTTCCGATCCATTTGTACGCACATCATCATGCCGTAGCTCATGCCCTCGGTGCGGGCGTCGATATTGCCGGTATCCGCCATGCAGCCGCTGTCAGCGTCCACATCCTGATAGTTTTTTTCCTCGGGATCAAAAAGAGCGTATCAAAGCAGCGTTTCACCCGTTCCCGCACCTCCGCGTCGCTTACTCCAACGCGGGAAAACAGATTTTGATATGTCCGTTCCATTGTCCTGACCTCCTAAAAGCTGTTTGAGCGAGACCGATCCCGGTGACCGGGCACGATACCACAGGGCTCTTTTCATCGCCTGGACAAACGCGCTGAAAATCTTTCTGCTGATTTCGTCTGTCCTGTATGCAAACTCCGGGTGCCATAGGACAGCCCGCAGGAAACGCTGATCCGGCTTATAAAGGGCTTCCACGATGCCGTCAGGCGCTGCGGCCATCACTTTAAGCCCCTATGCGATGTCCTTTCAAGGATACACAAGCCACTAAAGAAACCGACAAAAAGTCTCCGAAACAGTTTATATTCCCTCGATCGTTCTTTTTGTCTTATGCCTTGATTTCTTTGAGTCCATTGCGTCCCAATTTCATCATGCGGCGGCAGTAATCGTCGCTTCGCTTTTGTATATCATCCTGGAACACCTCCAGTTCAGGCATGGAAACGGCGAAGAAGTCATAACCCACTTTATCGTAGATATGGCGCTCGCCGAAGATGATGAGCTGGTGGAAGGACTTTTTCGCCTTTTCCATGTCGCCCAGGGCAGCGTAGGCAAGACCCTGATAGAAAATATAATCCGATGGCTGGTCGTTGTAATAGCGCACGGGTTCGGGCACCTGGGAGCCGAGGGTGGCTTTTTCAAAGCATTCTTTTGCTTTTGGCTCATCGTTCATGGTTCGGTAGGCGCAGCCCATCACGTAGTACGCCCGGTTGTCCGGCACATTTTCCAGCTTGCCTTCGCCCAAATTGTCGGGATAGGAAAGGGTGCGCTCAGCATAGCCGATGCCTTCTTCCGGTTTGTTTTCGGAAAGGGCCCTTTCCGCCAGGGCAAACAGGGCGGTTTTGTATTCGTCCGCTACCTTGCCTTCGCCGCCCTCCCAGACGTGGAAGGTGTAATGGGTCATCAGGTCCAGGGCCTTTTCGTGCTGCCCATCTTGATTCAGCAGGGAAACATAGGCAAGCATCAGGGCATAGCGGTCGGGAAGAATCTTTTGATTGGCTTCCAGGATGGCAAGCCGTTCTTTGACCGGATATTCCAATCGCTTGAGCAGCTGCTCCTGCTCCAGCAGGAAACGGCTGTTGCCCGGCTCCAGGCGCACGGCTTCCGCGATTTCCGGCAGGGCCAAAGCCTTTTCCCCGTGATTGTAATAAGCGATGGACAGGTTTCGATGGGCCAGGGCCAGATCAGGCTTGGCTTTCACAGCTTCCTGCCAGTGAAAGATGGCCTGCGCATACTGCTTTTTATCATACAGCAGTTCGCCCAGATAGTAATGGGCCATGGGCGCTTTCTGCCCGCTGCTTTCCAGTACCGAAACGGCGTTTTTCAGGATCAGGCTTTCCATGACCCGGTTGGGGAAGCAATAATCGGCAGGGTCCTTTTCACCGGCTTCCGCGGCATTTAGGGCGGCGGACGCGGGGAAATCCAGCAGGCTTTCCGCGTAAGCCTGGGTGTAATGCTTCATGGGACTTTTCGCCGGGCAGGCTTTCAGAATTTCGATGGCGTCCTCATAGAATCCAAAACTGGTATATTCATAGGCCACGTTCAGGTATTCTTCGATTCTTCCCCCGGTGGCTTTGTCAAAGGCCCCCTTGTCCTCGCGGCGGCACAGCAGGCTCAAATACAGTGGATCGATTGCCAGGCTTTCTTCCAGGAAACGCCAATATCCGGCGCTTTCCTTGTCCAGATGGGCCAGGATAGAGGCTTTCAGGGAACGGGTTTTCATGTTATGCCAGCCCCGGAGCAGGCTTTCATCGGCGAATTGCAGGGCCTTGTCCAAGTTGCCCTGCCTGACGCAGATACAGGCCAGATGATGATAAGCCGGGCCCGCCGTTTCCGCGCTCCAAGCGGCCTTAAAGAAAGCGTCATAGGCTTCGGACAAATTGCCCAGCAGCTCCAAGGCAAGACCCAGATTGAAATACGCTTCCCCGGCATAGGGGTTGGAGTTGCGCCAGGTCTGCTTCCGGATGGCGGCTTTGAAATACGGGATGCTTTCTTCGATTTGGGCGTTGCGGAGCAAAAGCAGACCGTAGGCGTTATTCAGGCGGATATCCGTGGGGTCCCTGCGCAGGCCCTCCAAATAATAATCGGCGGGCTGGAAGGTGGCGTGGCGGTACTGCTCCAAGTGCTGCCCCGCCAAATACAGTTCCTCCAGAGATTGAATTTCTTCCGGTTTTTTCAGGGCCTCGGCGGGGTCGGGAATGGGCCGGTTCTCCTTGATGTATTCTCTGTACGCGCAAAGCAGCTCGTCGTCTTCGCTGTACACCGTTATTTCATAATCCCGCAGTTCCTTTACAGTGTCCACAAATGCGGCTTGGGGGGACAAATCAACGGCTTTCTGGTAAATCACTTTTCCGCCGGAGCAAATGACGATTTGAGCGTTTTTATATTCACCCGTGGCGTACACCTTGATCCGGGCGGCGGCGGCTTTCTTTTGAACGGCGACCTTGGCTTCCCTGCCGTAGGCGAAGGGATCGGGAATGATCGTCCGCCCCTCATCATCGATCCAATCTATGCCCAAAATCACGTCCTTTGTGGCGTTGCTCACCCGGCCAACGGTTTTATAGGGCATGAAATACTGGACGAAGTTCTTTTCCTCGTGGGGTTTTAGCCAAGTAAAATCCGGCTGATTATCACAGAACACGCCGGTCATCAGTTCGATGTAGGGGCCGTCCTCGTCGGTGAGGTTTTTATCCCACATACGGCCGAAATCGCCGTTGCCCCAGGTCCACTGCTTCTTGCCGGGGCTGATATGGTGGTCAGCCACGTGCAAAAGGCCCGCATCCCTTCCCTCGTCGAAGTTGCCTACAAAGTCAAAATCAGAGTGCGCCGCCATGTAGGAGGTGGGCACCTTGATGTTTTTGTACCGGGAAATGTCCACACCCGCCGAATAATCAGCCTTGTAATATTCCCCGGTTGCGATGGGAAAGGTGGAAACGGCGCGTTTTCCGTGGTCCATCACCGCGTTCACGTCCGGCGGGAACACGGAAAAGGTGTCGTCGTTCACGTGAACGGCGGGGTTGGCCCACCACAGGAAGGTCTGGGGATAATCGGTGGGGTTGAAAAGCTGCCCTTTGATTTCGATGTAAGCTTTGTCCGGGTACAGGGTGATGCTGGCGTTGCTCTTGGTGCCGTTGATGCGGTCCGTTTCGCCGAGGATGACAGAGGCAGAACCGTCCGGGTTTTCGGAAATGATATAATCCACCGGCATGAAGGTGGAGGGGCGGTGATGCTGGGGCCAGTTGAATTCGATGCCGCCGCTGATCCACGGCCCAGCCAGCCCCACCAGGGCGGGCTTGATCACCTGGTTGTAGTATACGAAATCATAATTGTTGGTTTTGTCCAGCGCACGCTGGATGCGCCCGCCCAGCTCCGGCAGGATCATGACATACAGATAATCGTTTTCCAGAATGACGGCCTTATACTGCACGTCTTCCTTGGTATCGCTGATCTTTTCGCAGATCGGCACGGGATACACCTTGCCTGTGGAGCCCTGATAGGCGCGTTTTTCAATGAACAGCGGATTCTTTTCCAGACTGCCCGCTCTGTAGGTAGGGAAGGTAATCATTTGCTCATAAACGCTTGTCTTGTTCATAGCGATTTCTCCTTACAGGCTGATTTCGTACACAGGTTGGACTTTGATTTGCTGCAAATCCGCGATCAGGGCTTTGACTTCCTCGTTCCGCGCGGCCATGGCGGATTCCACATTCACGTTGGCCCCTTCCCGGATGGGGGAAATCTTGAGCACCAAGCTGCCGGGAAGCTTGTCCCAGTGTTCCAGAAGCCCCACTTCCCAGGTATCGCCGTTGCAGAAGTTGTCGCTGATCAAAATGTCGTTGAGGAACAGCATACCGATGTCGCCCCGATAGTGAATTTGCAGCCGGGCGTCTTTGAGGCCGTCCAGGGCGTTTTCGGGGATATGCAGCTTCCAGCGGCAGGGGGCGGCAGGCTCGCAGGAGATTGTGATTTCTTTTTCTTCGGCGTTGGCCTGATACACGCCGAAGGGGCCTTGATCGTTCAGACGCTGAGCTTTGCCCTGCAATCTGTCCGCCGGATAGCAGTACAAGGTGTTTTCGGCATTGACGGTTTCCAGCCGCAGCGCGCCTTTTTCGTCTTCCAGCAGGGCGGCGTCGGACAGGATGAGGCTGCCGTCCCGAAGGATGAACAGCCGGTTCGTTTCTTCCCGGGTAAGCAGCAGGATATCCACTGCCTTGCCGCCCTTCTGAACGGTGAAAAGCGGTATGCCGCCGGTCGCTTTCGCTTCTTCCTCAAAACAGAACGTTCCATCCATGCCATCGGGCACCATGAACACATATACCGCCCGGCCTTGTATTTCTGTCCGCAGTACCGGCTGAGCGTTGGCCTGGTGAAGCAGAATACCGTCCAGATCGAAATGGAAAGGCAGAATAGCATTTTCCTCGGAGGCGATGGAAATGTCGAACGTGTATGTTTCTTCTGCTGTTTCAATGATGACTTGTTCGTTTTTCTTTTCAGGCATGGTGCGGTGGTCCTGGAAGTTGTTGATGAACAGGAACCCGCTTTCCCCGTCGGTGCGCACAGTGAAACGCAGGGTGTTTAAGTCTTTCGGGTCGATTTGGCTTGCCCCTTCCGGCAGCACGGTTTCCATGGGCGCGACGCGGTCCCCAAAGAAACGGGTGAAAAAATGAATGGCTTTTAAGCGGCTGTAGCTTTCCCGAATCTGCCCGAACTCGCCCAGGGCAGCCTGGTAATCGTAGCTGAGCTTGGGCACCTGGGATTCGTTCAGGTACGTCCCGTTTTTGCCGATGGGGTTGGTGCCTCCCTGAAACATGTAATAGCCCAGGAAGTTGCAGCCGGAGCCCAGCTTGACGTTGGCCAGGGCGTCCACGCTCTTATATGGATAAATGAACCGGTAATAGTAGCAGCACATCATGCCGCCGCCCATTTCGCAGCAGGCGTAGGGGCGCGTTGACGGCGGATAGGCGGGTTCAAAATCATCGGTGCACTGAATGCCGTCCCGGTGATAATCCTGGTAAATATATTCCTCGGTGGCGGGATGCTCGCCTTTGTGGGAGTAAAAGATCCAAGGCCGGTAAGCATACCCGCCCCACAGGGGCAGCACTTTTTCTGAATAGGCCGCGCCGCCCCAGGCCGTGCCGGTGAAGAACGCGGGGGTCAGGCCGCATTTGAGCGCTAATTCCCGCAGCGCCAGAATATACGTTTCCCCCTCGTTCCCACTGAACACCCACTCGCCCGAAATGCCGGTGGTCATTTCCCAGGGAGCGGAGGAGTGCATGTATTCGTTGTCCAGCTGCACCGCGATGATAGGCCCTCCGTCCCGGAAGAACAGCCCCCGCACCTGCTCCCCGATTTTTGCATACAGGCGTTCCACATATTGCAGGAACTCTGGGTTCGTGGTACGCACCTCAAAGGGCTTGCCGTACAGCCAGTCCGGCAGGCCGCCGTTGCGCACCTCGCCATGATCGAGGGGGCCAACCCGCAGGATTACATACAAGCCATGCTTTTCGCAGAGCGAAACGAACCTGCGCAGGTTCCGGCGGCCTGAAAAATCGAAGACGCCTTCTTCTTCCTCGATGTGGTTCCAGAAAAGATAGGTGGACACTACATTCACGCCGCCCATGCGCATTTTAATGAGCTCGTCTTCCCAGCGGCGGTCGTCCATCCGGCTGTAATGGAATTCGCCGGATACCGGATAAAAGGGTTTGCCGTTCTTTTCAAAATAGAAATTGTTGATGGAAAGCCGCTCGCCGGATGGATTGGCGCAGGAAAAACCCTCTCCTAAGGAAAACAGCTTCGAGGTCTGATAACTTGTCAAATCCATTTCATAACGCACGGGGCACACCTCTTTTTTCTTCTTGTTGATTCTCCATTCATTGATATTTTATAGGAAACAGCGCCTTTTTTCAATCCCGATTTCTTGCTGAATGATATAGATTTCTTGCGTTTCTGTTCTCCGAATCAGCTTGTAATCCTGCCCAAAATACGTTATGATATGCATATACGGCCATTTTATCTGCATCAAGAAAGGACAGGAAACCATGAATGGCGATCTGCTTCTCGAAATCCAGGTGAACATTCTGGATTCCCTTCAAGTGAAGGGCAGCGCCCGGGATATCGTTATGATCCCCTTTACCGGCGCGGCGGGCGGCCCCTGGTTCACAGGTAAAATCATCGGGCCCGGGGTGGACACCCAGAAAATCAGCAAGGATGGGAAAGCCGCTCTTTCCGCCCGCTACATGCTGGAAGGAAGGGATAAAAGCGGCCAAAGCTGCCGCATTTTCATCGAAAACCAAGGCAGCTTTGATACTGGCTTTCAGCCCATGATCGTTACCGACAGCGCGCTGCTTTCCTCTTGGGAAACGGCATGCCTGTACGCTACGGTGGAAGGCGCGCCGGGCGGCGTGCTGGTGCGCATTTTCCGAAAAGATGAGAGCGAGGCCCGGCCATGAACGCTTATCTGCGCAAAGTACAGTATTATGAAACGGACATGATGGGCGTAGTCCATCACGCCAACTATATCCGCTGGATGGAGGAAGCGCGCATCGATTTCATGGATCAGCTGGGTTTCCCCTACGCGAAAATGGAAGCAGGCGGCGTCCTTTCCCCCGTGAAATCCCTATCCTGCGAGTACCGGAAGCCCTGTGCCTTTGGGGACGAAATTCGCATAACCGTTTCCGTGGCAGGTTTCAACGGCGTGGTACTGACGATCCGGTATCAAATGGAAAAAGCGTCGGACGGCGAAATAGTATGTGAAGCCCGATCCGAGCACGTGTTTTTGAATCAAGAGGGCCGCTTCGTGCGTTTGAAGCGCGATCTGCCCGCGTTCTGCGCCGCACTGGAAGCGCTGATTCAGGAGGAAAACGGCTAATGAGCGAAATGATCGTCCTTGAAACGGAACGTCTGATCCTGCGGGAATACCGGCAATCGGATTATGACGCGCTGTATTCCATCCTGTCCGACCCGGAAACCATGAAGTATTATCCCAGGCCCTACGACGATAAGGGCGTGCAGCGCTGGCTGGACTGGAGCTTCGACAATTACCGGAAATACGGTTTCGGCCTGTGGGCCATGGAGCTGAAGGAAACCGGGGAGTTTTTAGGGGACTGCGGGCTGACCATGCAGCAAATCGACGGAGAAGACCTGCCGGAAGTGGGCTATCATATTCGGAAGGAGCGCTGGCGCCAGGGGCTTGGCAAAGAAGCCGCCCGCGCCGTGCGGGACTGGGCCTTCACGCATACGGACTTTCCCTGCCTGTATTCCTACATGAACGCCGCGAATCTGCCCTCCCGCGCTACCGCCGCCGCCAACGGCATGAAGCTCATCAAAGAATTTGACGACACCCGCTGGGGGCACAGGACCACCGTGTACGCCATCACCCGCCATGAATGGGAGGAACTGACACGCGGCGGCTGAAAAACATCCCCCGCGAAAAAAGCCTTGCGGACATAAGGAATCACCCTTACGCCGCAAGGCTTTCTTTTTGTCCGCCCTCACAGTCTGCGGACCGGCCGGACGTATTTCCAAAACCGTTTCGTATCATGGTAGAAGTAGAATACCCGGCCCTGGGTCAAATCCAGCTGGCAGCCGTATTGGGCGTAATCCATGTCCTTCATGGCCGCTTCCATTTTTTCCTCCACGGCGCGGCTCTCTTTTTCAAAGTCGAAGGGGCCGTGCTCGAATACCACGTATTCTCCCGCCGCCACGTCCATCAATTGCATCTGGCTGGGTACCGGTCCCGCATAATCCGCGGGCAGCCGCACGCCGTAGGCTTCCGCCAGGGGAATTCCCCAGGAGCAGATGCGTCCCGCGGGTTCGTTGATCCAGGCCATCAACTGACCGCTTCCCGCGTCCTCCTCCGAGCCGCCCACATCATCCAGCTTTCCCGGCATGCTGTCCAGCAGACCGCAGATGGTGTCGCAGTCGCAGCCGGGGATTTCTGCCTCCTTCTGCCAAAAATCCCAGTACCCGACGCTTTCATAATTCCTGATATGCAGGAACTTGTGGGCCGGGATGTTCACAAAGTACACTTTTACTTCTTTTTTGCTCTCTTCCATGCCTGTTTCGGCTCCTTCCAGCAAGTAACAGTCGAAAGGATGCAGGATCGTTTGCAGCGCCACCGGCACGGGATTCTTCCGATACTCGGCAGGCGTGATCCCATACGCCGCTTTGAAGGCCCGGGTAAACGCCTCTTGGGAGGAAAACCCGTACTTGACGGCGATATCCAAGATGCCAGCCCGGCTGTCCCGCAAATCCTTCAAAGCGAACGCCAGCCGCCGCCGGCGCAGATAATCCCGGAACTGCATGCCGGAGATTTCCGAAAACCGGCGCGACATATGGTACTCCGAATACCCCATGCGCTCCGAAAGGGCCCTCAGCGTCAATGCCTCGTCGTCTTCCCTTTTGATGCTTTCATCCACCGCGTCCACGATCTCCTGAACGGTCCTGTGCCATGCCGTCATCCCGTCGCCCCCTTTCGTTTGTTCTCATGTTACAGCGGAAGAAGAAACTTGATTTGATTCGAGTTGCTGTTTTTCCAGTTTATTTACACGCTAAATACACATCCATGCTTTCTCCCGCCGTTTCAAAGCAGGGAATGACGCCCTCCTTCACATGCTTCAACCCGTTGGTTTTCATGTAGTCGCCCAAGGTATGATACGCTCCCGGGATCGTGACGAAGGGATTGTCAAAGGGACGCTCGATGTGTATAGCGGCATATTTCTGCGCAGGCTGCTCCTTGATCTCCAGTCCTTCAGGGGTGATTCCGTCCGGCAGGATCCATGCCGCTGTGTATCCATGCATCTTATATACATTGATCTGCTCCACGGACAGATGCGGAAAATCCCATCCGACGACTTTGGGGTTCTTGATCCCATTCTCTTTTGCATACCTGAATACGCGGTCCAGCGCGTCGCCTTCCGGGTCTGTGCTTACGGCCGTATATGCTACATAACGAAATCCCGGGACATCTTCGAGGCGAATATTGGTATAAGCGCTGCTGCGCTTATCCATTTCATCGACAAACAGATTATCCAAGGTGCAGTTAAACGCTTTGCACAGCTCCAGCGCTTTGTCTATTTCCGGCTTCGCCGCGTCCATTTCCCACTTTGACACCGTCTGACGGCTCACGTTCAGTTTTTCCGCCAGCGCCTCCTGCGTCATATTCACATGAAGCTGCCGTAAATATTGAAGGTTCTTTCCGAAACTCATCTCTGACCCTCCTTATCATTCTTTTCTGCTGTTCCCATAGGACTTTCGTTCGGCGCCGCAAGCATAGATTAACACAAGCGCGGTCCTTCCTCAACCAACTCCAGCGGGCTCTTTTTGGGGATCACGCAACTTGAGGTTGCGCGTCAATGGAAAACCGGCTAAAAAGCGAAAAATATTGACCGCTCATGCAAAAGCGTAGTATACTGAAACGTGTATTCTGCAAGTGGGGTAAGAATACGCCATAAAAAACTTCCCGTACATCCGCCTTCTTCCCTCTCCCGACGAAATCGGCATGCGCCGTCAAAATGGAAGCCATGAATAGAATCAAGTATATCGACGCCTTGAAAGGATTTGCCGCCATTTGCGTCGTGATCGGTCACATTGCCAATGGTTATATGGGCGAACACTCGGCAAGCACGCTGTATTACGACATTTTCAATGCTGTCTACGCATTTCATATGCCCCTGTTTTTTGTTATCAGCGGGTTCCTTTTCGGCAGGACGTATTTCAGGGACGGACAAATCGACAAGAGTCGAATAAAAGCGCAGGTCATCCGTCTCGCCTGCCTTTATCTTTTTTATTCCCTGATCCTTGGAGGATCCAAAATCCTCTTTGACCAGTACGTGGTTAATCAGGTCACCCCAAAGGATCTGCTGCTGATCCCGGTCAAACCGCTGGAACTGTACTGGTACCTTTTTGTCTTGATCATTTATTACTTCATTTTCAGCAGAAAATTCATCATCCGCCTAAATAGCGCCGTCGTGCTCGTCATCACGCTTGCTATGGGCATTGCCAGCTGGTGGATTCCCCATAGACAGCTATTTGACGCAAACAGGCTGGTATATTATCACTTCTTTTTCTATCTCGGTATCGCACTGAATAAAAGGGACGGTATTCTGAAAAAAAAGGCAGCCGTGTTTGTGCCGCTCCCGTGCATCCTTGCCCTGTATATCCTTTTTTGGAACAGGAACACCCAACTGAATCAAACCCTGATCGTGAATCAGGCGCTTGGAATAGGCTGTTCCATTTTCCTGTTCGCGGCATTTCAGCAGCTTCGTTTCCTGGGTGAAAATCCTCTTTTCCTTCTGACCGGCAGATACGGCCTGGAAATATACCTGCTGCATACGTTTATCCTCACCGCGTGCAGAGCGCTGTTTCATCATTGGAATGTGGAAAACCCCGTACTCATCCTTTTCGCCAGCACGGCGGCGGGCGTCTTGATCCCCATCCTTTTTGGCATGGCCTGCAAAATGCTGCGGATACATCGTTTTCTGTTCAATCCCTATAAAGGCAGAAAACAGAAGGAGCAGCATTAAAACAAACATGCACCGCTTGTCTTTCAAGCGGTGCATGCAAGAATCGAAGTGGCGGGACTCGAACCCGCGGCCTTTTGGTCCCGAACCAAACGCGCTACCAAACTGCGCTACACCTCGAAAATGGAGCCGATAAAGGGACTCGAACCCTTGACCTGATGATTACGAATCAGCCGCTCTACCAACTGAGCTATATCGGCACACCGGCGTTTCCGCCAGCAGAGGGTATTATACCAGAGGACGCCGGGAATGTCAATCGATTTCTTAACGTAAAAATTGGCAGAAATCACCAGCGGTTATGTACCTTTTCCGCAAAACCGGGGAATTGCCGGATATGGATTTTCCTGCCGTCATCCAATACGGCGCTGCCGGAAAAGCGGCCAAACACCTGGTGCTGATCAGAGCAAAGGAGCTTCAAATCGATTTTTGCGCAACGGTCCAGGATGGGGGCAAAGTCCATTTCAAAGCGCCCGTCGTCACTGGTGAATTTCCAGGGAGCTAAATAATCCTCCCTTCCCTCCTTCATGGGGATTTCAAAGGTCACCCGGCTTAGCTTATGAGCCTGCCCGTTATAGAACAGCATGTTTTCGCTGGCCGCGCTGGTATCGCCGAAGCCATAACCGATATTGAAGCCGAAAGGCACGCCATCCGCAAGCCCGGAAGCCGATCCCCAATACCAGGTATTTTCATAGGTCCATACGCCGCGTCCCCAATCCAGCACGGCAAAGGAATGGGCGGGAGAAAACAGGTATTCCCTGTCCCCGTACACAGCCTTGCCTTCCGCCCGCAGGCAGTTGATTTTTTGATTGTAATAAAACGCCTTGGGATGACCGGTGAAGGGCGTAGCGATCACCATGGAGTCACGAGGCGCGCCGGTCAGGATCACATCGAACAGCAAAGGCTTTCCGTTTCCGTTTGGAAAGCGGTCCACATGGCCGTACAGGCGGCGCTGCTTCCCATCGTTTTCAAAAGTGATGGCGTAACCCTTCCCGGCTGCGCTGATATCTCCCCGCGCGCTGGAGGACGGGAGCCTTCTCCCGCCGAAGGGAGGCAGTATGCTGGACCAAGTGGCCTGGCTGTGTTCGTCAAAATCCAGGAGAGATACGCTGTCCATGTACAGATAGCCGTTATCGGCGATGGTCAGGGCCAGGGCGTACCGGTCCGACACGATACAATAATAGTCCCATTCCTTGATCCGCAAAGGGCTGGCCTTTACCGCCCCATGATCGTAATCCTTGATCAGGCTGAGGGCATAGCCCGTTTCAGTCAAATGACCGTTTTCGTCCAGCAAAGGCCCGGGCGCGGTCATCTGATGCTGCTGCATTGGAAAGCCTCCTTTTCTGATGAAAAAGTGAAAAGTGAAAATATAAACAGCCTGTGTGGCAGTTAGACAATCTTTTTAACCATATTGCTTTCCACTTTTCAATTTCCACTTTGTTAAGTGCGCGGATCGCTCCGCAGAATGGCATACAGCTCTACATCCACGAATTTTCCCTTATTTTTCAGCCTTTGCCGCAGCCTGCCTTCGTACTGCATGCCCACGTGGGCCATCACCCGGCCGGAAGCGGGATTATCTACTTCGTGCTGGGCTTCGATACGGTTGAGCCGCAATTCCTGAAAGCCAAAATCCACCACGCTGCGCAGCGCTTCGGTCATGATGCCCCGATTCCAGTATTCCCGGCTCAGGCTGTAGCCCACTTCGGCGCTTTTGTAATCCACATTGACCCACATAAAGCCGATGGTGCCGATCATGCGGCCTGAATCCTTCAAGGTGATAGCGAAAGAACCCGGCTTACCCTGGCGGTACTGGCGGATGGCTCCCCGCAGAAATTGGCGTGAATCGCCCAGGCTTTCGTGGGTTTCCCACAGCACATGACGGCTCACCTGCGGGTCCCGGGCGTATGCAAACAAATCCCTGGCGTCGCTCATGCGCAGGGGGCGCAGGATCAGCCGTTCCGTTTCCAGGGTGGGAAGCCGGGAAAAAATTCCCTGAAAAAACTGCATTTGCGTATCGTATCCTCTAAACGTACTGTACCGGCTGGCCTATCCAGCGCCAGTCAACGCCCGCATGAAGCCCCAGCGCCAACAGCAGAATGCCCAGCGCCAGCAGCAGGATCAGGCAGAAAAGGATCAGCCGGTATACAGGGTGTTTTTCTTTTTTCATTTTTTTATTACATTTTATCACATTATTCAGCTTCCCGGGAAGAAGCGGGGGATGTGAACCGTTGTATGGCTGTGGAAGCTCCTTGAACCGGCATATCGGCCGCGGCCAGCGCCTGCTGTGCCATCAGCAGCCCGATAACCGTTTTCCCATCCTGAAACTCTCCCGTCATACAATAAGATACGGCTTCCGTCAGCGGGATGCGGGTAAGCCCTAAGAATTCATCCGCATCCGGGTGAGCGTTCCGTTGGCTCAGGCCGGTGGCCAGATAGATGGTGATTTGTTCGTTGCAGAAACCGGGGGTGGTGTAAATTGTAGTCAGCTTCCGCCACTGTTCGGCCCGCAGGCCCGTTTCTTCCTCCAATTCCCGCTTGGCGGCGCTGAAAGGGTCTTCGCTGAGGGAATCCAGCTTGCCCGCCGGAATCTCCCAGGTGCATTGACCGATAGCCGCCCGATACTGGCGCACCAGCGTTACCATTCCGTTATCATCCACCGGCACGATCGCCGACGCGCCGTTATGCCGCACGATCTCCCGCATGGCCGTGTCCCCGCTGGGCAGTTTCACCTGCCATTTCTCCACGCGGATGATTTTTCCGGGATAGACTTCTTCACTGGAAATGAAATTTTCCCGCAGCAATTCATCCCTGATCATCTTGTCATCCTCCGTTGCAAATGTTCCAATACCTATATTCCACATCCGGCGCGCAAATCCTGCCTGGGATGGGGAAATCTGCACTCTGTTCCATGTTTTTTAGCGAGAAGAAGCATTGACAGCAATTTGAAACTGTAATACAATTTTTATTGAAAAAGTATTACCTTTAACCGATGATTTCCGAAGGAGGCATCGCATTATAATGAAAGGGATCATCCGTTTTTTCTCTCTTGCCCTCATTCTTTTCTGCCTGCTGCTGCCTTTTGACGGACTGGCTGCCTTCGCCCAGGACATCAGTATTTCCGTACAGTGGATGGACGCGGTGGGCACGGTGCACGTAAGCGACCCTGCCGTGCCCGTGACTTCTGATCCGGACGAGACACGGTTCTGGCTCACCCTGCCCTGGGACGCTCCCTTCACGGGACTGACGCTGAATATCAGCGATCTGAGCGGCAGTCTGGCTTTTTTTCTGCCCGGCCAGGGAGAATACCTGAAAAATGCGGCGGACGCCATGGGCACGCTGGACGGGCCCTGGGTGGAAATTATCGGCTGTGACGCGGCCGGTCAAATGCAGGCGGTTTATTCGCTGTATCTTTCTTCCCAACCGCTCTCCCAAACGCCTGTAAGCAGTTCCGCGAAAGTCACTGTTCATTATATCGATGAATACAATCAAACGCTGCTGCCGGATCAGAGCTATACCTTATCGGAAGGCGCATCGGAAATTTCAGCCCTCCCCGTGGATGGTTACGACGTGCAAGGTCAAAGCGCCTATACCGTATGGGCAGATGCCGCCGGCGCTTCCCCCGCAGACATCACATTTTATTACACCCGCCGCGTCATCACCGGCAGCGTGACCGTGCATTATTTGGATGAAAACGGCTATCCCCTGATCAGCGATATGACTTATACCTATGATATGGGGCAGCATCAAGTGAACCCTGCTCCCATAGACCAGTATGTGCTCACCGGCAATTCGTCGTACATTGTTACTGTGGATGAAAACGGCGCCACACCGCAAGAAATCACCTTTACCTATACCCGATACATCTCCCCTGCCGTTGTCACCGTGCATTATGTGGATGAAAACGGCTTTTCCCTGCTGCCCGACGCTCAATACACGCTGGATAGCGGCAGCCATACTGTGCAGGCCGAAGCCATCGCGCATTACACAGTGAACGGTTCCGACACACAGAATGTAGATATCACCCTGGAGGGCGCTGTGCCCAGCGAGATCACCTTCCATTATTCCAGGGAAGTGCTTCCCGCAGACATCACCATCCACTATGTGGATGAGGAAGGCAGCATGATCTATGGCGATATGACCCAGACCATGCAGCCCGGTTCCAATATCGTATACCCCGCTGCCGACCTTCCATCCGATCTGTATATGCCCGCAGCGCCAGCGTTTTATGAGGTCATCGTCACCGCCGACGGCGCATCCCCCGCGGATATCACCTTTACCTGCCGCCGTGTGGTGCAGCCGGTGGATGTAACGCTGCATTACGTAAATGAACGGGGCGAACCCATTGCGCCTGCCGATGTGCTTACCTTCGGCGAAGGGGAGCATCAGATTTACCCTGCCGCTCAGATTTCCATGGAGGATTATCAGGCGGCGCAGCCTTCCTTCTATCCCCTGACGGTGAATCTCCAGGGCGGCAGCATCAGCGAGGCGACCTTCACCTTCCAGCGCGCTGTAAAGCCCGCCGCCGTGACCGTCCATTACACCGACGCCCAGGGAATGCCCATCGCCGACGATACGGTTCAGGTATTCCAGGGCGGCGATTATGCGGTTTTTCCCCAGCCCGTCAATCTGCCCGAAAGATATTATCTGATTGCCGGTGCGCCTGATTTCCAGAACGTGACCATCGACGCAGACGGAGCGCACCCGAATGAAATTACCTTTGTCTATGAATATGTACAGGCTGAACCCGTGACCCTGCCCGTAGTGTACCGCGACGCGGAAACAGGCGCTGACGTGGCCTTGAGCGGAACGGCTACACTGCCCGCCGACGCTGTTACATCCATCACTGCGCGGCCGGAGAATCTGCTTCCTGATTACGTGCTGCTTGGCGATCCCACGGTGTTCGTCACGGTAAATGCCGCTGGAGAAGCAGACAGAACAGAAATCATTTTCCTGTATCAATACGTTGAACCTACGCCTGAGCCCACCCCAGAACCCACCCCGGAACCTACGCCTGAACCCACGGTCGAGCCGACCCCGGAGCCGACCCCCCTGCCCGATCCCACTGAAACCCCGGCTCCTGTGATGGTGCCCGTGCGCTATGTGGATCCGGATGGCCTGGACGTCGCTTCTCCCGGTCAGGTTTGGTGTGGCCTGGGCGATACCGAAATCAGCGCCGCACCGGTGGACCTGAAGGCCGACTGTCAGCCCGACGGACCTCAGAGCGTGCTGGTGCATGTTGACGAAAACGGCCCCAATCCCGCCGAAATCTATTTCACCTACCGCCTGACGATTGAGCCTCCCGCTCCCAAGGTTGCGCTCGTAAATGTAAAATATATTTCTCCCTCGGAAGAAGTGTTCTATTTCTATTCCGCCACCTGCGTGGAAGGGCAGGAAAACAAGGTGGAAGTGGACTGGAGGCAGGTAGACAGTGCCCTGGGCTACGAATTGGCCTCCGACGCCGTTGTTTATGTCACCGTGGATGAAAACGGGCTTGCCGCGCCAGCGGAGGTGATTTTCCAGTTCCGCAACGAGATCAACGCCTATGTGACCATCCGTTATCAGGACGCGACCACCGGGCGGGATATCGCCTCCCCTCAGCAGCAGATGTGCTACGTGGGAACCAATACCGTGGACGCCAGGCCCTTGGACCTGGAGGAAAACTATGCGCTCATCGGTGAAAGCAGCGCCATTGTGGTACTGAATGCGGATGGGCAGTTGGCCCCCGCCGAAGTGGCTTTCCTGTACATATCCGTTGCGACAGCAACGCCTGAACCTCAGATTCCGGCCTATGACGCGCCAATGGACGCCTATTTCTATCCCACCGGCACGGCCATCCGCCTGCGTTCCACGCCCACGACCGCCGATGATAACATCATAAGCTTGGTTAGCAGCAGCAATCTGGGGCACGTGCTGGGCCAAGTGGTCAACAGCGAAGGCAAGATTTGGTATTCCGTGGAAATCAACGGCATGACGGGCTATATGAGCGAAACTGTGGTGCGGTTCCTGAATGAAGCAGAAATCGCCGCCCTGTTTAACTATACCCTCGCACCCACCCAGGAACCCACCCCCATGCCCACAGAAATCCCCGACGGCATGGTGATCGACCGCTGGGGCGTCACCATCAATTCCGTAAATTTCCGCAAAAATCCCGACCGAAGCGCGGTCAAGATCGACGAGCTAAAAAAGAATACCCGGGTATGGATCTACACTTCACAAACCGTCAACGGCGAAAAATGGTATGCCGTGCGGTGCAACGGCACAGACGGTTATGTGATGGCCGACTATATACAGGTAGCCAGCGAGGCTGACAGCGCCGCAATTCAGGCGCAGCTCGCTTCCCCCATGCCCACACAGACCGTGACCGCGCCTACCGCAGAACCTACACCGCTCCCCACAGAAACGCCTACGGAAACGCCTGAACCGGCCACAGAGGAGCCTGTTTGGCAGCCTACCGATATGCCAACCCCGGAAATCAGCGCAGCGCCTACCGAAACGCCTTCGCCTTATCGGGGGTATGCGCTCACAAAAACACAAGTAGCCCTGCGCACCGGCGTCAGCCAAACGGATGATACCATTCTGGAAATGCTGCCGCCTCAAACGCTGATGCTTGTCAATGGTGAAACGTATGTAGACGGCGTAGCGTGGGATTCCGTTCAGGTACTGAAGAGCGGAAATCTGGGCTTCATCCTTCAGTCCTCGCTGATGCAGATCACCGGCGAAGAAGCGCGGCCCTATCTGGAACAACTGCAGCCAACCCCTGCCCCCACCGCCGCTATACCGGAACAAACCGAAGGCTTGGCCATGACCCTGGGCGACGGCGTGCCCATGCGCAATTTCCCGGATACCAATGGCGAAATCATTGCCCTGCTGCCTTATATGGCTGTAGCACAGGTGCACGGTCAGCAATACGCAGGCGGCGCCGCCTGGCATCTGGTGCAGTACAACGGCATGTGGGGTTACATCCGACAGGATCAGCTGCGCATGATGAGCCAAGAGGAAACCCTGGTCTATCAGGAAACCCTCTCCGCCGGAACGCCCACCCCCTCCGCCGCGCCTATGCTCACACCCGAACCTGTGACCGACAGCAGCTTGAGCAGTTACGGTCATGTGCAGAGCACCAGCGGCCGCGTAAACCTGCGTTCCGAGCCCACAATCAAAAACAGCAACGCCATCCGTCTGCTGGATAATTACGCCTTTGCCCTGGTATTGGGCAGCGTGACCAATGATGAAGGCACCTGGTACCACGTCAGCCAGGGCGGCAACGAAGGCTATATCCGCAGCGATTATTTCCATGTGCTCACGCTGGGCGAGCTCTCCGAATTCCTGCAGAGCAGCGAATACCTGAACGCCAACAGCAACAGCACCACGTCCGGCGTGACCACCGGCCAGATCCAGCCCGTTGAGGATTACAACAAGACGGTGTGGCAGAATCCGGCCCTGTCGGCTTCCTATGAGCCTTTCAATCCGTTCGCTACGCCCACGCCGGATCTGGAAAGGCTGAATACTGAAACGCCTGCCCCTACTCCTACGCCCACGCCTACCCCAACGCCTGAAATCGCCCCGGTCATCCCTCAGGATCATATGATCCAGCCTAACGCCACACAGCAGGCAGGTTCGCCCTGGCCCTGGGTACTGTTGGGACTGGCTGTTGTAGGCAGCGGCGGCGCGTATTACGCCTATACCGTTCACCGTCAGAATGAAAAGCGCAGGCAGGCATACCGCGCACAGCAGGCCCGTGCAGCCCGCAGCGCCGCTGCCCAGCCTCAAATGCGCGCAGCGCAGAACAATCCCGGTCAGAATCAGGCGCGGCCCGTATACCCCAATCAAAGCGCGCCTTTCATGCCCCCGCAGAGCGGGGCCCCAATGCCTGCGCGGAATGTCTCCCAGGGCACCAGCGTTTACCGTCCTGTCGCCGCGCCGCAGCAGGCCGCCGGTAGCGAAACCAAATCCTATCAGCCCGTGCAGCAGGCTACCAGAGCTTATCAGCCTCCCCGGCAGGATACCAATACATATCAGTCCTCTCAATCGTCCCGGGTTTACAGTTCCTCCGCAACCCAGCAAAAAACGGAGGATGTGAACAACGGCGGGCTGCATGCGACGACGCAGGACATACAATCCTTCAGCCCTGGCTCGGTGGATCCCAATACCAAGCGCCTGGATCTGCAAATCAAAGACGCACAGCCGGAGATAAAAGGATCGCCTTCCGAGGCCATTGAAGAAACGCCTTCCCCAGCCAGACAGCGGGTTCGCCGTACTGAACGTAACAAGGCTCTGTATGACGACAACAACCCCGACGCATGATCTCTTCGGGGCTGGAAGCCAGTCTTCCGGCCCCGTTTCCATCAAAACGGAGGAAAAAACGATGCGCAAATCAACCATGTTTCTTTCTTTTCTCCTGTGTGTTTCCCTTTTCCTTTCTCCAGCACTGGCTGAAAAGGGAGAAGACGGCTTTTCCGCTTACCAAGCCGGAATCACACTGCTGGAGGGAGAAGCGCTGATTTCCCCAGCTTACCCTGTGCATGACTACGTGCTGTGGCTGCTGGACGCAGCCCGGGGTGAAATCGGTTATACGGAGGAACGCAGCGGCGTGACCAAATACGGTACCTGGGCTGGTTATCCCACTGCCGAATGGTGCGCGGAATTTCAATGCTGGTGCGTGAATCAAGTGGACAGGCTTCATGGCACAAAACTGCTGAACAAGATATATCCGAATTACAGCGGTACGAACGTGGGCCGCGACTGGTTCATATCCCAGGGCCGCTATATCGCCCGCACAGGCACCCTGCCGGGCTACGGCAGCCAGTGGTGGCGGGACACCGGTTTGCCCATTGAAAAAAACAGCTACATTCCCCAGCCGGGGGATTGGGTGTTTCTCACCGATAACGCCAGCAGCGACACCAGCCACGTGGCCATGGTGGAATACTGCGCCTATGACGCGGAAGGCAAGGTAAGGCTTCACGTGATCGAAGGCAACAATGTCACCAAACCCGCTCCCCAAAGCGTGGAACGCAACGATTACGCTATCGATTACTGGCGTATCCTGGGTTATGGCACAGTATTTGATCTGGCCGATATGACGCTGAAATTCGGCTGCGACGGCCCCAAAGTGGTGGAACTGCAAAAGGAACTGGTGCAGGCTGGGCTGCTGGAGGAACGCTATACCACCGGCAAGTACGGCGCTATCACCACTGATTGCATCAAAACTGTGCAGCGGCAGGCAGGCATCCAGGAAAACGGCATCGCTAACCTGGAAACGCGCCTGGCGCTGCGGCGTATGATCGAAGGGCTTGGCAAGTAGCAAGTAAAAGCGCAGAGCTTCCGCTGTGCAGGATTTTTCCTGTGCCGCGTCGAATAGAAATAATTCATTGGTTTCATTTCATTGTGTCTGTGAAGGAGTGAGCAGCCATGCGCGATATGCTGCTTGTGCTGAATTTTGACGATGACGCCAGCCGGACCGTAACAAAGAAGCTGCGTTCGGAGAGGATTTTCTGCAAAATCGTGCCGGGAAACATTTCCCTGGAGGATATTCAGGCCCAGGAACCACTGGGGCTGCTGCTGGCAGGTAGCGCGTCTGGTCAAAGCCCCGAGGGGCTGGACAGCCGTATCCCTGCTTCCGATATTCCAGTGCTTGCCCTGGGCGACGCCGCTGGGCTTTTACTGTCCATGCTGGAGGGCGAGGTGGGCGATATCGTGTTCCAAGGCGCGGTGATGCCCTTGAACTATGCCGCCGATCCTCTGCTGAACGGTCTGGAAAGCGGAGAAAGGCTGCTGCCCTGTGCGCGGGAATTCCGTCTTCCTCCGAAGATTCGCCCCCTGGCAACCGCGCAGGAAACCGTCATCGGTTTTGTGCACGAAAGCCTGCCGCTGTACGGCATGCAGCTGCGGATCGAGCAGAACGATCCGGAAAGCTCCCTGATCCTGCGCAATTTCGCCATGAATATCTGCGGATGCACCACCTGGTGGGATGACGAGGCTTTCGTTTCCCGGGCGGTGGAAGAAATCCGGCGGATCGTTGGCGGCGGCGTCGCGGTATGTGCCATGACCGGCGGGCTGGGCAGCGGCGTCAGTGCACTGCTGGCGTATAAAGCGCTGGGAAAGCAGCTAAAATGCATCTTCGTGGATACCGGTCTGCTGCGGGAGCGGGAAAGCGACATTTTTCTTGCCTATTACCGGGACACCGTCGGCATGGATATTACCCGCATTTCCGCCCAGGACCAGTTCCTGGAAGCCCTGCAGGGAATAAAAACCGCCGCGGAAAAGCGCCGCGTCATCATCCGTTTGATTCAGTCCATCCTGCGTCAGGAAGAACAAAAATTGGGTCCGATCGCCGCCCTGATCCGCGGCACCAGTTGCCATGATATCATGTTCGGCGGCGGGCCGCTGAATCCCGCGCTGGGCGAAACGGTGCCGGTGATCGAACCGGTGCGGGAATTGTTCAAGGATGAAATTCGCCGGATCGCCGATTATCTGGATATTCCCGCTGATTTGCTTTCCCGCCAGCCCTTCCCCGGCAGCGGCCTGGCCCTGCGCATTTTAGGTGAAGTGACGAAGGAAAGGCTTGACACCCTGCGGGCGGCAGACGCTCTTTTCCGGGGCGAGCTGCTTAGGTCCAACGCTGCCAAACGGCTGTGGCAATACTTTGCGATACTGAGTCCCATGCCCGGACGCGAAGAAAAATCCATCATTTGCCTGCGCGCCGTGAACGCCACGGGCAGAAGCCCCTCGTATGCTGCGCGCCTGCCCTATGACGTGATGGAAAACGTGACCGATCTGATCCTGCGGGATCAGAAATCCGTATGCAGGGTCACCTACGATCTGACCCCCGTGAACACTCTTTCCGATGTGGAATGGCAATGATACTGCTCATTATTGATTGATTATACCGAAGCAAGGGGAAATCTATGCGTATTACCCACCCGCAATCCGCGTTTCAGGGCATCGCGCCTGAAAACATGTTTTTTGTCGCTAATGACCAGCAGATTCAGTTGGGCACTGGCTATGTGATTCAGTTTTATCAGGGCGAACTGTACCCTGAGCGCCCCAATCATCTGTTCCTGCAAATCGATTGCCAGCCGTCAGCCCGCGCACTGATGTTCGGGGCACTTTTGGCACGAGCTTATCAGTTGAAAGCCCAGAATCCTGATTTGCCTGCCAGATTGTATGCTCAGGTGCCGCCGGATAATCTGGAAATGATTCGGTTTTATGAATCATGCGGCCTGCGCAACGACGATGGAGAGGATATGTTCCGTTTTCTTCCGCCCGCCGGGATTCCTCAGGCTCCAATGGGCCTGGAATTCGCGTCCGTTCCTCTCCAGGACGAAGCAAGCCAGAACGCTTTCCTGAACCGGGTGAACGTCCAGCGTATCCAGCCTTTGACCCGGGATAACCTGCAATTATGGCAGCAGCAGCAGCACTTTATGGCTTTAGGTTTTTACCGCAACGGCCAGCCCGTCAGTGAATGCATCCTCGCCGGCGCGGGCAGTTCCGCCACGCTGCTGATGATTTATACCCGTTCCGATTTCCGCCGCCAGGGCATGGCGAAAAACCTGCTGGGCGCGGCGTCGGCCCTGCTGCGGGAACGGGGCGTAAACACCATGTATACCCATATCTTCCGGCGCAATATCCCACAGGTTGCTCTGATGCGCCACGTGAACGGCGCTTTCGTTCGCACCGTTACCGCCCTTCCAGGGATGAACCTCGATTGAATACATTGATAAACACCTTAAGTCCTGAAGGAGAGTTCAGAGTACAGAGTACAGAGGTTAGAGTTCAGATGAATACAGTCCTCCAACTTGTCGGCTTTCCAGCGATTGTAATCAAAATAAATCTGAACTCTTAACTCTGTACTCTCTTTCTGCATTAAAGTGTTCTAAAAACGACTGGTAAGATTACACGAAAGAAAGGGATACGATCATGGATAAGGCATTGCTGAAAGCACAACAGAGCTGGATCAAGGAAGAACTGGAGCGAAGCGCCGATTTTTGGATCAAAAACGGCTGGGATCGGGAAAACGGCGGCGTTTATACCTGCTTAGACCGTGAGGGCAAAATCTATTCTACCGACAAAAGCGTGTGGATGCAAGGCCGCTGCGCCTGGACCTACAGCTATCTGTGCCGGGTGTACGGCAAAAAGCAGGAATGGATGGATTTTGCCAAATCCTGCCTGGATTTCCTGGAAGCCCACTGCATCAATAGGGAAAAGGGCAACAGGATGTATTTCACCGTGACCGCCGACGGAAAGCCCCTGCGCCAGCGCCGCTATTGCTTCTCTGAGAGCTTCTACGCCATCGCCAACGCGGAGTATTACGCCCTGACCAAAGAAAAAGTGTATCTCGACCGGGCAAAGCAGGCGTATGAGCTGTATTGGGGCCTGTTCCGGGGCCTCATCGACGATCCCGTGGGCATGGGACCCAAAACCATTCCCGAAACCCGCACGGGCCGCAGCTTGGGCCTTGCCATGATTTACCTGAACATATGCTCCGTACTGCGCCGGTGCGACCCGGAAAACACTGCCCAGTACGACGAGCGGGCTGAAATCTGCGTACACGATATTTTCGCCTATCACCATAAGCCGGAATTGGGCTGCACCCTGGAAAACGTGGGCCCGAACGGCGAATTTCGGGGAGACGTGACCGAAGGCCGCATCGTGAACCCCGGCCACGATATCGAATGCAGCTGGTTCCTGATGGAATACGCCAACCACAAGGGCGACGGGGCGCTTCACCAGAAAGCGGAAAACGTATTCAATCTCGCCATCAACGCGGGCTGGGACCGGGAATACAACGGCCTGCTGTACTTCATTGACGCCAAGGGCCTGCCTCCCGAAGCCTATGAACACGACATGAAACTGTGGTGGCCCCATAACGAGATCCTGATCGCTTCCCTCATGGCCTACCGGGATACCAAAAACGAAGCCTATTACGATTGGTTCTGCAAAACCCTGGATTACTGCCGGGAGGTCTTCTCCGATCCGCAGTATGGCGAATGGTACGGGTATCTCCGCCGGGACGGCAAGCCCACCATGCCCTCCACCAAGGGCAGCACCTTCAAGGGCCCCTTCCATCTGCCCCGTTCCCTGGCCATGGCCGATCAAATGATCAGCGAGCTGCTGGCGGAATAATGTTTTTCAGCTTCCCAAGACCGGTTCCGACCGGTCTTTTTTTGTATTTCCTTGCGCGGCGGCGGGGATTCGGCTATAATGAAACAGGAAATGCTTGAAAGGACACCGCCATGGACATCGACGTGAAAGAAGCCCTCCGCTATGCGGGCGTGCGGGAGCCGGACGAAGCCGCCCTGCGGGCTATACATCAGGCGGCGGAACAGACGGAAAGGCACGCTTCGCCCCGTTACATATACCGGGTTTTTGCCATCGTCCATTCCGAAACGGGCGTTTCCCTGCCGGACGCAGGATTGATTATGCCGGGAAGCTTAGCAAAAACCATACTGGCGGATTGTGAAAAAGCCGTCCTGCTGCTGTGTACGCTCGGCACAGGATTCGACCGCCTGCTGCGCACCGCCCAAGCCCGGGACATGACACAGGCGCTTTATATCGACGCCTGCGGAAGCAGCTACGTAGAGCAGGTCTGCGACGCGGCGGAAAAGGAAATCGCCGCCCGCCATCCGGGCCTGTATCTCACCGACCGTTTCAGTCCTGGTTATGATGATCTGCCGCTCTCCCTTCAATCCGAATTTCTTCGCGCCCTGAACGGGGAAAAACGGCTGGGGGTATGCGCCGGGCCTTCTTATCTATTGAATCCTATGAAATCAGTGACGGCTGTGATCGGCCTTTCGGACCAGCCTCAGCCGGCGCGCATCCGGGGCTGCGCCTTCTGCGCTTTCAAACAAAACTGCACTTTTCGGGAAAGGGGAATGACCTGTGGAGCTTCAACCTGACCGTATCATTTTATTGGACGGGGCCATGGGCACCATGCTTCAAAAAAAAGGGATGGAGCCGGGGACTGTTCCGGAATTGCTGAACTTTACCCGGCCCGACTGGATCAAATCCATTCACCGGGCATATTTGCAGGCAGGCAGTCAAATCATTTACGCCAACACCTTCGGGGCCAACCGCCATAAGCTCTCCCGCACGGATCGATGCTGTTCTGAAGTCATCGCCGCCGCCGTAAATCTTGCGAAAGAAGCAGCCCTGGGCACGGACGCCCTGGTAGGCCTGGACGTTGGCCCCATCGGCGAACTGCTTGAGCCCATGGGCACCCTGACCTTTGAAGCAGCTTATGACATTTTTGCGGAAATGATGACGGCAGGGGCGGAGGCTGGGGCCGATCTGGTGGCGATCGAAACCATGACCGACCTTTACGAAACCAAAGCCGCTTTGCTGGCCGCAAAAGAAAAAACTTCCCTTCCCGTGCTCGTCACCATGAGCTTTGAAGCCTCGGGCCGCACCTTCACGGGCTGTACGGCGGCTTCCATGGCCCATACCCTGGAAGGACTGGGGGCGGACGCTATCGGCGTCAACTGCTCCCTGGGCCCCAAAGAACTGCTGTCCCTCATTCAAGAACTGCGCCGCCATACCACCCTGCCCCTCATCGCCAAGCCCAACGCGGGCCTGCCTGACCCGGAGGATGGGCATTACGACCTGCCGCCGGAGGAATTTGCCGCCGCTATGTCTGATTTGATCCAGGCCGGGGCGACCCTGGTGGGCGGCTGCTGCGGCACGGACGAACGGTACATTACGGCTTTGAAGCAAGCGCTGCCGGATAAGCCCCCGGTCATCGCCGTTTCCCCGCCGCCCCTGATCTGCACCTCCACGGAGGCCGTTACCCTGGACCGGGTGCGGGTGATCGGCGAGCGGGTAAACCCCACGGGCAAAAAACGCTTCCAGCAGGCTTTGCTGGAAAACGATCTGGACTATATCGTGTCCGTGGCCGTTCAGGAAATGGACGCCGGAGCGGATATTTTGGACGTGAACGTAGGCTTCCCGGGAGTGGACGAAAAAACCATGCTGCCCCGGACGGTGAAAGCCATTCAGGCGGCGGTGGACCTGCCCCTGCAGCTGGATTCGGTGGACCCTGCCGCCCTGGAAGCCGCCCTGCGGGTGTACAACGGCAAGGCGGCCGTCAATTCGGTCAGCGGCAAGGACGAATCCCTGAACGCCATCCTGCCCATCGTGAAAAAGTACGGCGCGGCGGTGGTGGGCCTGACGCTGGACGCATCAGGCCTGCCCGATTCTGCTGAAAAGCGCTTCGCCATCGCGGAAAAGATTTTGAACCGGGCCGTGTCCTTCGGCATTCCCCGGCAGGACGTGTGGATCGACTGCCTCACCCTCACCGTGTCCGCTCAGCAGGAACAGGCGGAAGAAACCCTGAAAGCCGTGCATCGGGTGCGCACGGAGCTGGGCCTGCAGACCGTGCTGGGGGTCAGCAATATTTCCTTCGGCCTGCCCAACCGCCCCCTGGTCACCCAAACGTTCCTCATCCGCGCCCTCCATGCCGGGCTGACCCTGCCCATTATCAACCCCAATCAGCGGGAGATGATGGACGCCGTAGCCGCCTTCCGGGTGCTGAATGGCGAGGACCGGCAATGCGCCGCCTACGTTGCCCGCTTTGCCCAAGCCCAGCCGGAAGTCAAGGCCGCCGCCCCCTCCCCCGCCTCCATGACTTTGGAGGAAGCCATTCTGCGGGGCCTCAAGGCCGACGCGGGCCGATTGGCAAAGGAAGCCCTGAAAACAGAAGCACCGCTGGCCATTGTGGAACAGCGGCTGATCCCCGCCCTGGATCGGGTAGGGCTGGACTATGAAAAGGGCGTGGTGTTCCTGCCCCAGCTCCTGTCCGCCGCCCAGGCGGCTCAGGCGGTATTTGAGGAAATCAAAGAAAGCCTGTCCGGCCAAGGGGCGGAACAAGTCATTAAGGGAAAGCTGATCTTAGCCACCGTACAGGGCGATATCCACGACATCGGTAAAAACATCGTAAAAACCGTGCTGCAAAACTACGGCTACGCGGTCTTCGACTTAGGCCGGGACGTTGCGCCGGAAACCATCGTTGAAACGGCAGTAAGCCAGGATATCCATATGGTAGGCCTCTCCGCCCTCATGACCACCACCCTGCCCGCCATGGCGGAAACCGTACGGTTGCTAAAACGCTTGCCCGATCCGCCCTTCGTCATGGTGGGCGGCGCGGTGGTCACCCCGGAATATGCACAGGCCATCGGAGCCGACGGCTACGCCAAGGATGCCCGCGCCGCCGCCGCCCTGGTGCGCAAAGCATTTGGCGAATAAGCTTCACTCTTCAATCATCGCTTTGATCGCCGCTTCAATCCCCGCCGCCATTGCTTCCCTGGAAAAATTCGGCATTCCGGGACGGTCCTGTACCTGTTCGGGAAGAAAGGGAAGATGCATAAAGCCGCCGCGCATTTCGGGCCAGTACCGCGCCATATGGTACAGGATTCCGTACATCAAATGATTGCATACGAAGGTGCCCGCCGTATTGGACAGGCTGGCAGGCACTCCTGCCTCCTGGATAGCGCGAACCATGGCTTTTACCGGCAGGGTGCTGAAATACGCAGGCGCTCCGTCAGGATAAATCGTCTGATCCACAGGCTGGTTCCCTTCATTGTCGGGGATGCGGGCATCGTCCAGGTTGATCGCCACCCGCTCCGGCGTAAGCCCCATCCTGCCCCCGGCCTGACCCAAACACAGCACCGCGTCGGGCCGTTCGTCCCGCATGGCTGATACCACGGCTTCAATAGATTTCCCGAACACCACCGGCACAGTCATTTTCACAATTTTCGCCCCTGCGATTTCTTCCTTTATCAGCGCCGCCGCTTCCTGGGCGGCGTTTATCTTTTCTCCTCCAAAGGGTTCAAAAGCGGTCAGCAGTATCTTCATCGTTATCTCCTGCTAAAAACAAGGGCTGCCGAGGCAGCCCCTGTTGTGATGATTCTATATTGTTACGCCCGCAGCACCGCGCCAAACTGCTCTTTGCTGATCTTCAGAGCCTTTTCTGTCAGGCGGGTGATTTCTTCATCGGTCAGCGTATGGTCCGCCGCCCGGAAGGTGAGGGAGAAGGCCACGGACTTGTTGCCCGCGCCGATCTGGATGCCCCGGAACACGTCGAACATGCGGATATCCTCCAGCATAGCGCCGCAGCCGGTGCGCAGGGCGGCCATGAGGGGGCCCACCTGCTGGCTGTCCTTCATGACCAGGGCCAGGTCGCGCGTCACCGCCGGGAACCGGGCGATGGGCTTCACTTCGCCCATGGGCGCGGAAAGGGAGAAGAACAGGGGCAGATCGATCCAGGCCAAGTACACCCGGCCCGTCAGGTCAAATTTCTCCGCCGCATCGGGGTGCATTTCGCCCACCAGCGCCAGGGTTTTTCCGTCGGCAATGAGCGCGGCACGGCGTCCGGGATGCAGGTAGGGCGCGTCGCAGCCGGAAACGGTGTATTCGACGCCCGCCTGTTTGCACAGCGCTTCCGCCACGCCGCGCATGGCGTAGAAATCCGCGTCCCCGTACATGCCCAGCACCAGTTCGTGGGTTTCGGTGGGCAGGCCCTCAGCGGTCTTGTTCAGGGCGTCGTATATGGTGCCCAGTTCGTAAATGCGGCCCGATTCGTTGCCGTTCTTGATGTTGGTGGCCAAGGTTTTGAGCAGCCCCGGCAAAAGAGTTGTACGCATACAGGAGGTATCCTCGCCTAAGGGATTGCGGATCATTAAAGGCTGATTCCGAGGGTCGCTTTCGGGGAGACCCAGCATGGCGATGGTCTTGGGAGAAATGAAGGAGAAGGTCATGGATTCATAGAAGCCCATGCCAGTGAGCTGTCGGCGGATTTCGGCTTCCCGCCGCCCCGTTTCGTTCAGGCCGCCCATGGGCGTTTCGCCCCGCAGATGGGTGATGGGGATGCGGTCGTAGCCCGCGTAGCGCAGCACTTCTTCGCAGATATCGGCTTCCTGCTCCATATCCTGACGGAAGGCGGGGGCGGTGACCACCATTTCATCCCCATTGCGGGATACGGTGAACAAAAGCTTTTTGAGGATGCTTTCCATTTCCTCCGGCGCGATATCGACGCCCGCGCGCCGGGCCATCCGGGCGCAGGAACAAGTGAGGGTGACGGGCTTCACGGGATTGGGATAAATATCGATCACACCGGAGATCACGTCGCCCGCGTCCAATTCGTTCACCATCTGGCAGGCCCGGTTCAGAGCGTCCATGACGGTGGCGGGAGACACGCCGCGCTCGAAACGGCCGGAGGATTCCGTGCGGATGCCCAGGGAACGGGCGGTGACGCGGATGGAAGCCCGGTCGAAGGAGGCGCACTCAAAGAGCACTTCCCTGGTGTTTTCCGTGATTTCGCTTTCCTCGCCGCCCATGATGCCCGCGAGGCCGGTGGGGCCCTGTTCGTCACAGATCATGAGCTCGGTGCCGTTCAGGGCGTATTCCTTGCCGTCCAGGGTGGTCAGCTTTTCGCCCTGGGCCGCTTTACGCACGATGATATGGCGGCCCCGCACCTTGTCCAAGTCAAAGGCGTGCATGGGATGGCCGGTTTCCAGCATAACGAAGTTGGTGATGTCCACCATGTTGTTGATGGAGCGCATACCCGCCGCATGAAGGTACTGCCGAAGCCACGCGGGACTTTCGCCGATACGCACGTTTTTCACCACTTTAGCGGCATACCGGGGGCAGAGTTCGTTTTCCAACACATCCACCTTGGCGAAATCGTGGATATCTCCGCCCACTTCCTTGACTTCGATCTTGGGCAGCTTCAGTTCGGTGCTCATGGCGGTGGCGGTTTCGCGGGCCACGCCCCAGACGGAGAGGCAGTCCGGGCGGTTGGCTAAAATCTCAAAATCGATCACCGTATCGTCCAGGCCGAAAATGGGCTTCACGTCCGCACCTAAGGGATAATCCTCGTTAAAGATCAGCAGGCCCGCCGTGCCCACGGAGGGGTACAGCTCTACCGGCACGCCGATTTCGGGGCCGGAGCACAGCATGCCCTGAGATTCCACGCCCCGGAGCTTGCCCTTCTTAATGACGATGCCGCCGGGCAGCTTGGCCCCGATCTTGGCCACGGGCACCAGAATGCCTTCCTTCACGTTGGGCGCGCCGCACACGATCTGTAAAGGCTCCCCTTCGCCCACGTCCACGGTGCACACATGCAGATGGTCGCTGTTTTCGTGATCCCTGCAGGTGAGTACCTTGCCGACCACCACGCCCTCCAATTCGGGAGCGATGGGCTCTGTGCCCTCCACGCCCGTGCCGGTCATGACCATGCGGCTTTCATATTCCGCGGGCGTCACAGGAATATCAGCGTATTGCTTTAACCACTTCATCGATACTTTCATAAAATATGATCCTCCCAATATGGTTTTCGGGTGGGTGCGGGAGGGGGCTTTTGACTCAAAAGCCTCCTCCCGCCGTTCCTGCCGTTCCTTACCTGAACTGCCTGAGGAAGCGAAGGTCGCCCTCGTACAGCAGGCGCATGTCCTTGATACCGTAGCGCAGCATGGTGATGCGTTCAACGCCGATGCCGAAGGCAAAGCCGGAATAGACCTTGCTGTCGATACCGCACATTTCAAGAACTTTCGGGTTCACCATGCCGCAGCCCAGCACTTCGATCCAGCCGGTGCCCTTGCAGACGCGGCAGCCCTTGCCGTGGCAGTTGAAGCAGGTCAAATCCACTTCGGCGCTGGGCTCGGTGAAGGGGAAGAAGGAGGGGCGGAAGCGCACTTCGATGTCCTGGCCGTAGAGCCGCTTGGCAAAAGCGTCCAGCGTGCCCTTCAAATCGGCCATGGTCACGTCCTTGTCTACCACCAGACCTTCGATCTGATGGAACACGGGGCTGTGGGTGGCGTCCACTTCGTCGGCGCGGAACACCCGGCCGGGGCATACGATGCGGATGGGGGGCTTTTGTTTCAGCATGGTGCGGGCCTGCACGGGGCTGGTCTGGGAACGCAGCACCACGTTATCGTCGATATAGAAGGTGTCCTGTGCATCCCGGGCGGGATGGTTCTTGGGCACATTCAGCAATTCAAAATTGTACAGGTCCAATTCCACTTCGGGGCCTTCCACCACGGAAAACCCCATGGAGGTGAAGCAATCCAGCACCTCGTTGAGCACCAAATTCATGGGATGCTCGGACCCGACTGCGGGCACGGGCCGGGGCTCGGTCACGTCGATGGCTTCCTTGGCAAGGCGGGCTTCCTTTTCCTTCCGTGCCAGTTCCGCCTGTTTTTCATCCAGCAGGGCGGTGAGCTTTTCCCGCGCTTCGTTGATGACCTGACCCATCTTGGGCCTCTCTTCGGGGCTCAACTGCCCCATGCCGCGCAGCAGCGCCGTCAGGCTGCCCTTTTTGCCCAGCACCTTCACCCGCAGGGCTTCCAGGGCTGGCAGCGCTTCGGCGCTTTCCAGTTCTTTCCGCAGTTCCTCGCCGATCTGCGCAAGGTTTTCCCGAATATCCATGTACATCTTCCTCCTAATCATGAAAAAACGCCCATGGCGAAAGCCATGGGGCGTGATAGGCGCACGCTGTACCACCCAATTTCAGCGGCAGGGTTCCATGAACCGTTTGCCGTTCTCGTGTCCCTTAACGCGGGCATACGGCGGGGCCTACTGAGCATTCAGTCCCGCGGCTCCGGAGCGAATTTCCTCCCCGCACTTCGGGCGGCTTCCAGCCCATGGCCAGCCCTTCTCTCGTGAAACGCGGCACTGGAGGCGTTGTTCTCCTTCATGGCCGATGGCGGCATTATACCACGGAAGAAATAAATGGTCAAGCATTTCCTTTTTCCGCCGCGGCCCTCCGGTCAGAAATCGAACAGGTCGTCGTGATTGCGCAGCAGCTTCAACATCACATCCGCCACCGCCGGATCGAACTGATGGCTCTTATTGACCTCAATCTCATTGAGGATATACTCCTTGGTAAGCTTTTTCCTGTAAACCCGGTTTGAATTCATGGCGTCGAAGGAGTCCGCTACACAGATGATCCTGGCGATCAGGGGGATATCCACCCCGGCCAGTCCTTTGGGATAGCCTTTGCCGTCGTACCTTTCGTGATGGTAAAGCGCGCCTTCGTTCACGCCTTCGAGGCTTTTGAAGTGATCCAGGATCTCCCCGCCGCGTACCGTATGGGATTTAATAATCTGGAATTCTTCTTCCGTCAGTTTTTCGGGCTTGCCAAGAATGTTGTCTGGAACGCCGATCTTTCCGCAGTCGTGCAGGAGCGCAACATAATAGATACGGTCGAGTTCTTCGCCCTCAAAACCCATCTTTTCCGCAATAAGCCGGGTATATTTCGCAACCCGTTTTGAATGGCCATTTGTATAGGGATCCTTCGCGTCAATAAAGCCGATAAAGGTTTCAATGGATTCATTGATGATCTTGTTATCACGTTCATGACGCAACGTATATTTCCTGATCTTCGCCGATGTGATGGCGAAGATGATCAGTGCGATCACCCAAATAAACATGGCGCCGACTGAGATCCAGAATAAGGGCTCGGTCGTCAGCACCCTGTGGAATGTATATTCAAGTTCCAGGGTCGAGTCGCTGATATCCGCTCCGATCTCGGCATACAGAATAAAGCCTGGCACAGTGCCTTCGTGCGGACTGATCGGCATCTCGACCGCGTTTGCGCTGGTGCTGGGATAATAGATGAGGTAATCTCCCGGCTTCATGGAAATCAGCGTATCGCCGTCAAAGAATACTGTTTTAACCGCGTAATCGGCTGCCTTGTAGTCGCGAAGATCGGGAATAGTGGAAACCAGCTCGCCGCCGTTTACCTTCTGGTGTATCTCGACAGCGCCGTTCCACCCGGAGAGAAGGAAGACCTGGTTGGTAAATGTCAGTTTGAAAAAGTAAGACCGGACTTCATCCCTGGTATTGTTTGAAACAGTAAAATCGTATGTATATGCCTGATAGTTTGGTTCTTTCAGGCCCTCGTTATTTAAATCAAAGATTTTCGTCCAGGAGCTGCCCCGGGAAATGGCGCTTACAGAGAGGTCGTCCGTTTTCGTGTTTTCTGAAAACAACGCGGAGCCAGAATACGTGACACGGTGCACCGTGCTGTTATACGATTGTACACGAATCACAGTCACAGCAAAGGCGATGCAGATAATGACCAGCGTAACCGCGAATACGACCGTCATTTTTTTCGTGTTTTTGTTCTTCATAATCCCGTACTTCCTTTGTTTCTCTGAAGTCGCCAAAACCGTCCTGCGGGTGCTTTCCCATCATTCATCCATACACACACGCCGTTCCTTCATGAAACTGCCCCAAATAACAGGAAAGGCGAGGAACTCCCCCCCGCCCTCAGATAGACCCGGGTCTTTCGACCAGGCCCAATCAGTTTCCTGATCTCGCTTACAGTATATAGGATTGCCGACTTTCTGTCAAGCCGGATGATCCCATCGTTTCATAGTACGGATAGTCCCCGGCAAAAGCGCTTTCCGTGCGGTTTGGCTTTCTGTCATACAGCGCAAAACCGACGGATTCGTAATTTCTGGACGCGATCAGACGGCTGTTGGTACGGACGATGATTCGCTTCAACCCTTCATATTTCTTTTTTCTTCGCAAAGCCTCCTCCAGCTGCAGGCGCCCGTATCCCCTGCCCTTATATGCCTCCCTGATCCCATTATGGCCGATCTCCACATATTCCGGCCTGTGCCGGGGATCCCACGTAACAAACCCGATAGGTTCTCCATCCAGGCAGGTCACCAGACCGTATTTATCGGCGATTTCCGGATTGTCGTAAAAGAAACGATCCGCTTCTTTCCAGTCCGCATCCCAGATTTTCCTGTTCCTTTCATCGAAAGAATACGCGTCAACCAGGATATCATAAAGCGTTCCCCTTGAAAAATCAGAGCATTTCCTGAATTCAATCACGCAATATCCTCCCGCGCACAGCACAGCGGGTTCAAAACCGTCCCATATGCGCCTTTACTCCGCCTCGGCTTCCTTTTCCCCCACGGCGGCCAGAAGATCGGCCTTGGTCATACACATGAGCGATTCCCTGGTGATTTCCGTTTTGCCAGCGGCCAGCCTGTCCGCCTGGGCGGCAATGGCCTTTTCAAACAGGTTGCGCACGCCCCGGGCATTGCCGAAGCCCTCGATATCCTTGCTTTCTTTCGTAAGGATTTCATTCAGCGTATCCCAGGCGGCGTCCTCCAAGGTGTAGCCGCTCTTTTCGCAGCGCATTTTGAAAATGCCCGTCATTTCCTCCACGGTGTAATCCGGGAAATGCATGAAGCGATTGAAGCGGGATTCTAAGCCCGGATTGGAATGCACGAACTCCTGCATCAGTTCCGTGTAGCCCGCCACGATCACCACCAAGTCGTCCCGGTGGTCTTCCATGGCCTTGAGCAGCGTGTCCACCGCCTCCATGCCGTAATCCGTGCTGCCCCGGTTGGTGAGGGCGTAGGCTTCGTCGATGAACAGCACGCCGCCCATGGCCTTTTCGATCACTTCGGCGGTTTTAATGGCCGTCTGGCCCACGTAGCCCGCCACCAGACCGGACCGGTCCACCTCTACCAAATGGCCCTTGGAAAGCACGCCCAAGCTCTTGTAAATACGGCTCATGAGCCGGGCCACCATGGTTTTGCCCGTGCCGGGATTGCCGGAAAACACCATGTGCAGGGCCAAATCCGGGGTGGGCAGGCCATGCTCCTGCCGGGCCTTGCAGATTTCGATCCAGTTGATCAGGCTGTCCACTTCATCCTTGATCCGGTCCAGCCCGATATAGCCGTGCAGTTCCTTTTTCAGGTCCTCTATGGTTTCGGCGGGTTCTTCCGCTTCTGCCTGTTCCTCTTTTGACCCTTTCTTTTCCTCCGCCTTCGCGGCAGGCGCTGCCGGTTCCTGCTTTTCTTCCGTTCCGGAAACGTTTTGGAGGCTGACCGGCTTGATGCCCCACAGGTCCTCGCTGAGCAGCTGCATGCGCTGTTTCAGCAGTCCCTGCATGATCTCATTTTGCATCTGAATGATTTCGTCCTTGCGGTCCATGTTCTTATCCCCCTATCGATCAAGCGCCCGAATGAACGCGAAAGTATTGTTCAGGTCCTGCCAATGAATGACGCCATCCGGCAGAAAAGACGTGGCCTCCACCGTATAATCCCCCGTATAGGGCAGGGAGGCAAGAAAAGAAAACAGCCGTTCAAAATCCACAATGCCCTGACCGGGGTGCAGGGTGCCAAGCCGCTTCCAGTCCATATAGCCCCCGCCGTAATCGTTCACGTGCAGGTGACGGATGTGGCCATCCTCCCACAGGAAACGGCTTTCCGGGGCGTAATGGCTGTCCAGCTGCCGGTGAAAAGCGGCCATTTTGGTATCAAACACAAAATGCGCCTGCGGGTCTATCTGAAGAATCTCCTTCCACCGGGTCAGGGGATCGCTCTGCGCGCATACCACGTTTTCGATCAGCAGATCGAGGCCGTGCTTTCGGGCCCTGTCCCGGAAACACGGATACGCCGCCAGATGATTTTCAAAGCGCGAATCGGAGACCGGGCCGTTCCAAAGATGCATCACCAGCCGGTCCGCCCCCAAGAACACCGCCATCTGGCAGTTGGTTTCAAAGCGCTCCATTGCCTGATCCCAGGCTTCCCCAGGCCCATTGCTCACGCCTTCGCCGATGCTTTTTTCGCAGTGCATCACAGGGATGGGCAGGTTCAAATCCTTCAAAAACCGGGTCAGTTCGTCCGCCTGCCCGTACCAGGAATCGTACATCATGAATTCGTAGCCGTCGCAGCGCAGATTATCCGCGCAGCCCTTAAGCAGCCGGTAATCCCGTCCGTTGGGCCGTCCGATCAGCGCTCCCGTGGAACAGAGAACCCGATGCACTTTCTCACCTCGATCCCGCACCGCTGTCAAAATACACTGTTTTTACCGTTCAAGTATACTCTGTCTCTCCCAGGATGACAAGCCTTTTCTTGCTTCTTTCCATGCAAAAACGCCGCTTCCTCCGCTATGCGGAAGAAACGGCAAAAAGGCGGGCTTCAAAGCTGCCGGGACAGCACGCGCTTCAAAAACTCCTGGGTGCGCTGCTGCTTGGGGGCGGTAAACAGCACATGGGGCGGCTCGTCCTCCAGAATCACGCCGCCGTCCATAAACAGCACACGGCTTGCAACATCCCGGGCGAAGCTCATTTCGTGGGTGACGATCAACATGGTCATGCCGCCGGAAGCCAGATCCTGCATGACGTTCAGCACCTCGCCCACCATTTCGGGGTCCAGGGCGCTGGTGGGTTCGTCAAAGAGCAGCACCTCCGGCTCCATGCACAGGGCCCGGGCGATAGCCGCCCGCTGCTTTTGTCCGCCGGACAGCTGGGCGGGCCGGGCGTGGCGGTAGGCCCCCATACCTACCTTTTCCAGGTACTGCACCGCCCGTTTTTCCGCGTCGGCGCGCTTGGTCTTTAATACCTGCATCTGCCCCAGCACGCAGTTTTCCAGCACGTTCATGTTGCCGAACAGGTTAAAGGATTGGAACACCATGCCCACCTTGCTGTTGTACAGGGTACGCTTCCATTCCGTCTCCGCGTTCTTGCCATGATACAGAATCTCCCCGCCGGTGGGCTGCTCTAAGAAATTGACGCAGCGCAGCAGCGTGCTTTTGCCTGAGCCGGAGGAACCGATGATGCAGATGACCTCGCCCTGCTTGACTTCAAAGCAAATGTCCCGCAGCACCTGATGGTCGCCGAAGCTCTTGACCAGGTGCCTGATCTCTAAGATGTTGTCCGCCATCGGTTACGCCTCCTCCCCTTCTTCATAAATGGTGATGCTGGCGTGGCTGTCGCTCTGGGAGCCGTAGATGGTATAATTTCGGCTTCCGTCCATTTTCTTTTCCAGCAGCCGCAGCAGGCGCGTCACCGTAAACGTCAGGATCAGGTAAATGCAGGCGATGACGAAGAAGGATTCAAAGTACCGCCCGTAGGTGCCCGCCGCGCCTTTGCCGGTAAAATACAGTTCGTTCAGGGAAATCACGTTCAGCACGCTGGAATCCTTGATATTCACCACGAATTCGTTGCCGATGGAGGGCATGATGTTCCGCACCGCCTGGGGCAGCACCACCTTCACCATGGCCTGCCAGTGGGTCATGCCGATGGCGGTGGCGGCCTCCTTCTGGCCCGCGTCCACGCTGATGATGCCGCCGCGAATGATTTCGGCCATGTACGCGCCCGTGTTCACCGACACGATAAAAATGGCGGCGGGCAGCACCGGCGCGCCGCGCTTCAAAATGCCCACCATCATGGAGCCATAGTAGATTACCATGCTCTGCACGATCATGGGCGTGCCGCGGAACACTTCGATATATACGTTCAGCAGGATGTGGACGATTTTCAGCGGCGCTTTACGCAGGGCGTTTCCCTTGGGCAGGGGAATGGTGCGCACGATGGCCACCAGCAGGCCGATCAAAAAGCCCAGCACCGTGCCCGTGAGGGCTACCAGCAGCGTTACGCCCGTGCCGCGCAGGAACAGTTCGCCGTATTTATCGATCAGGAACTGCACCCAGCCAAAAAACGTGGTGGGGATGTTAGCAGGCAATGAATTCACTCCTCTATGAAATCGTTTCCTTCCGATTCGTTTTTCTCGGAAAGGGGTCTGGGGGAAACCGCTCTTTGAACTTCAAAGAGCGGTTTCCCCCAGAAAAACTGTTTTTCGATTATTCCGCCACCAGGGGCTGCCGGGCGGTAGCGTCCAGCATGATCTGCACGCGCTCGTCCTCGCTGATTTCAGAAAGGGCTTTGTTGATGGCGTCCTTATAGGGGCTGCCGTAAGCCAGGCCGATGGCGATAGCGGTGTCGTCCTCGGAAGCTTCAAAGCCCTGGCCCGCTTCAAACTGCACGTAGGTGAGGGTGGGGTTGGCCATCACGTCGGCTTCCGCGCCGGGACGCTCGGCAATGTAGCCGTCGATGGCGCCGCTGAGCAGGTTCACGATCATGGCCGGGAAGGTTTCGCGGGGAATATCATGGACAACGCCGGGGATCTGGTCGATGACCGTATCGTGGAAGGTGTTCAGCTGGGCGCAGATGACAGCGCCGGACAGATCGGAAAGGGTCTTGGCGTTGGCAAACGCGCCGTCCTTCCGCACTACCACCACCAATTCGCTCTGGTAATAGTGATCGGTGAAATCAATGGTCATTTTGCGCTCGGCGGTGGGGCTCATGCCGGCGATGATCATATCAATGTTGCCGCTGAGCACGGAGGGGATCAGGCCGTCCCATTCGGTTTTCACGATTTCAAGTTCCATGCCCAGGGCGTCTGCGATGCGGCGGGCAATCTGCACGTCGTAGCCATCGGCGTAGCCGCTGCCGTCGGCAATTTTGGCGGTGTATTCCGTTTCAGCCACCTGCTGCCAGTTATAAGGGGCATAGCCGCATTCCATACCCACCCGCAGCACGCCTTCCGCTAAAGCGGAGCTCACGCTCAGGGCCAGCGCCAGGATGCACAGCACAGCGATCAGTTTCTTCATGTTCTTTTCCTCCTTGTCGTTTACGTAAAAAAATACGGGGAATGGCTGGGCCATTCGCCGCTTACTTCCTATCAAAAGGAACAACGTTGAATAGCGCTCCATGGCCTGGCCATGACAGTCCAAAGGATATTCTCCTCCGGCCCAACGCGCGTCCTGCCCGGGATCGGCGCGTTTCGGCGGCGTCCCCTTTCCCACAGGTTCACAGCCCCGGCCGGGCTCCCCCGCGGTACTCATGTCCGCCGCGCCTCTATTCCGCCCGATTTGCCGGGCTTGCATTCATTATACTGCCCGGTCCGTCCTTGTCAAGCGTCCTTCCTGCTTGAAATTGCATCTAAATTGTTTTTATGCATTCAAAACTGCATATTTTCATTTTCTGTCTCATGTAGTATAATTTTGTAGAAAAACTGATAGGCGGTGATCGTATGCGCTGTGGATGCCCGCGCTGTGAGGAGATCGAAAGCTACATGATCCATTCGGAACGGGACAATTGCTGTATCTGTCCCCAATGCCTGTACCGGTGCTATGCCTGCCAGGGCGACGGTCAGGCCCTGAGCCGGGAAGCCATTCTGAAGCTTAAAAACGAAAGTCCCGATCTGCAGGCTTTCTTTCTGCGTGAACATGCGGCGGAGGACGCCGGAAGCGCCGCCGAAACCTCCCAATGGTTCCCGGAGGATTAATTTCTCTCTTGCTTCTTTCCAAAAAAACGGATATAATGAAGCCAGAATCTGGAGGGCAAAGTCCCTCCGTGCAAGGAGGAAATATCATGGAAAAGTACGAGTGCCCCTGCGGTTACATCTATGATCCCGAAGTGGGCGATCCCGAAGGCGGCATCGCTCCCGGCACCAAGTGGGAAGATATTCCCGAGGATTGGGTATGCCCCGTCTGCGGCCTGGGCAAAGACGCCTTTACTCCCGCCTAAAGCATTGATTCCCGAAAGCCCCGCTGTTTTGCGGGGTTTTTTCTGTGCAAACGAGAGTTGAGAGCGGAGAGTTGAGAGTTGAGATATATAGTCAATCAATAGGAATCTCTTGTGATAATCACTATATCATCTCAACTCTCCACTCTTAACTCTCCACTCTGACTTAAAGCGTTATTTCCATCCCATTGGCCCGCTCATACACAAATTTCCTCCATGACCGTTTCGGCCCTTGCATCCCCGGCCAAAATACAGTATACTATAGATTGATCCAGAGCGTCCCTCTGGATCAGAACCGGCTTCAAGGAGGTTCGCATCATGGATTGCAAAATCAAAAATGACATGGGCACCATCTATATCGCGGAAGACGTGATGCTCAAGGTCGTTGGTTATGCGGCGCTGGAGTGCTACGGTATCGTGGCCATGTCCTCCAAGCGCGCCAAGGACGGCCTGGTAGAATGGCTGGGCCGCGAAAACTTAAGCAAAGGCGTACAGCTGCGCATGGTGGACGATCAATTGGACGTGGATCTGTTCATCGTGGTGGAATACGGCATTTCTGTGGCCGAGGTTTGCAAAACCATCGTAGAGGTAGTACGCTATAAGCTGGAAAGCATGACGGGGGTCAAGGTCCGCTCCGTCAACATTTCCGTGGAAGGCATCCGCATTTAACACTGTCCACGCGTGAACGGAGGGAAACCTTTTGATACAGGTACAGTCAATCGACGGGCTGCTGCTGCGGGAAATGGTCCTGGCAGGGGCGGCCTTACTGGAAAAAAACCGGGAAGCGGTGGACGCGCTGAACGTGTTCCCCGTGCCGGACGGCGATACGGGCACCAATATGTCCTTGACCATGAGCAGCGCCACCCGGGAGATCAACAGCAAGGAATTTACCAGCGCGGGCGAAGCGGCGGAAGCCCTGAGTAAGGGCGCGCTGCGGGGCGCCCGAGGCAACAGCGGCGTGATCACCAGCCAGCTTTACCGCGGCTTTGCCAAAGCTTTAAAGGGCGTGGAGCAGATCACGCCCGTGGAATTTGCCGCCGCCCTGCAAAAGGGTGCGGAAACCGCCTATAAAGCGGTAATGAAGCCCAAGGAGGGCACCATCCTGACCGTGGCGCGCACCATCGCCGAAGACGCCGTGCGTCAGGCCCAGTTGGCCCCCAACGATTACGACGCGCTTTTCACCGTGATCCTGCAAAGCGGCGACGCCATTTTGAAGCGCACGCCGGAAATGCTGCCCGTGCTCAAGCAGGCGGGGGTGGTGGACGCCGGCGGCTACGGGTTGCTGCTGATTTACACCGGCTACGCCGCCGTGCTGCGGGGCGAATCCATCGACTCCATTGCTCCTCAGGAAGAAAGTAACGGCAAAGCGGTGGAATTTACGGATGACCACGAAGCTCTGGAAGAAATCAAATTCGCCTATCACGTGGCTTTCACCCTCGATCACATCCCGGACACCGTGCCGGAAAGCGAAATCGACCATTTCCGCCGCCGCCTGAACCGCATCGGCGATACCGTGCTTTTAGAGAAGGAAGAAAACGGCTACAAGGTGCACGTGCACACCGCCGATCCCGGCCGGGTGCTGCAATACGGCACGGAACTGGGTGAACTGAATCAAGTGGAGATCCAGAATTTGCTGCAGCTCCGCCGCGCCAAGGAAGAAGCCGAAGCCGCGGCCCACGCTTCCGAACCGCCCAAACCCTACGGCATGGTGAGCGTATCCCTGGGCGAGGGCTTCTCCAGCATCCTGAAGGATTTGCAGGTGGACGCCATCGTGGAGGGCGGACAAACCATGAACCCCTCCATCGAAGATTTACAGAAGGCCATCGATTCGGTGAACGCCGAAACCATTTTCGTTTTCCCCAACAACGGCAACGTGATCCTGGCCGCCAATCAGGCAGCGCAGATTTCCGATAAAAACGTGATCGTGATCCCCACCAAGAACGTTGCCATGGGCATCGCTGCGGCGGTGGCGTTTCAGCCTGACCTGTCCGCCGAAGAAAACGCCGCCCGCATGGAGGAAGCGGCCCAACGGGTGCGCACCGGCACCATCACCTATGCCGTGCGGGACAGCGAATTTGAGGATATGCACATCAACGAAGGGGATATCATCGGCCTGCACAACGGCAAGGTGGCCTACAAGGCCGATAATGTGCACGATGTAGCCATCGAGCTGGTGAAAGCCATCGTCACCGAGGACGACGGCCTGATCACCGTGTACTACGGCCAGGATACCCAGGAAGCCGACGCCCAGGCCCTGGCGGAGGAAATCGGCGAAATGTGCCCGGACTGCGACGTGGAAGTGCACGCCGGCGGTCAGCCCTTGTACTACTACCTCATCGCAGTGGAATAAAACCGACCGTTTTTCACAGGCAAGAAAAAAACAATCGTTATTACGCTTCCCGGTATTGACAAAAACCGCAAACCGGATAAAATGTTCTTAATCGCTTTGACGGAGTTAAGCCTTTCCTTTGGCAGATCAGAGAGTTGGCGGCCGGTGCAAGCCAATGACGCGGGGAAAGCGCGGTCTCACTCCCGAGCTGAGCGCCTGAACAGATGCAGTAAGGCGTTCCGGATCGCCCCGTTATCATGGCGGAGGACTTGCATGAGTCCCATGAGCAGGCCGATATTCAAGCGGCAACAAGGGTGGTACCGCGGTAAAGATTGCTTTATCGTCCCTGAAGCGCAGAAGCGCTTTGGGGACGTTTTTCTGTGTTGAGAGTGGAGAGTTAAGAGTTGAGAGTTGAGATTTATCTCGTCGATCAAAACGTAATTCTCCCATGATGAGCACTATATCATCTCAACTCTCAACTCCCAACTCTCAACTCTTATCTTTAAGGAGGATCACCTTATGCGCTCCATTTCCTTTTCGGATCAAACGCTGCTCACCCCCGCCGCCCGTTCCGCCGGATTCCGGCAGAAGCTGGAAGCTGCCCGGAAACTGGACCACCTGGGCTTGAACGCCGTGGAAATGCCCCGGCTCACCGAGCAGGAAGCGGATATGCTTTTGATGCGGTCCCTGTGCGGCACAGTGAAACGCGGGGCCCTGGCCTGTCAGACGGGATTGACCGTGGACAGCGTGGCCCGCGCCTGGGACGCTGTAAAAAACGCCGCCCACCCCCGGCTGATCGTAGCGATGCCCCTCACCGCCGCCCAGTTGGAATACATCTGCCATTTGAAGCCCCCCAAGGCCCTGGAGCGGATCGCCGAGCTGGTGGCCGCCGCCAAAAAGCTGTGCGACGACGTGGAATTCGTCTGCGGCGACATCACAAGGGCCGAGCTGCCCTACGCCGTCGAGGCCATCAAGGCGGCGCTGAACGCGGGGGCTGGCCGTATCACCTTGGAGGACGCCGCCGGGCTGTCCCTGCCGGAGGAAATCGCCGCCCTGGTGAAAGCCGCACGGGAAGCAGTAGGGCCGGATACTGTGATTGCCGTGCGCTGCGGCAACGAGCTGGGCATGGCGATATCCTGCGCCGCCGCCGCCTTGCAGGCCGGGGCCGACGAAATCAAAACCGCGTATAACGACGAAACCTCTCTTTCCGCCGCCGGGATGGCCCGGCTGCTGCGGGCCCGGGGCGCTGATTTGAAGCTGGAAAGCAGCCTGGACATCACCCGGGTGGACCGCACGGCGGGCGAATTGGAAGCTTTGCTCACAGCGGCGCCGGGCCGGGTGATCTCCGCCGGTTCCGCCCCCAAGGGTGCAGCGGGCCTTGCCGCCGAAGCCAGCGGCGAAGCGCTGCTGAAAGCCATCCTCGATTTGGGTTACGATCTGGACGAGGACGACAGGACGCACGCTCAGGAAGCGGTGGAACGGGAAAGCCGGGGCCGGGCCCTGAGCCGGGCGGAGCTGGAAGCCATCGTGCTGTCCGCCGTGCGGCAGGTGCCCCCCACCTACCGGCTGAAAAACTATCTGGTAAACAGCGGCAACACCATCACCCCCTCCGCCCACGTGACGCTGGACAAGCGGGGCGAAGCCCTCACCGGCCTGTGCGCCGGGGACGGCCCCATCGACGCCGCCTTCCGCGCCATCGAACAGATCATCGGCCGCCACTTTGAAATGGACGATTTCCAGATCGCCGCCGTCACCCAGAACCGGGAGGCCATGGGCGACGCCCTGGTGAAGCTGCGCCACGGCGGCAAGGTGTACGCGGGCAAGGGTATTTCCTCCGACATCATCGGCGCGGCCATCCGGGCCTACCTGAACGCGCTGAATAAAATCGCTTACGAGGAGAAAACCGTATGAAGCTGAGCTTTTCCACACACGGCTGGCCGTTTTCCCTGGAGGAATGCGTGAACCTTGCCAGGGAAATGCGCTATGACGGGCTGGAGCTTTCCGCCGGGAGCCTGGATTTATTCGACCGCACCGGCGCGCCTTTCTCCCCCGCCCAGCTGCATGAAACGGTGCGCGATTTGAACGAACAGTCCTTATCCATCGCCGCCCTCACCGCAGGAGAAACCTGGACCGAGGACGAAGCCAAGGCCCTGATCGCCCTGGCCCACGATCTGCGCGTCCCCCACGTGGTGCTGCCCCTCAAGGCGGCTCCTGAGGATGCGGCGGACATGCTGGCCCCCCTGCTGCCCATCGCCGAGCGGGCGGGGGTGCCCCTGCTGATCCCCTCCACGGGAATTTACGCTGATACCGGCGTCTTAAAGAACCTGCTGGACGGCTTCGCTTCCGATTATCTGCTAGCCGCTTGGGACGTGCCCTGCGCGGCTGTGAAGAAATCCCCGGAGGAAATCGTCACCGATTTGGGCGCGTATATCCGCCACGTGTACCTGTGCGACGGGATCATCGAAAACGGCGCAATGCAAAAAAAGCTGCTGGGTGAAGGGAACCTGCCCCTCAAGGACGTGTTCGCCGCCCTGCGCTCCATCAGCTTCGAGGGCTTTTTCTCCTTCAACTGGCAGCCCGGCGAAGGAGCGCTGGGCGACGCCGACGTGGTGCTGTCCCATTACGCGGCTCTGGCCCGCTCCATCGGCAAGGACCCCCGCCGCCTGCACCATAAACTGTACGACAACAACCGCCACACCGGCAAATATATTTGGAAAAAGGACGTTCTCATCGAAGAAACCTTCCCCAAGGTGCTGGACCGGGTAGTAGAAGAATTCCCGGACCAGTACGCTTTCCGCTATACCACCCTGGATTATACCCGCACCTATTCCCAGTTCCGGGACGACGTGGACGAGTGCGCCCGGGCCTTGATGGCCATGGGCGTGCGCCGGGGGGCCAAGGTGGCCGTGTGGGCCACCAACGTGCCCCAATGGTATTTGACCTTCTGGGCCGCCACGAAAATCGGCGCGGTGCTGGTGACGGTGAACACCGCCTAGAAAATCCACGAAGCGGAATACCTGCTGCGCCAGAGCGACACCCACACGCTGGTGCTGGTGGAAGGCTGGCGGGACAGCGACTACGCGGGCATCATCAAGGAACTATGCCCCGAACTGACCGATTCCGTGCCGGGGCAGCCCCTGCACATCAAGCGCCTGCCCTTCCTGCGCAACATCGTCACCGTGGGCTTTTCCATGAAGGGGTGCCTTGTGTGGGAAGAATTTTTGACCTACGCCCGCAAGACCCCCAAGGAAGCGCTGCTCCAGCGCACAGCCCAGGTGCAGCCGGACGACGTATGCAACATGCAGTACACCTCCGGCACCACCGGCTTCCCCAAGGGTGTGATGCTCACCCATCGGAACATCGTCAACGACGGCAAGTGCATCGGCGACCGCATGGACCTGTCCACCGCCGACCGGATGATGATCCAGGTGCCCATGTTCCACTGCTTCGGCATGGTGCTGGCCATGACCGCCAGCATGACCCACGGCACGAGCCTGTTCCCCCTGCCGTATTTCTCCCCCAAGCCCGCCCTGGCCTGCATCCATCAGGAAAAGATCACTGCTTTCCACGGCGTGCCCACCATGTTTATCGCCATGCTGGAGCATCCCGATTTCCCGAAAACGGACTTTTCCCATATGCGCACCGGCATCATGGCCGGGTCCCCCTGCCCTATTTCGGTGATGCGGGACGTGGTGGACAAAATGCACATGACGGAGATCACCATCGTGTACGGCCAGACGGAAGCCAGCCCCGGCTGCACCATGAGTTCCACCGACGACCCCCTGGAGGTGCGCGTCGCCACCGTGGGCCGAGCCATGCCGGAAATCGAATGCAAGATCGTCGATCCCGAAACCGGCGCAGACTTGCCAGACAACGTGACCGGCGAATTCGTGGCCCGCGGCTACAACATCATGAAGGGCTATTACAAAATGCCCAAGGCCACCCAGGAGGCCATCGACAAGGACGGCTGGCTGCATACCGGCGACCTGGCCTGCCGCACCCCGGAGGGCAATTACCGCATCACCGGGCGTTTGAAAGACATGATCATCCGAGGCGGCGAAAACATTTACCCCAAGGAAATCGAGGAATTTATCTATACCCATCCCAAGGTTTCCGACGTGCAGGTGATCGGCGTACCGGACGAGCAGTACGGCGAAGAAATTATGGCCGTGGTGATTCTGAAAGAAGGACAATCCATGACCGAGGACGAATTAAAACAATTTGTGCGCGACCATATGGCCCGGCACAAGACCCCCCGGTACGTCCAGTTCGTTTCCGCCTTCCCCACCAACGCCGCAGGCAAAATTTTGAAGTATAAAATGCGTCAGGACGCGGTGGAGCTTTTGAAGCTGCAAAAGGCAAACAGCATCGAAACGGCGTAAAGAACGGGAACCAGTGCCCCAGCGCTTTGAATAAAGCCGCAAAGAACACCAAAATCATAGAGGAGGACACGAACATGAAGATCAACAAGAACTTGAACGGAACTGAACTGGTAATTGCCCTGGAAGGCCGTCTGGACACAACGACTTCCCCGGAACTGGAAGCGGAACTGAAAACGTGCCTGGACAGCGCGGACAGCCTGATCTTTGATTTGGAAAAATTGGATTACATTTCCTCCGCCGGCCTGCGGGTGCTGCTCTCCGCTCAAAAAATCATGAGCAGGAAAGGCGGAATGAAGGTGATTCACGTCAACGAGATCGTGGCAGAAGTGTTTGAAGTGACCGGCTTTGCGGATATTCTGACGATTGAATGAGGTGACTGAAATGAAAACGGACGTGATAACGGTTTCAAGCAAGGGCAGCCAAATGGAAACAGCTTTGCTTCAGGTGGAAAAAGTGGCGGCCTATAAGGGCCTTTCTCCGAAAAACGCCCTGCACCTTCGTTTGCTCACCGAAGAAATGATGGGCATGATGCGCTCCATTACCGGCGAAACGAACGGCGATTTTTGGATCGAAGATCAGGACGACGTTTATCAACTGCATCTTCAGGTCACCACCCGTATGGACAGCAGCAAGCGGGATCAGCTGCTGGCTGCGTCCAGCTCAGGCAAAAACGAATCCGCCAAGGGCCTGATGGGCCGCCTGCGGGATTTCTTTGATCGTGGCGCGGATGAGGATGTCGCCGTTTTCTCAAACCCGCTGTTCCTGCCCGGAACGCTGGAGCATTCCACCACGCCCACGCTGGATTGGGAATGGTCCATGACGGCCTATGAGGACGCGCTTTCCGACAGAGTCAGGCAAAACGACGCTGCCGCCAAGGAAGCGTGGGATGAATTGGAAAAATCAGTGGTGGCCCATGTGGCGGATGATGTGAAAGTAGCCATCCGAGGCCGCATCGTGGAAATGATGCTGATCAAAAAGATGGCTTGATAGACAGATCGGAACCGCCTGCGACATGGCACAGGGATTATAAAAATGGACAATGTGACGATCCGTCTGGAAACGGAAAAAGACTACAGAGCGGTTGAAGAGCTTACCCGGGAAGCATTTTGGAATGTGTATAAGCCGGGCGCTGACGAGCATTATTTTGTTCATCAGATGCGAACGCATCCTGACTTCATTCCTGAGCTTGCTTTCGTGCTTGAACTGGACGGCAAAATCATCGGGAGCATCATGTACACAAAAGCGTGGCTTGAGGATGAAAGCGGCAAACGGAAAGAGATCGTTTCCTTCGGTCCGCTTTGCGTCGCGCGCGAATACCAAAGGCTTAAACTTGGCAAGCTCCTGATCGAGCACTCCTTTGAAGCCGCGCGCGGAATGGGATACGATGTAAATATCAATTTCGGCAATCCGGGAAACTACGTCAGCCGTGGATTTGTCAGCTGTAAAAAGAAGAACGTCAGCTTTGCGGTGGATGGGAATTATCCCACAGCGCTCCTCGTTTGCGAGCTTGTGCCCAATGCGCTGAGCGGGAAAAAATGGATGTTTATTCCAAGCGCCGCCGCCGATTGCTGTGACGACGCCGCCGCGGTTGAAGCCTTCGACGCAACCTTTCCACCCATGGAAAAAAAGTGGATGCCGAGCCAGGAAGAGTTTTATATCTACAGTCACTCGTCTGTGGTTCGATAATCGGAAACAGAATTGAAATTCCAGTATGCTGTTGCGGGCGGGTACCCGTCGCGCTTTATTTTCCAAACCGTTGAACGATTTGCGGGATGCGAATATAAGCAGCTTCTGATCGGCCCTCTCAGCGTCTTCTTCAAAATCGGCGAGAAGAAAAAGACCGTCTATGTGGTTACGGTGCAGTATCAGGGAAGAAACATCTGATAGCGGAAGTGGTAGTATTGCCTGACAAACCGTTGGAAACATTCAAGCCCGGTAAACTCTTTCCCGCAGGAGCCGTGATCCCCCAGCGCCCGGATATTGCCGCGGCGCTTGCGGAGTACGGGATCGAAGCTATTGACAGCATAACGCTCATTGATTCCACCCACGATGCGACGGATGTGCGGCTGAACTATATCGTTGATAAGAAATGGGTGCTTCGGTATTGCAACGCGCCGGATATGACGGAAAAGAGAATGAACGATCTGTTCCGGCTGATTAAGCGGTATCACGCGCTGGGCATCCAGTGTCCGCAATTCCTTGCCAACAAAGAAGGGAAATTCCTTCATCCCTGGCGGCAGTACCAATGCTATTTATCAGAATATATTGATTTGCCGCTTGCCAGCGAACAAAGCATACGGGATGAAGATGGTTTGATCTGTGAAGTACAGGCAAGCGTGGCGCGCTTCGCGGAAGCGTACAGGAACGTGGACCTTTCGGAAACCATGGGCATGTACAGCCTGTTTGACCTTTCGCCCTTCGACATCCCCAACGGCATCGACGAAAAGGAAGAGAATTTCAATCAGCTGATTGATTGCCTGCGAAAGGAACAGGAAAACGAGTTGGCTGACCGCCTGATTGCCCGGCATACGGAAATCCGCGGAAAGCTGAAAGCCGTGTATCGGGAATTGCCGCGCTGTGTGTTTCAGGGAGACGAGAATTTCACCAATATCCTGATCGATGAAAACCAACATTTTGCCGGGTTCATCGACTTCAACCTCGCCGGAACAGAGGTCGTCGTGAATCAGTTGGCGAATTTAGCCGGCTTTGATTACGACGAGAAACAAACCGCCCCGGAAGGAGCGGGCAAACGGCTGGAATATGCGCTCCAATCGTTTCAGCGTTCTATGAATCGGATGCTTCAAATCTATCATCCCACAGAACGGGAGCTTGAGGCCCTGCCATGGTACGCCTGGATCGTGATGGCCGCCCAATGGCCCACAGCTTGCTTTTTCATGGATGCGTTAGGAAAAAGTGAAATGAGAGCCGAAATCCTTGAATTGTTATCCTTGATCGCCAGCCTGCCGGAAGAACGGATATTGGGCTGACACCTGCAAATAATCAATCATTTTTTCAAGAAAGGAAGCATGAACCATGGAAATCAAAATGAATCTCACCACCGCACCGAAAGCTAAGCCCGACTGGAACAACTTAGGCTTCGGCAAAATCTTCACGGATCATATGTTCATTATGGACTGGGACAGCGAAAACGGCTGGCATGACGCCCGCATCGAGCCCTTTGGTCCCTTGGTTTTACATCCCGCCGCCACCGTGTTCCACTACGGCGCGGAAATTTTCGAGGGCCTGAAAGCCTACCGCCGCCCGGACGGGGACGTGCAGCTGTTCCGCCCCTGGGAGAACATCAAGCGCCTGAACGCTTCCGCCGAGCGCCTTTCCCTGCCCCAGGTGGACGAAGCCTTTACCCTGGACGCCCTCAAAAAGTTCGTGGCTCTGGAAAAGGACTGGGTGCCCTCCCTGCCCGGCACCAGCCTGTACCTGCGCCCCTTCCTGTTCGGCAATGACGAAACCCTGGGCGTGCACACTATTCATCACGCCAAATATGTGGTCATCGCCTCCCCCGTGGGCGCGTACTACGCCGAAGGGCTGAACCCCGTAAAGATCATGATCGAAACCCAGGACGTGCGCGCCGTGCGCGGCGGCACGGGTTACACCAAGTGCGGCGGCAACTACGCGGCCTCCATGCGCGCGGGCGACCGGGCCGCTGCCGAGGGCTACAGCCAGGTTTTGTGGCTGGACGGCGTGGAGCGCAAGTACATCGAAGAAGTGGGCGCCATGAACGTGATGTTCCTCATCAACGGCGTGGTGGTCACACCTCAGCTCACCGGCTCCATCCTGCCCGGCATCACCCGCAAGAGCTGCATCGAGCTGCTCCGCGAAATGGGCTACACCGTGGAAGAACGCCTGCTCTCCGTGGAAGAACTGTCCCAGGCCCTGCGGGACGGCGCCTTGGAGGAAGCCTGGGGCTGCGGCACGGCAGCGGTCATCTCCCCTATCGGCGAGCTGCGCATGGGCCAGGCCCACTACCAGGTTGCCGACGGCGGTATCGGCAAGCTCTCCCAGAAACTGTACGACACCCTCACCTCCATCCAGTGGGGCACCGCGCCGGACACCCATCAGTGGACCTGCAAGGTGTAAAAACTGAGTTAAAGACCACTTAAAGTCATGAAGGAGAGTTCAGCGTACAGAGTTCAGATTTAGTTTGCCTGAACAATGGACCGCGTGCCTTTGTGAACACTATATCATCTGTACTCTGCGCTCTGAACTCTGTACTCTCTTTCTGCGCTAAAGTATTTATAACGATTCACCTGTCCAGCTACCATCAACCAAGGAGGCCACCCATGAAACGACTGACCCTGCTGCTGCTCGTGCTGTGCCTGCTGCTGCCCGCTTCCGCGATAGCTGAGAGCCAGTATCCCACCATCAAATTTTATGCCAACAACTATGTAGCCGCCGTAGGCGATACCGCGTATGTGAAAGTAAACGTGTCCAAGGCCGGGTCGCAGGCGGGAACGCTGGAGCTGCGCAATCAGCGGGGCGAGGTGCTGGCAACCAAGAATTACAAGCCCGGCGCGAAGGAATACAATTTCTCCTTTACCCCCTTGGACAGCCAGGAGGGAGGCCATAACCTGTCCGTATGGTTCGATGGGGTCCAAGTCAACGCCAACGAAAGCTATCTGGCAATCACCGACCGGCACCGGAAGGTGATCCAGAAGATCGAAACCGATCAGCCCCTCATGTGCATCACCATCGACTGCGCGTATGTGGGCGGCCCCACGGACAAGTTCTTGGAAGTGCTGGACAAGTACGGTATCAAATGCACCTTCTTCATGACCGGCCAGTTTGTGGAACACTTTCCGGAGGAAGCCAAAAAAATCGTAGCTGCAGGCCATGAAATCGGCAATCACAGCTATTCCCATCCCCACATGCCCGACAAGGACAACCTGGACAGCTGGGCCTATCAGGTGCGCCACACCGCCGAAATCATCCGGGAGAACTTAGGAGTGAATCCCCGCTTCTTCCGTCCCCCCTTCGGGGAATTCAACTGGAAGATCACCTCCTTCGCCCGGTCCGAGGGCATGGAAACGTGCCTGTGGACGGCGGACTCTCACGACTGGGACACCGCTTTCGCCAAAGCCCCCGAAAAGGTGATCAAACGCATTACAGAAACCAAGGGCGATTCCCGCATCGATAACGGCGTGATCATTCTGTTCCACCTGGACGGCTTTAATACTCCCTCCATTCTGGACCAAATGATCCCCCGCTATCAGGAAATGGGCTATACCCTGGTGACCGTTTCCGAACTGTGCGAGGCTGGAGGCCGCGTGCTGCCCGCCCTGCCGGAATGGGCGCTGGAATGAACCTTTTCCGCGAAACAGCTAATAGAGTAGAGGGAGGGCAATAGTCCTCGCCCCTCTCATTGCACCGTACGTACCGGTCAGGTATACGGCGCTACATCGTAACAAGAATTCAAGTATTTCTCAGGTAATAAGCAAGAGGATCGACCAAACCAGGCCGGTT
>JAFXMP010000232.1 GCA_017530275.1 Clostridia bacterium | reverse complement strand
TACGCCCTATGTGTCTCCTGAAACGGACCATATCGCCAAGGAATACATGGACCCCGATGGGTACTACACCGCCGGCCGTCTGGTGACCATGGGCATCGCCTGGTTCATCGGCGTGGATGAAGCGGACGCCCCCAAGACCTGGAACGATCTGCTGGACCCCAAGTGGAACAACCAGATCGTCATGACCGACCCCTCCCAGGCTTCCACCACCAAGTATTGGATGGCCGCCATGATGCAGAGCGAAAAGTACGGCCCCGCCTACTTTGAAGCGCTCAAGGCCAACGGCGTGGAGCTGGAAAGCGGCACCACCGCCACCCATAACCGCGTGGCCGACGCCTCCTATCAGGTGGGCATCTGCTTAGACTATGTGTCCGCCAACCTGATCGCCGAAGGTTCCCCCATGGCGTTCCATTACACCACGGAAGACGTGATCACCATGACCAGCCCCATTGCTATGATCAAGGGCTGCGCCAATGAAGAAAACGCCAAGCTGCTGATGGACTTCATCCTGTCCAAGGAAGGCCAGGAAGTGCTGGTCGCCAACAATCTGGTGTCCGTCCGCGACGACGTGGAAATGCAGGTGGACACCTCCGCCATCGCCGCCGTCAACATGCCCGTGGATTACAACGACCTGGGCGAAAACCTGCAGAACTATCTGGAAACCTTCAATAAGATTTTCAACAAGTAACCGATTTCTCCCCTTGGGCATGCGCGTCCGTTTCACCGGCGGGCATGCCCGCTTTTTTCTATCAAACGACGATAGAGAAAGCGATGAGCCGCTTATAAACGAAAGTTTTCACGAGCTGGCAAAAAATCCGAAAACCTTTATGGATTTCTCGGAAGGGGGCCTGGGGGAAACCGCTCTTTGGCCTCCAAAGAGCGGTTTCCCCCAGAAACTCCTCCGGTTTATCCGGATTAGGAGAATGATCGATGGCAAATGTGAAATTTGACAATATCACCTTCCGCTACGGCGCGAACACGGTATTGGAGCATTTTTCCCTGGAAGTGGAAAGCGGAAAGATCGTGTGCCTGGTGGGTCCCTCCGGCTGCGGGAAAACCACGCTGGTGCGGGCGCTGTTAGGGCTGATCAAGCCGGAAACGGGCTCCATCACCGTGGGCGACCGGGTGCTGTTCGACGCCCAGAAGCGCGTGAACGTACCGGCGGAAAAGCGCAATATCGGCATCGTGTTCCAGGACTACGCCGTGTGGCCCCACATGACCGTGCTGGAAAACGTGAGCTATCCCCTGAAAAAGCAGCGCAGGCCCAAGGATGAAATCAGGCAGCGGGCCCTGCGCGCCTTGGAGCAGGTGCACATGACGGAATACGCCAATCACCTGCCCAACCAGCTTTCCGGCGGCCAGCAGCAGCGCGTGGCTATCGCCCGGGCGCTGGTGATCGACAGCGATCTGCTGGTGATGGACGAACCGATCACCAACCTGGACGCCAAGCTGCGGGAAGAAATGCTGCTGGAGATCCGCATGATCCAGAAGCGGCTGAACGCCACAATTCTCTATATCACCCACGATCAGCAGTCCGCTCTGCAGCTGTGCGATAAAATGGCCATCATGGAGCAGGACGGCACCCTCTGCCAGTACGGAACCGACGAGGAAATCATCCTGCGCCCGGCCAACCGATTCACCTTCGAGTTCATCGGCGTTTCCAATTTCCTGCCCCTGGAAAAGAGCGGAAGCGGCCTGTGCTTGGACTGCGGCGAAAAAATCCCCTATCCCGGCGACGTGCCCGCCGAGGCCATGGGCGGCGGCTGGGAAATCGGCGTGCGGCCCAACGATATCGTGTTCGATAATCAATCTCCCCTGAAAGCCAAGGTAGATTCCCGGGTGTTCCTGGGCAGCGAATACAATTACTTCCTGTCCCTGGGAAAGAAGCAGATCCGCGTGCAGCAGTCCATGCTGGACGCCCGCACCAAGGGCATCGCCAATGAAGGGGAAACGGTGGGCATCCGGTTCCTGAACACCCGCTGCTATCCCGCGAAGAAAGGAGGCGCGTCCGCGTGAAACGCTTTGGCGGCGTCAGCGCCGAATTGGCGGCCGTGGACGGGCGCAAGCGCCTGAACATGGATAAGGTGATGACGGTGGTGTGCTTCGTGCTGCTGCTGATCATCGTGGTCATCCCCATCGTGATGATCATTTACAACGCTTTCTTTAACGAAGGCAAATTGGAAGTCGAAATGTTCGTGGAGCAGGTGACGGACGGCAAGAACCTGGAGGCCATGTGGAACACCCTGAAAATCGCCGTGTTCGCCACCATTTTGGGTACCATCATGGGCGTGTTTTACGCCTGGCTCTTAGGCCGAAGCGATATTCCGGCCAAGGGCCTGATGCGGGCGCTGTTCAATATTCCCTACATGTTCCCGCCGTTCCTGGGGGCCATGGCCTGGGATATGATGTTCAACGGCCGCTCGGGCTACATCAACAAATGGCTGCGCGATCTGTTCCACCTGAGCGCCATGCCCATCAACATCAATTCCGTATGGGGCATCGTGTTCGTGGAGGTCAGCTATTACTTCCCCTTCGTGTTCATGCAGGTGGTGTCCGCCCTGGAGCGCATGGACCCCACCCTGGAGGAATCCGCCCGCATCGCCGGGGCAAGGCAGCGCCAAGTGATCTGGAAGATCACATTGCCCCTGGTGAAGCCCGCCATTTCCGCCGGAGCCCTGCTGATCCTCACCACCTCCCTGGCCCACTTCGGCGTGCCCTCCATCTTGGGCTACGCCAAGGGCATTTACACCCTGCCCACCCGCATTTACGCGGTCATCTACAATTCTGGCGGCTCCTTTGACGGCATCCGCCAAGGCGCGGCCCTGTCTGTCATGCTGGTGGTGGTGGTGGCGCTGGCCCTGATCCTGCAAAACAGAATATTGTCCTCCGGCAGCTACGACATCATCAAGGGCAAATCCATGCGTCCCACGCTGATCAAGCTGCGGGGCGCGAAGATTCCCCTCTTCCTGCTGGCGATCCTCACCCTGGTGCTCATCGTGATCGTGCCCCTGGTGATGATCGTGCTCATTTCCTTCCTGAAAGCCTACGGCCTGCCCCTGGAATTCAAGAACTTCACCTTCGCCCAGTATGAAAAGGTGTTCTCCGCCAACGGCACCATCGCCTCCATCCGCAATTCCCTGTTCGTGTCCATCACGGCGGGCATCATCTGCATGTTCCTCGGTACCCTGGTGGCCTACGTGGTGCAAAAGATCAGGCCCAAGGGAAAGGGCGTGCTGGAAGTGATTTCGATGCTGCCCTACGCCATTCCCGGCACGGTGCTGTCCATCGGCGTGATCCTGGCCTGGAGCGGCCGCATCGCGGGCATCAACCTGTACAACACCATCTGGATCATCCTGGTAGCGTACCTGGCAAGATACCTGAGCTTCAGCATGAAAACCTCCTCGGCGGCGCTCTTGCAGGTGCATTCCTCCCTGGAGGAAGCCGCCCGCGTCTGCGGGGCCAGCCATACGGAGGGCCTGGCGGATATCACCCTGCCCCTGATCCGGCCCGCCATGGTGAGCGGATTCTTCCTGATCTTCCTGCCCGCCATGCGTGAGGTGACCACCTCCATTCTGCTCTACGGCCCCTACACCCGCACCCTGGGCGTGCAGATCTACTCCCTCCGCGACGCGGGCATGATCCCGCAGGCGGCGGCCCTGGCGACGGTGGCCATTGGTATCATCATCATCCTGAATACCATCGTCACCAAGCTGACCAAGGATAAGAAGGGGGTTTGAGCGATGGCGGATCAAATCGTATTGAACCACGTCACCAAACGGTTCACCACCAAAACCCTGGGCGATATTGTGGCCGTGGACGATTTCAACCTGAGCGTGCACGAGGGGGAATGCTTTTCATTCTTAGGCCCCTCCGGCTGCGGCAAATCCACCACCCTGCGCATGATCGCCGGGTTCGAGGACCTGACCGAGGGCGAAATCGAGCTGTGCGGCAAGCTGGTGTCCAGCCGGAAAAAGAACCTGTACGTGCCGCCCGAGGAGCGCGGCCTGGGCATGGTGTTCCAGGCGTTCGCCGTGTGGCCCCACATGAACGTGTTTGAAAACGTGGCCTTCCCCCTGCGCATCCAGAAGGTGAACAAAACGGACATCGTCCGGCGCGTGAACGAAGCCCTGCACCACACCAGCCTGACGGGCCTTGAAAAGGTGTTCCCCGGCGACCTCTCCGGCGGCCAGCAGCAGCGCATCGCCCTGGCCCGCGCCATCGTGACCAATCCCAAGGTGATGCTGCTGGACGAGCCCCTGTCCAACTTGGACCCCAAGCTGCGGGAAACCATGCGCTTTGAAATCAAAGCCCTGCAGCGTAAATTCAATTTCACCATCATTTTCGTCACCCACGACCAATCCGAGGCCATGGCCATTTCCGACCGCATGATGGTGTGCGACATGGGCAAGATCATGCAGATCGACACCCCGGAAAACCTGTACAACAAGCCATGCAACCGCTTCGTTCACAATTTCCTGGGGGAGAGCACCTTCATCAGCGTGACTGTGAAGGACGGCAAAGCCTACCCCAAGGGTCACACGGATCAGGCGCTCGATTTACCCGTGCCCCCGGACGCCGCCCCTGAAATGGTGGTGGCCACCCGGCCCAACGAAATCGCCCTCACCGGCCCCGGCGAAGGCGGCTTCGCCACCCATGTGGAAAAGCGCATCTTCCTTACCGACCGCACCGAGTACCTGGTGCCCGTGGGCGAGCAGCTTTTGAAAGTGCAGACGCCCCACCGCATTGCCTTCTCCCAGGGAGAAGCCTGCAGCGTGCATCTGGTGGAACCCATGTGGTACCCCGCCGACGACGCCGCCGCCGAAAAAGAACGAGCCCGCCGCCAGCTGGTCTAACCGCGTCATACATCCGCGCCCCCGTCTGCCGATGAGCGGACGGGGGCGTTTTTTTCTTGCCTTTCTTTTCCAGTGCGCGTATAATAAACGCAGTAAATCGACGCGGGGGGGATGATCATGGAATACCTCGATATCTGCAATGAGGACGGCCAGCCCACCGGCGAAACCGTCAGCCGGGACGACGCCCACAGGGAAGGCGTTCTGCACCGCACGGCGCATGTATGGATCGCGCGGGAGAAGAACGGCGGATATGATATCCTGCTTCAAAAACGGAGCATGGAGAAAGAGTCCTTTCCCGGCATGTACGATACGTCTTCCGCGGGCCACATCCCGGCGGGTGAGGAACCGCTGCCCTCCGCCCTGCGGGAATTGAAAGAGGAATTGGGGATTGGAGCGGAGCCGGAGGAACTGGCCTTCGCGGGAAAATTCCGCATCCACTATGAGAAAACATTCCACGGGCGGCTTTTCAGAGATAACGAAATCACGTGGGTGTATGTTTACGCTGCCCCTGTGGAGGTCCATGACCTGACGCTCCAGGCGTCCGAGGTGGACGAGGCGCGATGGTTCGATCTGGAAGAAGTGTGGAAAGAAATTCAAATCAGCCGGAAGCGGTTCTGCGTGCCAACGGCCGGGCTGCGGGTGCTGCGGGATTATTTGAAGAACGGGAGAGAAAAAAGGAATTGATAAGCAGAAAAACGATCCTGCTGCAATGGGTGCAAATCGTATTGGGCCTGCTGGTTTTCGCGTTCGGCGTTCATCTGACGATCTTCGCCAACATCGGCCTGGCCCCCTGGGACTGCTTAGGCATGGGTATATCGTATCATACGCCGCTGAATTACGGCCTGTCCATGACGGTGATGGCGGTGATCATTTTAGGGATCGACCTGTGCCTGCATGAACGGATCGGGTACGGCACCATCATTGACGCCCTGCTGACGGGAAACTTCGTGCAGATGTACAACGATTTGAATCCCTTCCCCGAAAACCAAAACCTTTGGGTGGGCATCGCCGTGATGGTGCTGGGCTTCGTGTTCATGGCGCTGGGTATGTGGATTTACATGAAAGCCGGGCAGTGCTGCGGACCCAGGGATTCCCTGTTGGTTGGCATCGGGAAGCGGCTGCCCAGGCTCCCCATCGGCCTGGTGGAAATTCTGCTGTGGGCCGCGGTACTGCTGGTCGGATGGCTGCTGGGCGGCCCGGTGGGCATCGGCACGCTGATCAGCACATTCGGCGCCGGGGCGGTGATGCAGGTGGTTTACAATATCCTTCACTTTGAGCCAAGGGATATCAAGCACCGGAATGTGATCGAAGTGACCGGCGTGCTTGTGGGAAAAAAAGAACAGTAAATCAAAAGGGGGGGCGGCGAATAGGCCGTTCCCCTTTTCAGCAGTTCCCCGTATACACGTATTTCAGCTTTTCCCGCGCCACCTCCGCCAGGCGGTAAACGCAATTCACATCCGTGGCCGGGCGGTCCGTCATGTGAAAGCGCGGGAAAAAGCGGGAAATGTGCAGCGGGATTTCAGGGCCGATGATCTGACCGTCCGCGTTTTTCAGGCCTGCCACCCAATCGGTCAAGGCCCGTATCTCCTCCTCTGAATCGTTCTCGCGGGGCACGATCAGCGTAGTCAGCTCCACGTGGCACCGCTTCACCGCCTGAACGATAAACTTTTTCACCATGTCAAGACTGCCGCCCAGCACCTGGGTATAATAACGGTCGGTGAAGCCCTTGAGATCGATGTTCATGGCGTCGATATGCGGCAAAAGCTCCTCCAAAATAGGCAATTCCGCCGTGCCGTTGGTGACCAGCACATTCACAAGCCCGGCCTGGCGGATCAACTTCGCGGTATCCCGCACGAACTCCCAGCCGATCAGCGGCTCGTTGTAGGTGAAGGCCAGACCAATGTTTCCCCGGGGCTTCAATCGCACAGCCAGATTGGCCAGCGCTTCGGGCGTGACGGTTTCTTCCTTTTCCGCATAGTCCATGGCCTCCGCGGACCAGGAAATGTCGTGATTCTGGCAAAAGGGACAGCGCAGGTTGCAGCCATAGCTGCCCGCTGACAGGATCATGCCGCCGGGATGAAAGCGCCGCAGGGGCTTTTTTTCGATGGGGTCCAACGCCAGTCCGGTGATCCTGCCGTAGTTTTCCGGGATCACCGCGTCTTTTACGCATTTCCGCGCGTCGCAGAAGCCCCTTTGTCCCTCCGGAATCTCGCAGTGATGAAAGCACACGTCGCACCGCGCCATTTTTCTCTCCCCCTCAGGTATGCCGCACCACTTCAAAGCGCTGCAGTTTCACCGGTTCTTTGGGTCCGATGCCCGCCTTCTGCCGGGCGATGGCGATCTGCTTTTCCACCGTGTCCACGCCTTCCAGATCAGGCAGCAGCAGCCCCCGGCGATGATCCCGGCTGACGATCACCCCGTAATGTTTCACGTCCAGTTCAGCTTCGGAAGCGATGTCCTCTGGCTCGCCCAGCACGTCCACATTGATTTCCAACAGCTTCAATTCATCGGGCCGGATGGGATCGAAGCGAGGGTCCCGGGCCGCGGCGCTGACGGCGTTGCAAATGATTTCCTCCGCCAAACTGGACCGGGTGGGCGATATGGTGCCGATGCAGCCCCGCAGCCGCCCCTGCTTGTGGATGGATACGAACGCGCCCGCCCGGCGGTCCGTAAGCTCCGAAGGCAGTCCCTCCGGCACTTCCATGATTCGGCGATAGCGCACATAGCTTTCCACGCTCTGCCAGGCCAGCCGCACAAAGGGATCGGCTTGCGCCCGTTTTTCGGAAACCAGCTTTTCCTGTTCCGCCTGCCGGATGTCCAGGAAGCGGCGGCTGGGGTCCGGTCTGGTGGGACGGAAAGAACAGATGCCGTAGCCCACGCCTGTCACGTCCTCATGGGACAAGCGTTCAGCTTCTACCGCCTGCCCATCCAGCGCGCCGGACATCATGACAAAGGAACGGTGGCCGCACTCCGCCGCCCGGTCGCAGAAGCCCTCGTCGAAATCGAACAGCTCGCCAAAATCCGCCCGGCCGCACACGTCCATGATGCGTTCGTCATATTGGGGGCCTTCCGGCGCGAAACCATAAGGGCCGTATTCCTGCAATTTATGGGAAAGATCGCCGCTGGCGACGTACACCACCCTGCGGCCCGTTTCGTCCGCCGCCTGCCGGATCATCTGCCCCAGATGGTAGTGATCCTCCAGGGGCAGGCCGGAAAGCCCGATCCTGACCAGTCTAAAACCGGAATAAAACTGGCGAATGAAATACAGCGGCACCATAACGCCGTGGTCCAGTTCCGGGTTTCGCTGTCCCTGCGTCCCCGCGGGGAAACCGCTTTCTTTTGCGATCCCTTCAATGGCCTTCACCAGTTCCGTATCGTATTCCTCTTTGAAGCGCACTTGAGGAGCGTGAAACTGCGCGAGGTTGCCTTCTGCGCTTTTGCCGGGAGAAAGATGGAAGTAATCGGCGTACATCGTGGCGTGGGGGCTGGAAATCACGATGGTTTCCGGCTTCAGGGCGGCGATTTCCCGCGCCGCTTTCTCGTAAGCAGCGCTCGTTTTATTAATCTGTTTTTCTCCGCCGCGGCCTACCTCGGGCACGATCAGCGGCGGATGAGGAACCATGTAAGCGGCGATGATCGACATGAGACTTCACCTCGTTCTATAAAGCGTAGTCCTGGATGCATTGTTCCAGCCCATCCAACGTATCCATGAATTGGATGCCCTGGGCTTTCGCCTTTCCGCAGTTCATCCAAAGATGAGGACGCGGCCCGGCGTCATGCAGCGTGATGGGCAGGTTCAAGCGTTTTTTCAGCCATTGGGCAGTTTCCAGCATGGTCAGGCTGTTTTCGCTTCCGAAATTGTAGCTGCCGCCGGGCAGGGACAGGGCTTGTTCCGTCCACCGCGCCACCTCGCGAACGTATGTGACGGCGCGGTACTGCGTACCGGAAAACGCGGCCTCCCGCCCAAACAGCATATTCACCAGGAAATTGCCGCGGTTACTTACGCCGTACAGGGGCATATCGTACATCCAGGTGGCGCGCAGCAGCACGGCGGACGGATTTGCATCCAAAACCCGCCGCTCCATTTCCAGTTTGTGGCGGGCGTAAAGATTGGCCGGAGCCGTTTCATCTTCCGTGTAGGGTCCGCTCCCTTCGCAGCCGCCGTATACCTGATCGGTGCTGAACAAAACGGCCTTGATGCCGGTTTTCGCTATCCACACCGGCAGCTGCACATTGGCATGATAGGAGGCCTCCGGATTCTTTTCACAGGTGGGGATATCGGATATTGCGGCAGTGTGAACGATAGCGTCCGGTTCCGTTTCGTCCATCAGCCGTTTCACATCGTCCTCCGCGGCGTTTCTCAGGGAAGGTGCGGCGATGACCGGAAAATCGTCAGCGATCCTTGCGCCAACAAATCCACGGGCGCCGGTCAACAGTATTTTCATTGCATTGTTCCTTTCATTTTCTGCATCGTGGAAACAGTATGATCAAGAGCTATACTGGTATTATACCCGATACGGGAAAAATGGCAATGTCTGACCTGAAAATTTACTGTTTTCTTTATCCAACGGAAACAAATCGTCTTCTCCCGCATAGGTATGAACAGGATCAAGCCTTTTCCTGCCTGGAAAAACAGGAAAAAGACAATCTTTATTCCGTCAGGTGCTGCGCTGCCCTTGCATTTTGCGCCTGATTGTGATAATCTGGACAGGCATCGATACAAGATGCGAAATTAATTTTTGCAGCCTGCAAAATGTGGGCTTACAAGCATAGAATACGCCGTAATTTTGCAGGATGAATGATGAGATAATTCATTTTTGACGATGGAAGGGGAAACGCCATGAAGTCTTATCAGGAAATGACCGTGGAAGAACTGAACACCGAGCTGGCGCAGCTGAAGGCGCAGTACAAGCGGGTGCAGGCTTTGGGCATGCATCTGGATATGAGCCGCGGCAAACCCTGCCAGGAGCAGCTGGACCTTTCTATGGGCATGATGGATGTGCTGGACTCTTCCAGCGATCTCACCTGTGAGGATGGCACGGACTGCCGCAATTACGGCCAGCTGACGGGAATTCAGGAAGCCCGGGAATTGCTGGGGGATATGATGGAAAACAACCCCCGGGACATCATCATCTACGGCAACTCCTCCCTGAACGTAATGTTCGATACTATCAGCCGGGTATGGACCCACGGCGTCATGGGAAGTACGCCCTGGTGCCGCCTGCCGGAAGTGAAATTCCTGTGCCCCGTACCCGGCTATGACCGGCATTTTGCCATCACCGAGTATTTTGGCATCAAAATGATTCCCGTGCCCATGACGCCCACCGGCCCCGATATGGACATCGTGGAAAAGCTGGTGCGGGAGGATGAAACCATAAAGGGTATCTGGTGCGTGCCCAAGTATTCCAATCCACAGGGCATTTCTTACAGCGACGAAACCGTGCGGCGCTTTGCCCGGCTTGAACCCGCCGCGCCGGATTTCCGCATTTTCTGGGATAACTCCTATGGGATGCACCATTTGTACGATCACAAGCAGGATTATCTGATCGAGATCCTGGCTGAATGCAAACGGGCGGGGAACCCCGATCTGGTGTACAAATTTTCTTCCACTTCCAAGATCACCTTCCCCGGCAGCGGCATCGCCGCCATCGCTACCAGCCCCAACAATATGGAAGATTTCGTATCCTACCTGCGGCGGCAGACCATCGGTCACGATAAGGTGAACCAGCTTCGCCACGTGCGCTTCTTCGGCGACATTCACGGCATGGTGGAGCATATGCGCAAGCACGCTGAAATCATCCGTCCCAAATTTGAGGCAGTGGAAGCGACGCTGGAAAAGGACCTGGCAGGGCTGGAAGTGGGCGCCTGGACCTGTCCTCTGGGCGGTTATTTCATCCTGTTTGACTCCCTGCCGGGCTGCGCCAAGGACATTGTAGCTTTGGCCAAAAAAGCCGGCGTCACCATGACCCCCGCCGGCGCCACCTGGCCCTACGGCAAGGACCCCAACGATTCCAATATCCGCATCGCGCCCACCTATCCCTGCCTGGCGGACCTGAAAACCGCCATGGAGATTTTCACCCTCTGCGTGCGCATTGTCAGCGCAAAAAAACTGCTGGCCGAAAAGCAGGCGGCGGCCTGACCCGGTTTGTTTTCTCTGGAGGAGCGATCCATTCCGGTCGTTCCTCTTTTTTTGTAAATATATTTTGTACAGAGTATAGACGCTGCGGACTGAATCGGTGTATAATGAATTATCCGCACCGCCTTCCGGGTGATGGACGTGACCGGCTCCAGCCCCAGGTCTCCCCCCTTTCCATGAACAGAAAGAAATCATTTCCAAACAGCATAGCAACGGAGCCTATGGCATTTTTCCCGCAAAATAAACGGCAAATCCGCAATTGTTCAGTCGTCGGATCGATAGACAGGCAGAAAAACAAATTTCTTCCGTTTCACCAATGAAACGCCCTTGTTCCTCATGACCGCCCAGGGCGTCCGGCAGGATCATAGGCCATTTCAGCGGCAGCCAACTCCAAATTTCCTTGAAGCCCAATTCGTCTCTATCATCCTCCCCCCGGCAAACTTAAGCAAGCGAAAGGAAGGACAAACGCATGGACAACGAAACCAGAAAAGTATTCACCGGTTTCGACAGCTTCCTGTTCCACCAGGGCACCGACTACGAGGTTTACCGCAAGTTAGGGGCGCATTCCGGCGAAGCCGAGGGCGTGAAGGGCACGTGGTTCAATGTGTGGGCCCCCAATGCCCAGTACGTTTCTGTGATTACCGCCAAGACCGGCTGGGAAAACGAAAAGTGGATGCACCGCAGCGAAGGCGACAGCGGCGTGTGGGAATGTTTTTTGGCGGATGTGGGCCAGGGCGACGCTTACCGCTATGTGGTCACCGGCGCGGATGGAGTGAAGCGTTATAAGAGCGACCCCTACGGTTTCTGGTTTGAAAAGCGGCCCAACAACGCCTCCATTGTATGGGGGCTGGACAACTTCCAGTGGTCGGACGACGCGCACCAGGCCCAGCGGGACAATACCAAGGTGCTGGAACGCCCTATGTCCATTTATGAAGTGCATCTTGGCTCCTGGAAGAAGGGCTATCGCGGGCCGGAGGACGAGGACGGCTTCCTCAATTATACCCAGCTTGCGGACGATCTGGTGAATTACGTCACCTACATGGGCTACACCCACGTGGAGCTCATGGGTATCTGTGAGCATCCCTTCGACCTGTCCTGGGGCTATCAGGTGACGGGGTATTACGCCCCCACCAGCCGCTACGGAACGCCCGATGACTTCCGTTCCTTCGTAAACACCCTGCACCGGGCAGGCATCGGCGTGATTTTGGACTGGGTGCCCGCCCACTTCCCCAAGGACGCTTTCGCCATGGGCTGGTTCGACGGAACGCCCCTCTATGAAAACAGCGATCCCCTGCGCCGGGAATTCCCCGTCTGGGGCACCTTAGCCTTTGACCACGGCAAGCCCGAGGTGCGCTCCTTCCTGATCGCCAACGCCATGTACTGGATCAAGGAGTTCCACGTGGACGCCCTTCGTGTGGACGCGGTGGCCTCCATGCTCTATAACGACTATGACCGCTCCGAATGGCGGCCCAATCGATTCAGCGGGCGCATGAACCTGGAAAGCATGGACTTTATGCGTCAGCTCAATTATGAGGTCTGCGGAAACACTACCGGCTTCCTCATCGCTGAGGATTCATCCGATGAATGGGGCATCACGGCGGATGTGAAGCAGGGCGGCTTAGGCTTTACCTTTAAGTGGAATATGGGCTGGATGAACGACACGATCCGGTATATGAATTTTGACCCTATATACCGGAAATACCATCATGAAATAATGACCCACATCGCGGATTACGCTTTCACAGAGAATTTCATTCTTGTGCTGAGCCACGACGAGGTGGTGTACGGCAAGGGCACAATGGTAAAGAAAGCGCCGGGCGAAAAGCAGGATCGGATGGGCGAGCTCAAAGCCCTGTACACCTGGCAGTTCACCTTCCCCGGCAAAAAGCTTTTGTTCATGGGCCAGGAGTTCGCCCAGGAAAAAGAGTGGGACGTGAAGCACAGCATTGACTGGCATTTGACGGACGACTTCGCCCACCGGGACGTGATGCAGTGCGTGCGCAATCTGCTGGGCCTGTACAAGATGTATCCCAGCCTGCACAGCGACAGCAAGAACCCTGCCACCTTCGAGTGGGTCAATAAGGGCGACGCCAACCGCAATATTTTGGCTTTCATCCGCCGCAATCCCTGGAACTATGACGGCGCGGTGCTGGTGGTGCTGAATTTCTCCCCGGTATCCTACCACGATTATTCCGTGGGCGTGCCCTTCGGCGGCCTGTACAAGCGCGTTTTCAGCACCTACGACAGCCTGCCCGGACAGGGAAATCCCGCCGAGATCGGCGGCATCCCGCCCCTAACCGCCGACTGGCAGGAATGCGACGGCTATTCCCACCGCCTCACCTACAGCCTGCGGCCCTTTGAAGCCGTCATCTTTGAGTTTCCCACATAAAAACCATGCAGATCTCCCTTTATAAGCTATAAAAGAGAATATATTGATCCTCGCGCCGCCCTATTGGTCCATTCTATGACGGCCAAATAATTCACTTCAAAGGAGTAGGAGCCCATGCCTAATTCCCCCGTAGAAGAAAAGGAACTGATTTCTTCAATTTTCAGCGATGAAACACCTTTATTCCGCACCCCCGCCGAGCCCGAGGTGGGCGATACGGTGTCTATTCGCCTGCGCATCCTCAAAAACGCCGGAGCCCAGGTGACGTTTTTGACGGGGATGCCCACCCGCGTCTCCAATATGCGGCGGTTCAAAACAGACGATGTGTTCGACTGGTATGAAACAGAATTTTCCGTGAAGAACGCGTCGCCCGTTTTCTACGCCTTCCTGATCGCCTGGAAGGGAAAATATATCCATTACCTTCGCACGGGGGCGGCGCTGACCGATTCCGTTCCCTTCCCCGATCCCGCCCACTCCTTCCGCATCCTGCCCGGCTTTCATGTGCCGGAATGGGCCAAAGGCGCGGTGCAGTATCAGATCTTCCCGGACCGGTTTTATAACGGCGATATCCGCAACGACGTACGGAACAGGGAATACTACTATTCCGGAGGTTATATCCGGCATGCCGCTCATTGGGATGAGCCGCCCCAGATCGGGGATTACCGGGTGTTTTACGGCGGGGACCTCAAGGGCGTGATGGACAAACTGGATTATTTGCAGGAACTGGGCGTGGAGGTCCTTTACTTCAACCCCATCTTCGTATCTCCCTCCAGTCATAAATACGACACCCAAGACTACGATCATATCGATCCCCACCTGACCGTGGTGATCCAGGATAAAGAAGCGCCGCTCAAAAAGAGCGAACGGAAGAATACCGCCGCCGCCCAATACATCCTGCGCACCACCAGCGGCATGAACCTTAAGGGCAGCGACACGTTTTTCGCCCGCTTCTGTCAGGAACTGCATCACCGGGGCATGAAGATCATTCTGGACGGGGTGTTCAACCACTGCGGTTCCTTCAACCGGTGGATGGACAGAGAAGGCATTTACCAGCAATCCGGGAACTATCTGCCGGGAGCTTACGGCAACCCAGAAAGTCCCTATCGGAACTATTTCCGATTCAGCGGCCCCAAGAATTACGACGCCTGGTGGGGCGTGGAAACGCTGCCCAAACTGAACTATGAGGGTTCCAGCGAGCTGTGCGAGGAGATTCTGCGGGTTGCGGAAAAATGGGCTTCCCCGCCTTATTCCATCGACGGCTGGCGGCTGGACGTAGGGGCTGACCTGGGCCACAGCCGGGAATTCAACCATCTGTTCTGGCAGGAATTCCGCCGCCGGGTCAAGCGGGCGAATCCCAACATGGTGATCCTGGCCGAGCATTACGGCGACCCTTCCTCGTGGCTGCAGGGAAACGAATGGGACACGGTGATGAACTACGACGCCTTTATGGAACCCGTGACCTGGTTCCTCACCGGTATAGAGAAGCACTCCGATTATCGGAGAGACGACTTGTACCAGAATGGCCCCGCGTTTTTCGCCATTATGGGAGAAAACATGAGCCGCCTGCCCACCCCCAGCCTGCATTGCGCCATGAATGAACTGAGCAATCACGATCACAGCCGTTTCCTCACTCGCACCAATGGGCGGGTGGGCAGGCTGCAGTCCGCAGGCAGCGAAGCGGCGGAAGAGGGCGTGCAGGTGCCGGTATTCCAGGAGGCGGTGGTCATTCAAATGACCTGGCCCGGCGCGCCGACCATCTATTACGGCGACGAGGCCGGTCTGGTGGGCTGGACCGACCCGGACAACCGCCGCACCTATCCCTGGGGTCATGAAAACCAGACGCTGATCGAAATGCATCAGGCATTGACACATCTGCGCGGAGAACTGCCCGTCCTTAAACGCGGCAGCATAAAAGCTTTGTGCGCAGGGGACGGATTGATCGCTTACGCCCGATTCGACGAAAATTCCGTGGTCCTGGTGGTCTGCAATAATCTGGATCACGCCCAGGAAGTGTCTCTGTCGGTACGGGACGCGGGCGTGCCGGATGGCATCGCTATTCACCGCGTTTTCACTACGAATGCCCAGGGATTTCAAAAAACAGATGAACTCGCCGGGCATGCCGAAAAGGGTCAGTTCCAGATTTCCATGGAAGCCCAAAGCGCGGTCATCCTTCGTCCGCTGATGTAATGAGCCCACCCTTGATCAATAAGCATATTTCCTCCTCTGTCCATACCCGTCGGGCGGGGGGGGTGCTTTTTTGTTGTTTTCAGCAACAACTTGCTGTTTTTTTGATCTGCCTTTATTTTTTCTTCATTTTTATCCATTTTCAGACCGATTTTTGATTGACTTCTGCTGGAATAAATGGTAATATAATGGCAATCAGACTTGAAAAACCTTTTTGTGTTACTCACAGCAACATTTCAATGCAGGAATGAATGAGCGCACGGGCGGAGCCGTGGCGCGTCCCGCCGCTTCCGAATGGAAAAGCGGCGGGCATCCCCAAAAAAGGAGGATGATTTCCCATGAGAAGGCTGTCCCTGGCGCTGCTTTCGGAAACGGTGGTTTCCCGCCGGAAGGCGATAAAAATGTCACAGGCGCAGCTGGCCCAACGAACCGGCATTCACCGGTCCGTACTGAGCAAGCTGGAATCCAAAGAATACACCCCCTCTATTTCGCAGTTGGAAATGCTGGCGGAAGTGCTGGGTTTTGAACCCACCGACCTATACGCCCCTGACGCCGCCCCCGCGGAACAGAACGAACCCTCGCGCCGCATCGCGGTGGCTGGCGCGGGGTATGTGGGCCTCAGCCTGGCGGTTTTGCTGAGCCAGCACAACGAAGTGACCTGCGTGGACATCTTGTCGGAAAAAGTGGAAAAGCTGAACCGCTTTGAATCGCCCATTCAGGACGAGTACATCGAAAAATTCTTTGCCGAAGCCCGGGCTGGCAAGCGTACGCTGCATTTGACCGCCACCACGGACGGAGCCCAGGCTTACGCGAAAGCCGATTTCATCATCGTGGCTGCTCCCACTAATTACGATCCCAAGCAGAATTTCTTCGACTGTTCCGCCGTGGAAGCGGTGATCGGCCTGATCCTGAAAACCACGGCTGCACGAAAGCAAAAACCTGCCATCATCATCAAATCCACCGTGCCCGTGGGATATACCGAGCACGCGCGGGAAAAGTTCCAGGCGGATAATATCCTGTTCAGCCCCGAATTCCTGCGGGAATCCAAAGCGCTGTACGATAACCTGTATCCCTCCCGCATCATCGTGGGCACCAACGAACAAACGGAAAAAGCGGCCCACACCTTCGCCGCCCTGCTGTGTCAGGCGGCCCTGAAAAATCCCGTGGAAACCCTGTTCATGGGCTTTACGGAGGCGGAAGCTACCAAACTGTTTGTGAACACCTACCTGGCCCTGCGGGTATCTTACTTTAACGAATTGGATACCTACGCCGAGATCAAAAACCTGAAAACCGCCCCGATTATCAAGGGCGTATGCTTAGACCCCCGGGTGGGCGATTATTACAACAATCCCTCCTTCGGCTACGGCGGCTACTGTCTGCCCAAGGATACCAAACAGTTGCTGGCCAATTACCAGGATGTGCCCCAGACCCTGATCCAGGCCATCGTGGAATCCAACCGTACGAGGAAGGATTTCATTGCGGACCGGGTACTGGAAATCGCCGGAACCTACGGCAACAGCGAATCTTTCTCCGCCGCGAGGGAAAAGAAGCAGAAGCAGATCGTGGTGGGTGTGTACCGCCTGACCATGAAATCCAACTCCGACAACTTCCGCCAGTCCTCCATCCAGGG
>JAFXMP010000231.1 GCA_017530275.1 Clostridia bacterium | reverse complement strand
GCACGGATGGAATTAACCGCGAAGGTGTGACGGCAATCATGCAGACGATGATGATCAAGCCCGGCATCCTCCAATGCCTTCTGGAATGCCTTCCAAATAGTAGGCTGAGAGAGATGACTTCCATCTGCATGCGTAAAGACGAGGTTAGGGAACTTTCCCTCGTTCCACAAGTCTCCGGCTATACGCTTCTGCTCTTCCTGATATTCCTTATGAGCTTTCAAAGTTTCCAGCACAAAAGGAGCCGGATTGATACTGCGCGTCTTTCCGTTTTTCAAAGTGCCGAAGGCAAACGGATGCCCTTCCCCACGGGACTGAGTCAACTGCTTTACGATGTGAATCACGCCGTGATCGAAGTCAACGTTATCCCATGTCAATCCAAGAAGTTCACCGGCACGCATGCCAGTAAATAAAGCCGTAACAATGAGTGCCTCGTTCTTTTTTCCTTTTAAAGACTGAAGTAACTGCACCTGCTCTGGCGCGTTCAGCGGGTGCATTTCTTTTTGAATGACGCGCGGGATGATGCATGCTGAGGTAGGGTTGAATAACATGGAGCGTATGAGTAAGCAATCCATCACAGCACTTCTTTTTCCAGCATCTTTTTACGGAATGCGGACGGCGTGATTCCATACACCTTTTGAAAAACGCGGATAAAGGATTCAGGATTTTCATAACCGACAACATTGCTGATTTCTGAAATGGCAGTCTTCGTATTCAGCAGCAACGCCACAGCATGATTCATCTTGATCCGGCGTACAAAAGCGACGAACCCAATACCCGTTTCATCACGAATCAGTTTGGAGCAATGAGGAACGGAATAATTGAAATGCTCCGCCAGGTCTTCCAGTGTGACGGTTTTATAATGGTTATTGATATAGCTCAGGATACGCAGTTTCACATTGTCTGCTTTTTGAACCGAAGCGCCGGTGAATACAGCCTGATCGGAATAATAGCGAAGCAGTTTGGCAAATAGCTGCGGCACCATTGTATTCAGCAGCCGCCAGCTGTATACGTCATCGAGCTTCGTTTCATGATACATTTCCAGAACCGTATCCCGAATCTCCTCATCGCCGTCAGTATGGAACAGGATCCCCTGTACCGGCTCTTTACTGTACAGACTGCTCATAAAGAAATCAGAAAGGATATTATTGTAGCGCAAGGTGTTGAAGAAAACATCGTCAAAAGTGTCTTTGCGGATATGCAGATTCAGGATCACACTCTCATCGTCAAATACTTCGATCGTCTGCTTGACATATGGCGGCAGGAAGAAAATATCCCCCTGCTTAAGCGGCATATCTATCCCACCCGCCGTGTGCCCGCACCGGCCTGTCATGACATACAGCATGGTAAAGAAAGAATGACTGTGCACGAATACCGGCGTATAGCGCAGATGCCGCACGACATTGACGTTAGATCCTTTGGAGATGGAGAGGTCCGCATACAGATCTTTTTCCGTGAGCAGCTCTGGATGCGTCACGAATGGATACTCAAAAATCAGCAGACGATTCTGCCGGACATAATCCTCCATTTCTTTCATATAAGCTTTATATGCGTCAGCATCTTTCCGAAGCTCATAAAACCGTTTATATACTTGTTCTTCCTCGGTGAGCGGTAAAAGGCTTTGAAGCTCTTTTTCTTTTTCTCTCATGAAGTCTTCTCCCATTTTTGTAGGACGATTTTGTTTTTTTGTTGAGCATCGTTTTCTATATAGTATAGCACTGAGATTAAAAAAGTCAATTATAGTTGTTCGATTAGCCACGGCTCACGCATGAACAATCCTTGCAATAACCTTCTCCAAATACTCATGCATTAACGAAAGAAGAAGGGCTGTGATTCACTCTCACAGTCCTTCTTTGTATGCAGCCTAACTGCTCTTGTTATTATTATCGGGTAGAATCCCGCTTGATCAGGCTGACGGGCGTAATGGTCAGAGCAGGCACCGTCTCTTCCCGCAGCAGGGACAGCAAATGTGCACAGGCGCTTGCGGCCAGTTCCTGTGGCCGACGATCCAAGGCGGTAATGGCAGGGGATGCCATCGTGGAATAAGGAGAATTATCAAAACTGATCAGCTTCACATCTTCCGGTACATAAAGGCCTACTTCATGCAGCGCTGCCATCACGCCGAAAGCAGCACGGTCACTGCTGGTGATAATCGCGTCCACCGGAAGCCCCTGTGCAAGGATGGAGCGCACCAGCTCGCCGGTCTCCGTTTCAGAGGGCTTCCTGCCGGCACGGTTCAGGATATAGGCAGGGTTGGGTATGATGCCATGCTTTTTCAGCGCTTCTTCATACCCCACCACCCGGGGACTTGTGCGCATTTCAGCCAGATAACCCGGCAAAAGCAGAATATTGCGGCATCCCTTTTGGATCAGGTATTCAGTTGCTTCCGCCATAGCAGCTCGATCATCGTTGGCCACACAGGGGATGTCCCGTTGGGACTGCGGGTGCCGATCCACCCACACCAGCGGCAGATCTTCCGGGAGCAGATTCTCCGGCATGGCGCTCAGGCCGCTGACACACAGGATGCCGACCACCCCGGCAGCGTGCAGAGACCGCAGATGATTCTTTTCTTTTTCGGCGTTATTGGCGCTGCTCAGGATCAGTGCTGTGTATCCTTTTTCGTACAGGTATCTTTCAGCGTGGTCTGCGAGATTGGAGAAGAAAGCGTTATCCACCGTGGGGACCACGATCCCAACAAGCGGCCGGGCGTCAGAAAGAGTTTTCATGCTTCTTCTCCTTTCCGCAAATCACGGATTACATCAGCGTAGCTTCTCCCTTTGCGGAAAAGCGCGCTGGTCCCCAGAATGAAGCCGTCTGCACCGACGGAAGACAGGTCTTCAATCACATCCGGGCTGCAATGGCCATCGATCATCAGCTTATAGCCATATTGCGTTTTCAGTTCCGCTAGGCTGCATACTTTTTTCCGGGTAAAATCTATGAAGCCCTGCCCGGCAAAGCCCGGGTTCACCGTCATCACCATGACGTAGTCGCACAGATTCAGGATTTCAGATATACTGGCTACGCTGGTATCAGGATTGACGGCAATGCCGGCGGCAGCGCCCATTTCTTTGATATGTGCCAGCGTTTTGACCACATAACGTTCAGACTCCGGGTGAATATAAATGATATTGGCTCCCGCTTTGATGAACCAATCCACTTTGTTACCGGGGTTTTCGATCATCAGATGGCAATCCACCAGCTTGTCCGTGTAGCGCCGGATAGTCTGTACATCCATGACCCCCATGGTAAAATTGGGCACGAAGCTGCCGTCCATGATGTCGCAATGAAAAATGTCCACCCCGGCATCGTCCAGCGCACGCACCTCAGCAGCCAGATGCCCGTAATTGGCGCACATCATACTGGGACACAGGAGCCGTTTCATTGCGCATCCTCCTCTGCTGCCCGAAGGTGCTGGGTTTCTTCGATCTCACGGATCATGTCCACCCGGACTTGATGACGTCCGTCCTCATAGGCGGCGTTCAGCCATTCATCCACGATCATCTTTGCAGTTTCAATACCGATCACCCGTGCGCCGAAGGCAATGATATTGGTATTGTTATGCTGCTTGGACAGCTTGGCTGTATAAGGGTCGCTGCATACACAGGCGCGGATGCCGTGCACCTTGTTGGCAGCCAGGCTGATTCCCACGCCCGTCCCGCAGATCAGTACGCCGCAGTCCGCCCTGCCTTCTGCCACAAGCCGGGCTACCTTATATCCGCTGATGGGATAGTTGAAGCGCTCCGGGGAATCTGTGCCCACATCCAGCATCTCGATGCCCTTTGATTCCAGATATGCGCGGATTCCTTTCTTCATTTCAATAGCTACATGGTCATTTCCAATGGCGATCCTCACAGCTGCAAGCCTCCTTCTTTTGCCTGAAGGTTCAGCATGCCGATCATCTCTTCAAACAGATCAACAGCATATTGGGGTACAAAGCTTCTTGGCAGTGTCATTCTGATTTCTGCAATGGTCATATTGCCCACAAAGGTGCGGATAAAGCCGCTGTTCGCCAGCTCAGGCGCTTTTTCCATAAAGTATTCGTTTGCTGCAGGCTGGGCCAGCAGAGCGTTCAGCGTGGAGTCTTCGGAATAAGGCTCTGCGTCAAAGCACAGGTCGGTTTCATAATCAAATTGATAGATTCCGGAGCCCATTTCTTCCGTTTCCCGCCCAGGGAGAGAAACGATCGCCGTGGTGTTTTCCGGGATGCGGAGCATCGCGCGCATGCGGCTGTTTTCGCACGCCAATTCGCAGGATAAAAGGCCGTAAGGCGTTTCATAGGATGCCCGCACGGAAGGAATGCCCTTGATCAGCCTGGGGGCAACGCGGCTTTTTCGATATCCCGGCTCCAGAGGTGAAAGCCCGGCCACTTCTTTTACCAGCCAATCGCCGATCGTGGCGAACCCATACTGGTTCAGCGAGTTCATTTCAAACAGGTTGAAGCTGCCGTCCGGATTGACGCCATCCCACAATTCCCATACGGTTGTAGCGCCAAGATTGACTTCATACAGCCAGGATGGGCAGTCCTCCTTGAACAGGATATCGCCCATCAGCTGGTGAAGGCCGCATTTGCTAAGCGCATGGGGCAGGTACTCGGTTCCTACAAAACCGGTGAGCAGGTGCTTTTTCCGCTGTACCAGATTCAGCTTCAGCCGTTCAAGAATGCCTTTTCTGTCCTTTTCTTCCGCCAGGTCAAAATACAGCATCAGGGCGGCGGCTGTCTGTGTCTCGCTGACCAGACGGCCATTCGCTGTGATATATTCGGCCCGGAATTTCCGCAGTACGTTCTGATACAGCGTGCGCCAGGCCGTTGCGTCCTCGCTCTTGTCAAGCGCTTCGGCGGCCTTTGCCACGATGTCAATGGCATAAAGATAATACACGTTGCCGATCATGCAAAGATCGGTGCCGCCGCCTTTTTCCTCGTTGGAGGGATACATAATGCCTTCCGGCGGCTTGCGGAACGGCCCTTTCGGTGCGTCCAGCGCCACCCAGTCACCGAATTGGGAACAGTTATCGCTTTGCAGCAGACCCTTTTCACCGGTCAGATGGCGGGTATATTCCACGCTGGAGCGCATACTTTCGTATTGCTCTTCCAGGATGCGTTTATCCCCATAAGTCTGATACATGATCCAGGGCACGATGGTGGCGGCCTCATGCCAGATGGACACATCAACATGGGTCCTGAGAATATCAGGCACAGAAAGAGGAATACCGAACAGATCGCTTTGCTCCACCCGTAAATCGCGCAGCCATTTGCGATAGAAAAGCGCCAGATGGCCATGGAACACCGCTGTAGGCAGAAAGATCTCCGCATCGCCGGTATAGCCCAGGCGTTCATCCCGCTGGGGGCAATCCATCGGGATATCCAGATAATTGGAGCGCATGGTCCAATCGATGTTTTGCCAAAGCCGGTTGATTTTTTCATTGGCACAGGAAAACATTCCCGGACGGGCAAAATCCGTATGCAGCACACAGGCGGTAAAAGCGGACGGGTCGATTGTTTCGATGCCCTCCACTGCCGCGTAACGGAATCCATGATAGGTGAACGCTGGAAGGAATACATCCTTTTGTCCGCTGCACACAAACGTATCCGTCGCTTTTGCCGTTCGCAGATTGGTTGTAAACAGGTTGCCGTGTTCATCCAGCGCCTCCGCATGGCGCAGGATGATTTTTGTTCCCCGGGGATAATGCAGACGCGCTTCCACAACGCCGGTAAGATTCTGTCCGAAGTCCAGGATGGTTTCGCCCTTGGGTGAAGTCAGCACCCGCTGGACCGGCACCCGCTGCGTAATACGCACGGGTTCGCTGACCTGGCCCACCAAAATTTCTTTCGTGTAATCGTATGCCCGCGCCTGTGCGATGGGTTGTTCGGACAGAGAATAATCAATGATTTCACCGTGGTACAATTCGCTGTAACGCCGCGGGCCGGTAGTGGACAGCCAGCTTTCATCCGTGCAGATACGCTCCTGCGTACCGTCCATATAACGCAATTCGATCTGCGCCAGCAACGCCGTACGATTTCCATAATGGTTTCCCTGCCCGTAAAAGCCCAGGATACCCTTGTACCAGCCATTGCCAACGGTGACTTCCAGTTTGTTTTCTTCCTGCAAACAGGATGTGATATCGTAAGTCTGCACCTGCAGTCGTTCCTGATAGGATGTCCACCCGGGAGCCAGAAAAGCATCACCCACCCGCTGTCCGTTGATATGCATTTCATAGACGCCCAAAGCTGTCACATATGCCCTCGCCCAAAGCAGCGGTTTGCTGATAAGAAAAGTGCGGCGGAATACGGCGCAGGGGATCAAATCATCTTCAAAACCGTGGGTGATCCAATTGGCGTCCATGTTCTGCCATTGCATCAGCCCGGCTTCAAAAAAGCCTTCCGCAGAAGCGGTTTCATTCTTGTTATCAAAGACATCCACCTGCACCCGGTAGCAGGTTTGAGGCGTCAGCGCCTCCCCGTTGTACACATGGTAAACGGATTGCTCTGTATGCAGTCGTCCGGTGTCCCATACAGTTCGTCCTTCCTGTAGAACGCGGATGCGGCAGGAAACCTGGCGGACACCGCGGTGATCCGATTGCAGCTTCCAGGAAAAGGCCGGCTTTTTCTCATCCAGGCCGATAGGATTGGAACGATATTCCGTTTGCAGATCAAGTATTTCCAGCACGCGATCGCCTCCTTTATCCTTCCATGTTTTCCAACGCATGACGCGCATATACAGCGCCGCCAATCACGCTTTTATCCGGCTCAACCTCCGTATAGATCATATGCAGATCCTCACAGGGCAGCGGTTTGCGTGTATGCGCTTGTATCATCTGATCCAGCACTTTCAGAGGGAAGCCCTTCATATTCAGCACACCGCCGCCCACCAGTACCTGATCGGGGTCCAGCATGTTGATTTCTGTCGCAACGGCCATCGCCATTCCGTTCACGATCTCAAGCAAATCATCTTCGTTGCCATGGGAAATGAACATTTCGCCGATGGGCGTTTCCGGATACTTGTCTCTTTGCAGCCTGGCAATTGCTTTGCCGCCTGCAACGGCTTCCAGACAGCCCACATTTCCACAGCCGCAAGGGATCGTGCTGCCCCAAACGGGGATGTGTCCCAATTCGCCCGCTGCTCCATGCCGGCCAAGAACAGGCTTCCCATTCCATAGCATGGCGTTTCCAATCCCGGTGCCAAAGTATATGCCACACGTCAGTCCACGTTCGGATAATTGATATTTTTCCATATCAAAGCACAGGGCAAAGGTCACATCTCGCTCTGCAAAGACAGGGATATTCAGTGCTTGACGCAATACCTCACAGACCGGCAGGTTTTCCATAAACGCGATATTAGGGGCTTGCACGATACGGCTGCGGTCAGTATTCAGCGTTGCGGGAAATCCAATCGCCAACGCGTCGATAGGACTATTCCCGGAAAACATTTGAATATAGGCAACCAGATCATGCAGGACGTTCTCCGTACGAAAAACGGAAGATGTCGGAACCTTATCAAACTTGATCAGACTTCCGTCTGCCCGGACTGCACCTATCCGGAAACTGGTTCCGCCGATATCGATGCTTAAAACATTCATGGGCAATACTCCTATCTTATCATTGTCCATGACTATTATAATCTGAATATCTTTGCTTTTAAATGCTCGAATCAAGCAATATCTATTGACTTTTTTTAATCCGCTCGTCTCGAATTGCGAGGGGCCAAAGTGAAATAGCCAGTCCGCTACTGATCACAATCATGTATTTGCAAAGCCAGAATGTTTTACAAGGGAGCTTTCGCCCTCTTCGATCTGTTTTTCAAGCGAGTCTTTGTGGTAGAATAAACTATATATTTCAACACAATAGGGGGGACAATCTTGATGGCAATAGCTAGCATACACATCTTCTGTTTTATGAAACGGAGCAAAAGTGATCATTGTCCTGTCAGGCTTTTGTTGGCTTTTGATTGATCATTTTTGTTTGCCAACGCCATGATCAGTCTTTCCGCGCCGTTCAGCATGATACTGATTCCAATGATTGCAGGCGCAGTGATGAGGATCGTCAGCGTGCCCATTACAAGGGCAAGCATGCCTAGTGAACGGGATAAGCCGGTTGGGATCGTGAGGAGAGATGAACCATGCGTGACTTGATAAAAGGAGTATGCTGCAAGCAACAGATCGAAAGACGGCTT
>JAFXMP010000230.1 GCA_017530275.1 Clostridia bacterium | reverse complement strand
GGTCTGGGGGAAACCATTCTTTGGCCTCCAAAGAATGGTTTCCCCCAGAACAACCCAGAAATGGAGGGATTCCCATGGAAACCGTTCGCCTGACCATGGCGCAGGCTTTGGTTCAATTCCTGGATAACCAGTATATCGAGCTGGACGGCCAGGAGCATAAATTTGTCAACAACATGTTCGGCGTGTTCGGCCACGGCTGCGTGGTGGGCGTGGGCCAGGCGCTGAACCAGGGCGGGCACCACATCCGCTTTTTGCAGGGAAAAAATGAGCAGAACATGGCCTTGGCCGCCATGGCGTTTGCCAAGCAGAAGAACCGGCTGGAGATCATTCCCTGCGTCAGTTCCATCGGCCCCGGGGCCATGAACATGGTCACGGCGGCGGGGTGCGCCACAGCCAACCGCATTCCGCTTTTGCTGCTGCCCGGCGATACGTTCGCCTGCCGCCAGCCCGACCCAGTATTGCAGCAAGCGGAATTTTTCACCTCCTTCGGCCAGACGGTGACGGACGCGTTCCGGGGCGTGTGCCATTACTTTGACCGCATCGAACGGCCCGAGCAACTTATGACCGCCGCGATTCACGCCCTGCGGGTGCTCACCGACCCTGCCGATACCGGCGCGGTGTGCCTCGCCATGCCCCAGGATGTGGAGGGCGAAGCCTACGACTATCCCGTGTCTTTCCTGAGGAAGCGGGTCTGGTACCTTGATCGCCGCGCCCCCACCCAGAACCAGACGGAACGGGCGGCGGAAATCATTCGGAACGCAAAGAATCCCATCGTGATCTGCGGCGGCGGGGTGCGCTATTCCTTCGCGGGGGACGCGCTGAAAGCCTTCTGCGAAACCACTGGCATCCCCTTCTCCGAGACCCAGGCGGGCAAGAGCGTGCTGCCCTGGACGCATCCTCTGAATTTGGGCGGCATCGGCGTCACGGGCGGACAGGCGGCCAACGTGATCGGCAGGGACGCCGACGTGATCATCGCCGTGGGCACCCGCCTGACAGACTTCACCACCTGCTCCAAGTGGCTGTTCAGGGAAGACGCCAAGGTGGTTTCCATCAACATCTGCCCCTTTGACGCGGTGAAGATGGACGCCGAGCCCATCCTCTGCGACGCACGGGAGGGATTAACCGCCCTGACCGCCGCCTTGAAGGATTACCATTACCAGAACGGCGACGCGGTAAAGAAAGCCCGGGACGCTTGGAACGCCATCGTGGACGATTGGTATATGAAAAACGATCGGCCCGGCCTGTCCCAGACCCGCGCCCTTGGCATCATCAACGAATTCATGCAGAAGAAAGATATTGCTGTGGGCAGCGCGGGCAGCCTGCCGGGCGATATGCAGCGCCTGTTCCGCCCCGGCGACCGGGACACCTACCACATGGAATACGGCTTCTCCAACATGGGGTATGAAACCAACGGGGCCTTAGGCGTGAAGCTGGCCTGCCCGGACCGGGAGGTGTACACCTTCTTCGGGGACGGCACCTATCTGATGGCCCATTCCGAGCTGGTCACCTGCCTCCAGGAGCATCTGCGGGTGCATTTCTGCCTGTTCGATAACTCCGGCTGGGGCTGCATTGAAAATTTGCAGAACAATCAGGGCAACGACACCTTCGGCACCGTGTTCCGCTTCCGTGATCCCGTTTCCGGCGAACTGGACGGCCCCGTGATGCCCCTGGATTTCGCAGCGAGTGCGGCGGGCTACGGCCTGAAAGCCTATTCCATCCATACGGAAGAGGAACTCAAGGCCGCGTTGGAAGATGCCCTCAAGCAGGAAAAGCCCGTCCTATACGACATCAAGGTGCTGCCCGGCTCCATGACCCCCGGCTATGAAAGCTGGTGGCGCGTGGGCGTGGCGGAGGTATCCACCCAGCCCCGCGTCCAGGCGGCGTATGAGAATTTGATGGAACATGTGAAGGAAACCAGGAAGTTTTAATGATATGAGTTGAGAGTGGAGAGTTGAGAGTTGAGATTTATCTTGTTTTTCAATTTGATCCTGAAAATTCAGGATATGAAATTACAGACAAAAAATATCTCAACTCCCAACTCTCCACTCCCAACTCTCCACTCTCCACTCTAAAAAACAAAACCGAAAGGATGATTATCTATGCTTGATCCAAATAAAGTAAAGTTAGCCATCGCCCCCATCGGCTGGACCAACGACGATATGCCCGACCTGGGCGGTGAAAACACCTTTGAGCAGTGCGTGAGCGAAATGGCGCTGGCAGGCTTCAAGGGCAGCGAAATCGGCAACAAGTACCCCCAGGACGTAAACGTACTAAAGCACAAGCTGGATGTGCGCGGCCTGCAAATCTGCAACGCCTGGTTTTCCACCCTGTTCACTTCCGAGCCCTATGAAGTGACCATCAAAAACTTCATCGCCCACCGGGACCGGCTGCACGCCTTAGGCGCGAAGGTCATCGGCGCGTCCGAGCAGGGCGACTCCATCCAGGGCAAGGACGTGAACATTTTCGGCGATCAGAAAGCCGTTTGGACGGACGAACAGTGGAAGCTGATCGCAAAGGGCTATAACGAATTAGGCGCACTGGCCCAGGAAAAAGGCATGACGCTCACCTGCCACCACCATATGGGTACCGGCGTGCAGACCGCGGAAGAGATCGACCGCTTCATGGACGCGGTGGACCCCGAAAAGGTGTTCCTGCTCTTTGACAGCGGCCACTTGACCTTCGCGGGCATCGACCCGCTCCCCATTCTGAAAAAGTACATTTCCCGCATCCGCCACATCCACTTAAAGGACGTGCGCCTTCCCATCCGCGACCAGGCCCGGAAGGAAGGCTGGAGCTTCCTCACCGCCGTGCGCAACGGCGTGTTCACCGTGCCCGGCGACGGCGACGTGGACTTCGCCCCCATCTTCCAGGTGATCGAGGAAAGCGGCTACGAGGGCTGGGTGGTGGTGGAAGCCGAGCAGGACCCCGCCAAGGCCAATCCCTTTGAATACGCCCAGATGGCCCGGAAATACATCCGGGAAAAGACCGGGCTGTGATCTCCCGAATCCGGTCCCTCATTCCGGCGAAACGCAAAAAGTGAAAAGCTGAAAGTGAAAAGTGAAATTCTGTATAGTCTGCGAAATTTGTCGTCATGCGAAGCGCGGACCATGCAAATCTTCACTTTTCACTTTTCAATTTCCACTTTCTGCACCGCTGTATACAGGATTGACGGAACAGAGCGATAAGCGTATAATGAAACCGTTCATTCCGATTATTTTCTGCCTGGAGGGGATCAACCATGTTTGGACGCCGTGCCGACGGAAAGCTGCTGAAAAAGATCGATCCTATTATCGCGCTGACGCCGTACCTTATGCCCATGCGCTGCGACGCGCAGGTGTTTTTGAATCTCAAGCTGGACTATGAAAAAATGGCCCGGTACATTGTAGAGCAGGGCCAGCAGGGCAGAAAAATCTCCTTTATGGAGATCATTATCGCCGCCTATGTGCGCGTGATTTCCGAGGTGCCCGAGATCAACCGCTTCATCGCCAACAAGCGGCTGTACGCCCGCACCCAGTTGACGGTTTCCTTCGTGGTGCTGAAAGATACGGGGGATGTCAACAACATTGAGGAAAACACGGTCAAGTGTTACTTTGACCCCAGGGATACCATTTTTGACGTGGCCGAGCGGATCAGCGAAGCCATCGAGCAAAACCGCCGGGAAGAAGCGGACAATTCCACCATGAAAGTAGCCAAGTTTCTGCTCAATCCCATCCTGGCCAACACCGTGGTATTCGCCGCCCGCTTCCTGGACCGCTACGGCATCATGCCCAAGTATATCATGGACGCCTCTCCCTTCCACACCAGTATGTTTTTCACCCAGATGGCTTCCATCGGCATGCCCGCCGTGAATCACCACATCTACAATTTCGGCACCACCTCCCTGTTCGTTTCCATGGGCTCCGTGGTCCGGGAAACCGCCGTCGGCCCCGATGGAAAAGCGGCCCGCAAACGGTATCTGCCCGTGGGCATCACAGCGGACGAGCGCGTCTGCGCCGGGGCCGTATACGCCAAATTGGTGAACCGCATCATGTACTATATCAACAATCTCGAATTGCTGGAAACGCCGCCGGAAACGGTCACGTTTGAAGAAGAAAATGCCTATTCCCTGCCCCAGCCAAAGAAAAAGCGTTTCAGCGGCAAGGACCAGCAGAGCATCGCCGGATAAATCCACGAAAAAACGCGCCGTGCAAGCGCGTTTTTTCTTATAGTGGATATCCGCTTCACCACACGCTCCACCGGAGCGCGAACAGTACGGTATAGGCCGCCGCAAAGGGCAGGGCGATCAAATACAGGATCCATTTCCGCTTGATGGGCAGCGTTTCCGCGGCAATGGCCAGGGGAAAGAATACGGCCATGTACCGGGGGCCGCTGAGCAGCCAGCTTGTGCCATAGCTTACGGCAAAATAGAACAGGAACCACGCCGAATACCCTGGACGCATTTTCTTCCCTGAAAACAGCATCAGCAGCAGCGAGGAAAAGCCCACGATCAGATTGGGCAGCCACAGGCCGAAGAAAGAATGCTGATTTTCATAAAAAGCGTGGAACGCATAGTCCGCCTGGGTAGCTGCCGTTGCAAAAAACCAACTCAGCTGCTGATGCCAATTGGATTTCTGGTATTGCAGAAAGATAAAAGGATTGCCTGAATAGACAAAATTGATGTATAGATACAGGATCAGGCCCACGGGGATCAGCAGCATGCAAGCCGCGTCCCGAACCCAATCTTTGACCGGACGAAGGCTCTTGTCAGCAAGCTTAAACTGATGCCACCATTCAAATGCCAAAGGGACCAGCAGCAATCCGCCCAGCGACCGGGTAAAAGCGGCCAGCATACCCACGATCCCAGCGGCGAACCACCGGCGTGTCCTGGCCAGGTAAAGGCAGCCTGCCGCGCACAGCACAAACAGCGATTCCGACATGGGATAGGCATAAAAAGCCGCCGCAGGAGCCAGGCAGAACAAGATCAGGATGCGCATGGTTTCCTTATGCCCATAATCGAGCCGGAGCAGGTCGTAAAGCACTGGCCCGGAAGCCAAAAAGGGCAGCCATGCGGCCAGATAACCGCAAAGGATCTCGTTGGGGATCGCCATCATCAGTAAGCCGGTCAGCACTGGGTAGCCTGGGAAAAACACCAGATTCAGCTTTTCTCCAGCGTCCGACAGATAAGAATAACCTTCCTTGGCAATGGAATAGTATGCGTTGGAATCCAAACCGATATAAATGCGGAAGGTATCCCAGAACCGGGAATTGAGTCCGCCAGCCAATCGGGAAACTGATACCAGCGCCGTATACAGGATTAAGGATAATAGAAACAGCCCCAGCACCTTCAAATGGGCGTATTTCGTTTTTTCAGCCAGAGGAGGGGCAGCCTCTGGCTTTCTAACCGCTTTCACCCAGCCGGGCAGCAGCCGAATAAACACAGCCAGGAACAATACTGCGCTGACGATCGCGCTCACGGCATAAATGGCTTTTTGCGGCGGATACTGGCTGTACCACAAATAGAACGCTGTGCCGATTCCCCCCAGTGCTAACAGGGAAATCAATATCTCGGCCCAAGCCTGCCGGATTTTCCGGATCATACCTTCATCTCCCTATCAGCCCCAAAGCAGAGCCAGGGCAGGCACCATTTGCTTCTTACGGGAAACCACGCCCTTGAGGAACACGCGGCCATCGTCTATACTGCCGATATCGAAAGCCTGGCGGATGATTTCTTTATCGCCCAGGAACACCAATTCCGTGCCTTCCCGCAGTACGTCGGTGATCATCAGCAGCACCATGTCATACTGCTTTTCTTTTTTCAGTTTTTCCATCTCCAGCAAAAATTCATCCTTGCGAAGCAGCATTTGCTCGGAGTCCATGGTGGTGATCTGGCTGATGCCGATCCTGTGATCCGCGATACGGAATTCCTTAAAGTCCGTTTTCAGCAGCGTTTCGGCGCTTTTATCCGCGTTGCTGGCGGAAAACACTTCCCTGCCCAGAGCTTCCAAATCAACGCCCGCGATGCGGGCCAGCCGCTCCGCGATGCGTTTATCCCGGTTGGTGGTCGTGGGCGATTTGAACATGACGGTGTCGCTCACGATAGCCGACGCCATGAGCCCCGCCATCTTTTCGCTGGGCATCAGGCCGTGTTCCTGGTACATGGTGGCCACAATGGTGGTGGTGGAGCCTACGGGCTCGTTGCGCATGAACACGGGATAGCCGGTCTGCACGTCGGCCAGCCGGTGATGATCGATGATGGCCACCAGCTCTGCCTGGTCGAGACCCGGCACGGACTGGCCCATCTCGTTATGATCCACCAGCACGATGCGCTTGCGCCGGGGCCGCAAAAGATGGAATCGGCTCAGCGTGCCGATCACCCTGTTTTCCTGATCCAATACGGGGTAGCTGCGATAACGGCTTTGCAGCACGGCGTCCCGCACGTCGTCTAAAAAATCATCCTCATGGAAGCAAACCAGCTCGTCTTTCTTGGCGATGCGGCTCACGGGCGTGGCCTGATACAGCATGCGCGCCGCGCGCCAGGCGTCGTAGGGCGTGGAAATAATGCAGGTGGAGGAGGAAAAACCATGGTATTTTTCCGCTAAGCTGCTCTGGCACAGGATGATGCAGTTGGCCTTTAACTCCAAAGCCCTTTTTACCACGTTTTCCTGTTCGCCGCAGATCACCACGGCCCCCTCCTTTACGCCCCACAGGGTTTCGCTGGGCGTGGGCAAGGCAATGATCACTTCGCCGGAAATAGAATCGAATACGTTGTCATGCTGGTTCAGCACGTGCCCTTCCAGTGCGGACAGCACGTTGAACACCGGCGCGTCCTGCACGACGGGCACCTCGATGGCGCGCATATCGCTTTCGGCAATGCCTCCGGCCGTGATCATCCCCAGCAGCGTACCGTCCTCGTTGGTCACGGGCAAAGCGCTTAAGTTAGGGTTTTCCTGCATGATCTCCCAGGCGTGGCTCACGGGCACGCTGCCCCCTAACCTTGGCGGCCGGTCAAAATCGATATCCTTTACCTGGGTGCGCACCGTAGTGATATAGGTTGGCGGCTGAAAACCGAACCGCTTGAGAAGGAAACTGGTCTCATCGTTCAGATGGCCCAGACGCGCGGGTATGTATTCGTTCGCCCCCAGCGTATTGCACAGGTTTGCATAGGCGATAGCGGAAACGATGGAATCCGTATCCGGATTGCGATGTCCGCACACATAGGTCGTCGCCTGCATGATGTGTTCCCCCTTTTCCGGCTGTGGATCGTTTTGTCAGGAATGGACGGCAATTTCATTGTACCTGCTGGCGGCGCAAAAATCAATACCGGAATTATCCGCTTTTCCATCTTTCATTCCGTTTATTCACATATTCGTTTTGTTTTGCCTGTTCCGAACCCAATGAATGTAAAAAACTGCATATCCGTTTATCCTTCTCTCACTGAATTATTTTTTTAAAGGTATTGACAAACAAGCTGCATGCGGATATAATAACACCTGTGCTTGCGTGAGCGGCATTCAATAACTGGGTGTAGCGCAGCTTGGTAGCGTGCTTGAATGGGGTTCAAGAGGCCGAGAGTTCAAATCTCTCCACCCAGACCATCGGGAAGCCTTGTAAATCAAGGCTTCTTTCCTTTTTTGGCGGCTTAGTACCCTTATTAGTACCCTTACCGGAATCAGAGCGATTCTATGAACCTCTGCATCTTGCTTGCCGAGTCGTCCATCATTGCCTTGGTTACATGACCGTATTTATCGAGCGTAAAGGCCACTGTGGCGTGTCCTAAATTAGTTGATACTGTCTTAGGGTCTACCCCGTTCTCAAGCGCCAGAGTGGCGTAGGAGTGCCTTAGATCGTGAAATCTGAGGTTTGGTAATCCGATTGCCACAGCTACTTTCTTGAGCCTTCGGTAGAGTGTTTTTGTGTGGATGTGTTCGCCAAGTTCATTTGTGAACACAAGTTCGTTTTTGTTTTCCCAAGAAGATCCTGCGGCGAGTTTCCACTTGGCTTGCTGAACCTTGACCTTTTTTAGAGTTTCAAGAACGTCCGGCGGAACCGAAAAAGTTCTGCTTTGTTTGTTTTTTAGAGAAGAGAATGCGTAGCAGTTGTTACCACCACGGTCGCGCTTGAGTTGCCGATACAGATGAATCGTTCCTTTCGTAAAGTCAATACAATCCCATGATAGGCCAATGAGCTCACTCTCCCTCATTCCGGTAAACAGAGCAATGTAGAGAATATCTCTATAATCACTGTTCTCGATTCCCTTGAGGAAGTTTGTAATCTCATTCCCTTCTAATGGGCGCATCTCCTTCGGCGGTTCGTCATAAGACGGGACTTTGGTTTTCAGGCAAGGATTTTTCTTGATACGTTCATCATCCACCGCCTTATCAAGTGCTTTGCTTAGAACAAGCCTGATGTTCTGGACGCTCTTTTTCGACAGATCCTTCTGGTTCTTGCAGTTGTTTAAGAACCTCTGGATTGTGGATGACCTCAAGTCTGCTATGCCAACTTTTCCAAGCGCCGGGATAATGTGAAGCCTAATGCAAGATTTATACCTGTCGGACGAAGATTTCTTCACATCGTCCAGATATGTTTCTTGCCAGAAGTTCAGCCATTCTTCAAGCGTGTCGTTGCTTTCTAAAAGAAATTCGTCATTATCTATCTCCGATAGAATCTCGGTCATTTTCTTACGGACGACAGTTTGCGACTTCCCATAGACAGAACGCTGCTCTCCCTTCACATAAAACCTGCCTTCCCATACGCCATTATCTCTTTTCCTTATTGTGCCTTCACCATTAGCGCGTTTTCTTGCCATAGCTGTCTCCTTCTTCTAACCAACGGAGCAGCGACTGACGGTTGATAAGAATTCTTTTGCCGACATGGATAGCCGGGAATCCTTGAGCTCTCGTCATTTCATACATCTTTGGTCTGGAAACCCCGATGTATTTCGCCGCTTCGTCAACGGTTAGGGTTGGTTTAGCGCACAATGATGAATCATGCGTATGACCTGTTCCATTGTCAAGATTCGTTAGAGCAGATAGCGCACAGCGGACGCCCTTTTCGACAGCCCTTTCTATGATCTGCTCCAGTTCACCATTATACAAAACGCGGTTGTCGGTGTCAAATACCTCTGACATGCAACGACCTCCTTTCTGGAAATAAGAAAAAACGGCCTGGTTTTTTACGCCAAGCCGTTATTTTTTGCCGATTCGTATTGACTTCTATTATGTTGCACGATACAATAAAAACGTGGAAACCCACCACCACACCTTCTTTACTCTTTTCTTCTGGTGGAGGTTAAAAAGACGGTTGCCTTCGGACTCCCGCGAGGTGCGGGTAAGGAGGCGATTGTGCCGCCCTCGTGGGATATACCGGGGAACCGGAATAACCCCATAGGAGGACGATACATGACACTTTCTGTTATTGCTGATTGTGCAACAATTATCAGAGTTTCCATCGATCTGATAATTGCCATGGTTTGGTTAATTAAGAAAGTGAGCCGTCTGTTCGCAGCGGACGACTCACAGGGTTTCGGGGCTTAACCACATTTCCTGACGTTTTGTTTACTGTGGCAACCGTTTGGGTTTCCACATTTTTATTATATGGCTGTCGTAAAGAAATGTCAATCATTTTCTTTACTGAATCTTTTTTGCCTTTATTGATCTCCGAATACTGGATGCGGCTTCTTTGGATTGCCGTGGCCAGGAATATGATCGCAGCCACCACCGCCGCCAACGCCATGACCCATATCGCCATGGCCGAAATCGGATGAAGCTGTTACGATTTCTTCATAGTTGAAATCAAGCTTCTCCACTTTCGGTTCGGAATATTCTTTCTTCATAGAAAAACCTCCCTTCTTTTTCTCTTATTATCCTATATACGGCTTTCTCATTCCGTCCACAGACAGCGAGCTTTCACGATATTTCTACCAATCCTGACGGACGCATCCGCCGGTGTTATGCCAATCCGAAGATTGCAGTGGCCGCATATGAATCACCAGCAGGAAACATCCGTGATGTCCTGTGAAGCGCCGCATACCTGGCAATACACCGTGGTGCAGCGACCGATCCCAGTACATTGCTGGATGACATACGGCATCTTTCCCTCGTCGATCCTTCTCTTGCACCTGCACTGTGCGTGCTTTTCTACGAAAGCATTGTATGCGTCGAGCTCATTTTGCGAAGAGAGGCTGGCAACTGAAAATTGAAGCTGCTTTTTGATTCTCTGGTTTTCTTCTTCATATTCGTTGGCAATTTCTTTCGCAACTTCTTCCCGCGTCATGTTCGCACGCTTTCTCTCCTGTGCTTCGCGGCTCTCATAATAATGGATCGTGTTGTATACCGTTTCGGACAGTTCCTTTGCGCTCAGTATTTTCGTGCCGCCTAAAAGGTGGAATGTCATATCCGATGATTTCATTGTTCCCTCCTGCATACCGGCAATTTTTAATCATTTTTGCCGATATGCTCGTCTGTCATGGAAATTTGCTCGCCGTCGCGCAATGCGGAATCGATCACGTCCGCCATGATTTTGGCTATTTTAGGAAACTTCATGTTGAATTTTGTGAACCCGGGGTCGTATTTGCGGTGCTTATGGCTACGTGAAAAATAGGACGACCACGTTCTTAACATACGGGAAACATCAGACAGAGAATCGATTTTCGGAAGGTCGCAATGAGCATCTTCGAGCCCATCCGCTTCGCAAATAGGACAGACCTGCCTGCCCTCCGGTATGGGTTCTCCGCAAAACAAGCAAAGTTCTTCGGTCATTTGATTACCCCCAACGCAAGAAGAGTACCTACCACAAACGTGATAAGACAGGATGCGCCGTACAATACCAATGCTCGCTCCCTGCGGTATTCATAATATTCTGACATGCCTGAAATGAAATGAACAAACGATGAAAGAAGCAAGAGGAACCCAATGAAATTGGGCGACATATGCAATTACTTCACCCCCGTGGAACCAAAGCCGCCGCGAGAAGGATCTTCCAGATGATCGACGCGAATGAAGTCCACCATATCCATCTTCTCTACGAGACGGAACTGCGCGATCCTGTCGCCCTTATGGATTTCGGAGCCGTTTGGAGAATAGGCCGCAAAGCCCCAAACATCGTTTTCACCGCAGTACAGTTCGTCGATCACGCCGACAGAGTTGGTCATAAGGATGCCCAACTTCTTGTAGGTGGACGAACGAGGAGCGAGGTGCGCTTCGTAGCCTGCTGGCAGCTTCATGCTGACGCCAAGGGAAATGATGCGAAACTCTCCGGGGTTCATGGTAACGTCTTCTGCGGCTCGGAGATCGATCCAGTCGCCATGCTGTTCCAAACCCATTTTGGCAATGTCTTCGTCGTGATATTTGATTTTGATTTCCATTTTATTTTCTCCTTTTGGCTGATTGACATATTGAGTTTATTCATACTTATATAAATACGAGGGGCGCACCGACCTGATTTTTCACGGTTGCCTTTTTCATGCGGATTTGAACGGAAGGCGAATCCAAAATGAAAGTAGGTGATTGTATGAAAAAGACAAAGGTCAAAGTAACCATTACGGTTACTGTAAAGCGCACCGTAGAAATCCGTCGCCGTAAGGTAGTGCGGTAACTCGGTGCCGGTGCGTCTCTCGCTTTTCTCTGCGGGGCGTGCAGTTGCATATACAGATGGAGCGACACTTCCATATCTCCTACTTATGGCGACGGCTGCCTGTTCCGTCCTCTGTATATGCGTAATCACGCGCGTCTCAGGTTGGGTTGCACGGATGTTGGTGACGCGGTTCTCTCCGCCGGTGTCCCACCGTATGAGCTATATTTTCTTCTCGCCTATTAGTGCTTGGCTACCCGCAATATATCAGATGATTTCGTTCATCGAATAAACGACCGAATCACAGATATGGTATTTTGCACATGTTTCAGCATCCAGTTCCCAATCATCATTGCGCTTCTTGTTAAGAGTGGCAGGGGGGATTTGCGTTTTGGACAGGATAAACTGTTTCATGCGCTTGATTGCTTTGCGATAGCTGTCAGACGCATTGAGAACCTTCGTGGAGTCTCCGGACATAGACGCACTGCCTTCGTGAATAACGACACGGGAACGCGGCATGGAAAACCTCTTATGGCCAGCTATGAAAATCAGAGCGGCTGCCGAACCCGCCGTTCCCATATTGATTGTATAAACGGGAGTGACGGACGTTTCGATCGCGTCAATCACGCTCCACATGTAGTCCATATCACCGCCATAGCTCATAATGTAAATACGGATTGGCTTCCTTTCGCCAATAGGTACGCCATCGATCGAATCTTCGATATTCCATCGAAGGATCATGCGTTCCAGAGCCATAATATCAGGAGATACATCGTAGTCCAGGTAGATTTTCCGTTCCTTTTCCAAGACGTAATAGCTGATGTCGTCCGGAAGCGGCAATACCTGCCCTTGCAGTTCGCCGTTTTCTCCGAAAACAGAGAGAGGCAGTTCATAGATTTCTGACATAGGTTAATCCTCCTGGTCTAAAAGATCGGCGAGTTTCGCCGTTTCGCTGCGGACGGATTCGCGCAGATGGACATAAGAAAACAGGCGGTTCCCTTTGAGATGGTTGATCGCAGCCGTAACGCCGTTATCGTTCTCAAACGCTTTCTTGTCGATCTGCTGGCAATCGCCTTCAAAAATAATGATGCTCCCCTCCGCTACGCGGCCAAGCAGAAGCTTGACGTGATCGCGCGTAAGATGCTCGGCTTCCGTGACGAAGATGATGCTGTTTTTGATGTCGCGCCCGCGAATGAAACCCAAATGCTCAACTTCGATTTTTCCGCGCTGGATCTGCATATCAAGCGCGTCGCGGCCGCCGAGGTGATCCGCCAGCGGCATCGCCCATATATTCATTTTTGCGGCATAGTCTCCAGGCAGAGCGCCGATTGGGTTGCTGTCCTTGACCTCGATGTTGTTGCGCACCCATACGATTTTCTCATACCTGTTTTCCTGCATCATCTGGAAAGCCGTACAGCAGGCAAGGAAGGTTTTTCCAGAACCGAAACCGCCGGTTATCATCTTGACGGTAACGGTATCGTCCATCAGCAGGTCGATGGCGAACTGCTGCTCCGGGTTCTTTGGTTTTACTTTCCCGAGCATCAGGCTTTCGACGGGTTTGCGGTAAACATCCTTATACTTCCCGTCCTGCCATTTGTACTTATCCACCACTACGCCGTCCTGATTGACGACCAGAATGTATTCGTTTTCATACAGATCAAACCAGTTTGTGTTTTTCTCAGCATGAAGATTCAAGTAAGCGGGATCATTTTCGCTTACTACTTTATAACCGATATAATCGCTGAAAAGCTTAATCACTCAGCAGTTCCCACCCTTCGGGGCTATCGTTGTACAGGTAGGTTGCGCCGTCTTCACCGCGCTTTTCCAGCCTGAGATAGCCGTATTCCCGGATGTTCTTCAAGTCGTTGATATACGCCAGCGCGTCAGGCGCGCGTTTCATGGTTTTCAGAACGGCATACTTGGTCTGCTGTGTGGCTTCGTCAAAACCGTCCTCTCTGTAGATCGTAAATTTTTCTTTCATTGGTCGTTGCCCCAATCGATGTACAGAAAATTGTCCATGAGGATGGTGTACAGGCTGACATACTCGTTTTTGAATGTCCGCCTGATATCGACGATGCCTGAGTCCGGCATAAATTTAGCCTCGATATTCGGCCCGATAATACTTATGTAATCGCCGTTTGTAAGGTATACTTTGATTTCTTTTCTCATATTTTCCCTCATAAAAGTAAGATTTTATTCAGCATTTTCGGTTATACTTTCAGCCAATTCGTACTGTGCGATCGTCGATGTAACGAGATCTTTCAGTTCCTGATAACAACTGAAATTGGTTGTTTCGACGTTGATGGTATACGTTGGCTTCCCATAGTTGTTTTTCTCATACGTTACTTCATAATCGTTGTTCATGGCTGCTCCTTCTGTTGCTTCACACGGATTTCATACAGTCCGCAATGACATGTACCCGGGATTCCGGCCTCAATTTGATCCCGAAATTCCTTACACATACAAAGAGTGTCTTCTGTTTTTACGGCGCGGCACGGGCAATAGCCGCCGTTCTTTTTTATCGCTTCCTGGATAATCGAAGCGAACTCTTTGTCTGACGAACGTGTGACGCTGATTTCTGTTGGTCTGTTCACTATGATATTCTCCTTGCATATTGCTCACGATTCGCAAGATTCACGCCGAGCACTTCGTCAAAATGGGGCGTATCACCCGGAACATATCGGCCAAATTTAACGATGATATTCTGAAATCTCGTAAGCTGCAGCGCAAGCAGCATGATTTCGTCCGCTGTGTACCCCGTGTAAATAACAAAGTCATCCTGGCATCCGTGTGAACGGAAGAAGGATATGAGGCTGAGAATCTCAGAAAACTGGCGGAATGGTTCAAGGCCGCCGACGACAACCGCGCTTGTGATCGGATTTGAAATATACCGCTTAAAGATTTCTTCATATGATATTTCAATATTCGGCTGCTGCGCGGTTGGCGAGTTCTGGCAAACAGACTTGTCGAACCCGCCTTCCGTACAGCATTTCCAATCACAGAAGCAAGTGGCGATGAACATGGACGCTTTTTTGTAGTTTACGAAATCCTCATCGACAATTGCTTTGACTCTCACTCGCGCATCATCTCCGCGTACTCAAACCATTTGCGCGTATTGAACTCACGGAATCTGTCTTTTGAATAGCTGCGCGTAGGAACAAGATACCCGACGACACGCTGGTATGTATCGAACACAGGCTCGCCACAGACCGGGCAATGATCCTGGCCTACAAACCCGTGATGGTTTTTACATTCATTGATGCGGGTATTGAAGGCGAAATAGATGACATCCTGCAAGGCGATCTGATTCAGCATTTCCCACGCCATATCCGTGTTCGGGAAGTTGCTTTCCAGATTGATATGGGCGATGCTGCCGCCGGAACACTTTGCGTCCAGGATGGCACTGAGGCGCAGCTTTTCCTGAATGGTGCATTTTGCTGAAAGAGGAATCCACTGGTTGGAGTAGATGAATTTGTCGTCAAGCTCAAAGAGCTTGTTGTCTTTCTGGCAAAGGATGACTGCGGCACGCTCCGCCGGTACGCTTTCAATATTGAAGGAGTAATCTTTCGTAAAGTTATCCTTCACGTCATTGAGGACCTCGAAGATCTTGCTTGCAAACCGGATTCCGTCATCCGTGTAGCTAATGTTGCCAAATTCATCCTGGGCTATATACCCGAAACTTTCGATGACTTCAAACAGGCCGAGAATGCCGATCGTGCAATACTGTTTGCTCATTTCCACGGCGCCGTCCTGGTAGTTCGGCAGCAAACCTTTTTCCACGTTCCGCTTGATGATATGCCGCACAACGTCCAGCGTTTTGCAGCACAGCAAGGCGCGTCTGCGGAGAAGCCTGAGATACGCATCTTCCCTATCATCCGCCAGCTCCGTTTCAAGCGCGATGCGCATCAGGTTGATGGTATTCACTTTAACGGAACCGATGGACAGCGCCGTGCCGCCGATGGAGTTGATAAATCCGCTGAGCTTTGTGGTATCTGACAGGAGGCGGCAACAGTTGGAAAGCGTGGTAACGTCGTCGCTCATGAAGAAGTTGCTGTCGTTCCATGTGCAGTTATGATCGGAACACCAACGGGCAAAATCTTCGTCAACGAACACATGATAATTATGGGTGCGGATCATTTCCTTCGCTTCGTCGCCGGAAATGTTGTTGCGTTTGAGCAGTGAATAGGTGAGCACAGGGAAAGTGAACATATTTTCACTTCGGATTTCTGACACAACTTCCATAAAAACCTTTTGATGCGCAATCAGTTCTTCGATGTTATCGATCACATAACTGCCGTCCGGGTATTGGACGCCGCCGAACAGCGATTCTATGTAGTTCCTGTCGAAAATACTTACATTCACGAAAGCCGTTTGATCGATGCGCATGAACGGCTGATTGAGGCGGTAGATCAGTTTCTGGAAAGACTGCCTGATATAATAGTCCGGGTCTTTGATAAAGTAACCGCTTTCGCAATCCTTTTTCCAGAAGTAATATGTCCAGATCAGAATATTGGGAATCCCGACGGCGCCGCTGGAACGATTGCTCATATAACTGATGTATTCGATTACATCGTCCAGGAACGTTGTCAGGTGGTTTGGCGCTTTTGCGTTATAGTTTTTCAGGAAGAACAAGCCTTCCCGCGCAAGCCGCGTGAGATCGTATGCGTAGCAGTACGGGATGTAGGTGGATGAAGGCGCGTCGTGAAGGTAATAACCTCCGCTATACTCCTGCTCCAGCCATTCCTTTGCTGTTCTCAGGTTATACATCTTCTTCATTTCGTAGAAGATTTTGCTGAAAGCGAACAGCTTATCCAGCGGCTTGCCTTTTTCGTTAATCATGCTGCGAATGTCTTTATTGCTGGCATTCGCGTTTGCGTCGATGGTAACGTCGGCTACCTTCTTATCGACGAAGCCATCAATAAAATCTGAAAAGTTCAACTGGGATTCGTGGAACCCGTTGAGAATATCGAAATCTTCGCCGTACTCTTCGCCGAGCAGGCGCATGTGTTTTTCAAAGTCTTTATCGGTTTTGATGGGGATGTTCATAACGTCACTCTTCCTTCCATTGATTTACCCATTCGTTCGCATCATGGAAGTTCAGAATGTTTTCTCCTACGCGGAGCATTGGGAACGGCTGATCGTCAATGCCAAGCTGTTTCATTTCGTCAATGCTTGTACAGGTGATATAATGGATTCCTTTGCTGTCAAGCTTGCCTTTCAGCACATTGCATTTCGGGCAGCCGATGGTATAAAGAACGATCATTCTTCTCCTCCTTTGGAAAGCCTTTCGATTTCCCTGTTGACATACCAGGCAGCCTTCCGCAAATCTTGAATCATGTCATCCTTGAATCCTGCCCGGCAGATATACTTGACCGCGCTGCCGAGGTTAAAGTTAAGATCCTGGTCTTCGATAAAATCGATGACCTCAATTTTCCCACGGTTATAGTGGGATGGATGGTTTACCGCGTCACTCATCTTCTCCCTCCAATTCGTCGATAAAAATAAATTCCTGGGCGTAAGGGAGAGAGCGAGCCCACGAGATAAAATCCTGGCTCCATTCGTCCAGCTTATGGAACCTGCGTTGGGATTTGGAACACATACCGAGAAGATTCTCATAATTCATGGTGACAGTGCGCTTCTGGAGCCAGCCCTCCGGCAGCCAGCGGATCAGTTCTTTCCAGCATGACTTGTCTTTGGTTTTGAGATATACCTTCCTGACGACTTCCATCGTATCGACAACTGCGCTCATGGTTTCTCCGATTGTTTTCCCGTTTGGCAATGCGATTTCCGGGTTGAAATCTCCGAGCTCAAAGCTGTCCATAGTAATTGGATCTGAATGGATCTTGTGCATGGTCGAGCACGAATTGGCCACCGTGCCGACCTTGTATGTATCAAATTCTTTCCACCAATAAAGCGGCGCGGTAATATCAACGGACACGAAAATTTGTCGCAAGAATTTCCGATGCTCACTACCGGAGCGGATCAGTGTCTGCGCGAGCTTCATATCCTTTAGTCCGATACAGAATCCGCATTTGTAAGGACTCTCCTTATCATCAGGTACTTCCCAGCTATCAGACATATACCAGCTATTCTTGGGGTTTCTCATGCCGCGCATGGCGTGCTCGAAACCCCACACATCTGTGTTTTCAAACCTCATAACTTCTTCATGTACCTCACACCTTTCCGCGATCATTTGATCGCTAATTTTTCAACTTCCTCCACGCATCGGAAGGGATGCAGGGGGCAGTCCTTGGAACGGCAGGCTTTGACGTATTTGCTTTGGCTGCCGCAGCAGTCCAGGCATTTCTTCCGAATAGCAATCAGGATGTCATTCAATCGGACGGGGCTTTGGTTCTGCTTTTTCATCGGATACCTCTTCTCCTTTTACGACAACAGGAAGCCCGACAAGAACGCTGCAGAATTTTTTAATATCCTCGATACGCTCCTCGACCGTTTTATTTTCGTCGCACGCCTTATCGTAGACAACCTTGCAAATCGCGCGCGAACCTTGGAGCAAGCCATTTTGGAAATGCTTTTTGAAGCCTTCCTCGAATGTTTTCCTAAACATTTCATCATTGTGTTTTGGTGCAGTTTTTTTCGCCATATTTACCTCGCTATGTATGATATCTTAATCTTCTTCGATGCACTCGTCATCTAAATCGCAATCGGACGAAAACTCGTATTCTTCGATTTCCATGGGGACCTTGAAAAGCGGAACGAGCTGATCCAGGATATTGTCAAAGCACGCACAGCAGAAATTAGCTCTGATATGCTCCAAGTCGTGCTTGGAGCCGTATCCGACATAATAGTCAAACCCGAAATTTTCCTGATCGTCCCACATATCGAACGGCTTCCCACACATATTGCAAACTCTGTTCATACGTTATCCTCCGAATAAAGCAATATCTCTGAACATGAACCGCATACGATCTATTGTTTTCTCCGTATGCCAATGGCCGCAGTACCACTTCTGGTAATTGGCAGTTTCTTCTACGGTGTCAAGAAACCGTTCCGTACTATCGTCAACGGTGGATTGATCAACTCCGGAAAGAAACATTTCGCGCGGGATATATTTGTATGGACATGTATGGCTGAGAACAACATCGATGCTCTTATCGCAGTCAATAGCTTCCATAACGCTTTGCTTGATATCTTTCGTTGGCTGTTCGTCAGAAAACCAACGATACCCGCTTTGCAAACGATAATACTTATCAACGCTGTATGCGCCGCCGATTACGAGGCAGCGATGCCCGGCAAAGTCGTATACGTTTCCGTCTATCGCGTAACAAACATTTCCGCATACAGGGTCGGTATACACAAGATCGCCTTGATATTCGAGCAGCGTTGTGTTTTTAATATGCCATGGACGCATTTCGTGATTCCCGTGGATACAGAAAAACGCGATAGGGATTTTGCTCAGGTATTGTTTGAACTCCTCATCCCGATGATCGCCAAAGTAATTGATACCTGCGTCACCGAGGATAATCATCACGTCTTTCCATGCCTTTGTATCGTGTTCCTTGCAGAATTGATGAATGTGCGAAAAATCACGGTGCGTGTCGCCAGTGATATAAATCAAATCGCATCCTCCTCAAGTTCGTCCATTTCGTCTCCGCGAAGGACGACGTAATGATCCATTGTAAAGTATCCTTTTCCGTCCGGTGTGTAATGCTTGCAATAGATCACGTCGTTTTCTGAAACCGGCGTTCTATTGTAAACATCGTTGAAGATGGTAAACCTTCCTTCTTTTCCTGAACCAATGGATTGCGTAACGATGTTATATCCAAATTGCTTCCCATCGCGTTTCCTTTTGACTGGAAATATCTTTCTGATATAAAGGATAGGACGGTCTTCTTCGTTGCCAGACACGTATCCGGCATAACCCATCGCGTCCGCGAACCCCTTGACTTTTGTGACGACGCTGACATCTGGAAGTTCCAGCGCTTTAACCGCTTCTTCGCACTCATGTAGAATCGCGCTCATGTCAAGGATCGTCCATGACGCGGCTTCTTTTCCGGCTTTTGTTTTGCCGTTGGAATGACGCGCAATAATGTTCTCAAGGAACGAACCTTCCACCTTTGATTTCTTGATCTGGCTTGCATCAGCCAGCAAGTCGTAAAGATCGATAATGCGCTGCAGTTCACGCTGGTTTCCGAATTTTGAAAAGAAATCGATGCGAAGCAGAACGCCGAGCTGCCTTGAGTTGACACCGGCTGCTTTCGTATCAGCGAGCGCGTCAACAAAATAGTGATAGGTCTTGCCGTTTGTCATATTGTATAGTTCTTCTGCGGCTTTTTCACCGATAAACTTAATAGACGATAAACCTTTTGCGATGATGTTAGATTCCGCGTCGTATGAATAATCGCCTCTTGACAAACCAAACTTTGGCGCTGTGACGCGGATGCCGTACATCCGCGCGAGCATGGTGCCGTTGCTGATATCCTCGTCGTTTGCCGCGTTATTCAAAAAAGACGTGATAAATTCTCCGGGATGATAGTGCCGGAAGTATCCGCAAAGATAACCGAGAAGACAGTAAGCGATTGAATGGTTATACCCAAATTGGTAGCTTGCGCTGTCCTCAATAACTTGCAGAAACTCTTTTGCCTCCGCCTCTGCCGTTTCTCTCGGCTTATCGGATTTATTGCAGTATCCTTCCAGGATGGACGGCATGGCCTTATCCAATCGTTCCTTCTGCTTTCTGCCGATGGCGCGGCGGATATTATCTGCCTCGCTGCCGGAAAGACCGCAGATTTGCTGGAGGAATTTAATGGTGTCCTCCTGATACACGAGCCATCCCAGGTTGTCCTTCAAAAGCTCGTCGATCATGGGCGACGGATTCTTATGGATTTTGCGGGCAAGCAGTTCGTCGCGGTAGGAAGTGCCGGAAGGACGGATGCAGGCAGTAACCAGGGACATATCCTCGATGCTGTCCGTTTTGAACCGCTTAAAGCAATCGGCTGCGAACGGACTTTCAAACTGGAAGATGGAAGTGAGGCTTTTCCGCATATCCGCCCACACCGCTTCGTCTGTCCAGTTGATCTCATGGGAACGCGGATAGGGAATGCCAAGCTGCCTGCACGTATCGCGTATGACCTGAACCGTTTTCAGGATCAGGAAATCGTACTTCGCAAGGCCGCACCCGTCGTGAACCTCCTCCATGGTGAGCAGCAGGCACCATTCTCCGTCCTTCATAAACGTACCGTAGTTTTCACTGAGAACGATGGGGCTAATAACCATGCCAGCCGGATGCACGCTTTGGCTGACCTTTGTGTCGATCAGACCGTCAAAGTAATAGAAGATTTCTGGATACTTCTTTTTTGTTTTTTCAGGCTCCGCTTCATATTCCGCTTTCACGGCTTTCAGCCTTTCAATGGAATATGGATTCTGGCCGCCTTCCTGGTGAGCTTCTTTCCACCGCTTTGCAAGCACGCGCCCTACCTCATCAACCACTTTCTTATCCTGGATGGTGCCGTAGGACGCCACACGGGCGCACTTTTCAGCGCCAAACCTGGAAATGATATGCTGGAAAATCTTTGGACGGTCAGATTCAATACAGTCTACGTCGATATCGCCGATCTCCTGCCTATCCTCGTTGGCAAACCGAGAGAACACCGTATGCCACTGTTCTGGATTCATATCGATGATGTCCGTAACATAGGCAATACGGGAACCGCCGACGCTGCCGCGAGCCGTTCCGATGGCGATGTCGTTATCGCGGCACCAACTGATAAGCTCTGACATGGAAAGCATGAAGCCCGTCATTTTCAGCTTTCTGAAAACGCGCATTTCTTCGTCGATGGCCGTTCTGAACGCCTGTTCCTGCTCCTGCGGGATAACGCTGGACTTTAGCTTTTCCTGGAACTTTTGTTCTACAGTTTCTGCGAACTTCTGATCGTCTGCTTCCCGTGATCCGTACAGAATGGGATACTTGATGGAAGTTTCCAGCGGAATATCTTCTACGCTGTCCGCAAGCACATTTGTGTTTTCAAGAGCTTCCAGATAGACCTCTTCCGGCAACACGCCCTGGACGCGGAACATCTCTACGAGCTGATCGTAGGATTTGTATGTGAGATCAAATTCGTCGTCGTGGTACTTTTTGCCCTTCGCCGCTTCAAGCATAGCGCGGCACTCCGCCATATACTGCGTGGAGGAGTGCGTATCCGTTCCGACGATTAGCGGTTTTCCGAGTTTTTGTGACAATAAAAGCAATCTTTTATTGAACTCTTTTTGCTCCGGGTGATCGTGGGGCTGCACTTCCAGATAATCGTATTTCTCGGCAAGACGCAGATAATAGGGATGATCGTCAGGCAGCTTATTGAGCGGAGACGCGAGACAGGCGCTGGTTGTGATGATGTTCCCAGAAAGGTTCAGAAACTCATCAAACGAGATGCGGTTGTTGTAGTAAAAATGATCTTCCTTTGTGGACATACGGATAAGTTGGTGAAGCTCTTTCAAACCGTCCTGATTTCTTGCGATCAAAACGGTATGATAGTTGTCCCTGATCTTTGGTTCGAGATGTTCCGTCAGGTATACCTCAACGCCGATCAACAGCTTCATGCCAACACTGTCGCAGTACAGTTTCTTTTCTATGTATCCACGGTGCATCCCGTGTTCCGTCGTAGCGATGGCCTTCTGGCCGTACTGCATCGCCAGATCGACGTATTCCTTAAAATCCGTGCAACTGTCCAACAGGCTGTAATCGCTGTGAACGTGGATCGCTACATAATTTTTATCACTCAAACGATCTCCCCTTTACGCCAGTCTTACGCGCGCTGTTCTTCGAGCGCCTCCATAACATCGTCCCATTGAATGATGAGGCCGCTGCGATCCTCTTCCGGAAGTTTTCGGACGGCTTCCATAAAAATATCCCGCAGGACGTTCAGCAGCGCTTTTACGGATGCGTTCAATTCAGCTTCCTCCTCGCGCGATACAGCTTTTGAAAAACCTCCTCGCCCTGATCGACGGGAGAATCTTTGTCCTTCAAAAGACCGTCCATGTTCCTAACCCATTCCACCCGCGCGTATGTTTTAAGGCGCATAATGTTTTCATCCTTGGCAATGTCCACATCTGAATCCAGAGCGAACATGATTCGCACGCCATGGAACGACGCAAGCTTGACCAAAAATTCAAACTGCGCTGGAGAAAGATGGGACGTGAGCAACGCGCCGCAGTTCTTTTTCCCCCATCCGACCATCTTGAGGACGCTTTTGCATCCCTCAAACAGAATGATTTCCTTTGCGTCCAGAATGAATTGCCTGTGATCCGAGTACCCGTAGATAGTTGGCAATGCTCCGATGGAACTTGTATATGTATATTTTCTTATCTTCTTTTCCTTCCAGTCCGGATCGCAGGTTCTGCCGGAAACGCAGAAGATGTTCCCGTCAAAATCCTTGATGGGATAAACGATGCGGTTATCCAGCGCGTCGTACCTGACGCCGTAATCCCGCATGACCTGCCATGGAATGCCTTCGTCGAACCACGGTTTGAGTTTATCCTTTCTAAACTCAAACTGATCCATATAATTCATAGGAAGGATTTTGGCCGTACATTTAGGCAACGGTTTATCCGACCTGCGGTACTTTTTGGCGATCCTTGTTGCCGCCATGCGCTGCGAGATCGCGCCGTCCGTTCCTTTGTCTGTGATGTGCGCGTAGGCTTTCAGCTTATTGACGGCTGGAGCGAGCCCGATATGATCGTACCGCATGATGAAATCAAGCAGATTGCCGCCGAACCCTGCGGAAAAATCATAGAAGAAACCTGTTTCCGGCCTGACCGAGAAAGAAGGGGTACGCTCCTCCTGAAAGGGGCTGAGCCCCCAAAGCTCGCCGTTTTCCTCTTTCAGATCCGTGTATTGAGAGATATATTCTGCCATGTCAACGGCGTCCAATATATCCTTGACCTCCAAGGGCATCACGCTCCCATGAGAAGATCGATGGCTTTTTGCACATGCTTTTCCTGAAGCCCGCCGACATACCATCCCGTTTTTACAAGATGCGGCAGGATGCCAAGTTCTTCATAATCGCCAAACACATCGTCGTCCAGAACGATCCATGAAGGCTGATCGCTGCGTTTTTTAAGCCAACTGATGATTCCAGCGCCGCGATCAAACACATTGTCTTCCGTTTTATCGAGAATATGAAGCCCTTGCTTTGCCAGCTTCTTGTTCATGTATTTCGCGTCATGACCGCAAAGCTCCGGATCGCGGCTCCATTCCATTTTCCAGGAAGAAACCAGGACGATCTTCGCGCCTGTCGCGTCAACGATCTGGCGCAAACGGGAAACCTTTTCATCGTCGATACCGATGCAGCCGTTAGGCGCGCGGGACTCTGAATACGCTTCGTTCAAAACGCCGTCGATATCAAGAAAAATAATCTTCATAAAAACTACCCCATTATCACTGATTGTCAATCCAATTCATAGTAGACCAAAACAATATCCCGCCTATGATGCAACAGCCCGTTATCTTCGCAACAAGAGGAAACAATGGAAGCTGCATGAAAAGTAGAATTAACGAAACAAGGATACCGATAAATGCAGCTATTGGCATTGCGACAGCCAAAAACGCCGTGAGGTTATAAACGAAGTGATGGATAAGCTTCCATTCTGTTCTTCGATGATTGCGCAGAAATTCGTATATCTGGATAAGCATTACAAAACCTCATTTTATCTAACATACATATGATAATTGGTATACTACAAATCGCCTCCGCTAATATGGCGTTTCCGGGATATGCTGCTTTGGCGCTTCTTCATACAGGATTCTGTCGCCGTCGAAGACCATATCGATATACTCTCCGTCCGTCATCTGCGGGCCGTTTCGGTTAAAGCGGACGAACAGCTTTTTGTTCCCGCAGTCATCTCCGTCCGCTTCCAATTCCTCCGGGCTTTTGTTCTGCACCATAATGATGGTGGATGCGTTTCTTGCGATTTTCGCGCTGTCTGCCAGCTTGCCTGTGGCCGTCGCCTGCGCCGCGCCGATACCGGCGATATTCATATTCCCGCAGATTTCGTTCTTGACCAGATCTGTTAATCCGCCGAGACTTTGATATGTAGCGAAAGCGTCCTCGTTATCGCCGCCTTTGAAATAGTCGATAATCAGAACGTCGATGCCCTGCTGATGGAATACTTTTTTGACGATGGTATAAATGCTTTGCTCGTCGAACACCGGCATATACAGGTGCGTAAAAGCCCGCGTTTTCAGCCACGCAACAGCGTCTGTGATCCTCGTTCTTTCTTCTTCGCTGTATTGCCCTGATCGGACGCGGCGAAACTCGATCCCAGTCAGGTGCGAAATCATGCGGCAGGTAAACAAACGGGAGTTCAATTCGCTGTCCAAGTACAGGACGCGAAGATTCCGTTTGAGAAGATCAACAGCACAGTTAAGCAGCAGCATGGATTTCCCCATCTTCTGTTCAGCTCCAAAAATAACGAGCTCCCCACGTTCAATCATGACGTAGGAATTTAGATTTTTGAATTTGAATGGGATCGCGCCGTTGTTTTCCGGGGATTGCCTTTCCTCGATTTCCTGCCAATACTTTTCCACCACGTCTTTATACTGCGGAACCTCGTTCGCAGTGGAAAACTCCATCATGACATTATCCAGCGTTTCGTAGATCTTATGCTCGATTCCCGTTTCCGTGCTATTGAAGCAGAGGCGTTCGCATTCTACGAGCTTTAGATAAGTATCGCGGCGGAAAGCTGCGTCCAGAACATGATCCACGATTGCCTTATAATCTTCCGGCGAACCACGGGCGATATTTTTTGCAACGTCGATCAAATCGTTCAGCGACTGGATCGTGATGATGTCAGCCGCCTTTTCCGTTCCTCGTCGCGCGGAGATCATGTTTCTGATATTGTAGGCGTCCACTTTATCGATGCCTTTTTTGGCAAGCTCACGAACCGCCCAATAAACATAGGCGTTTTGCGGATCGGTAAAATGGTTTGGCTTGAGCTGTTCTGAGTAAAAAGTTAATTCCGGGTTCATTAAGATCGAGGCGATGACGCCAGCCTCTGCCTCGACATTCTTAATATCGCTCGCGTTTGAGCCTTCGATCAAATCATCACCACCAGTTACAACAAATCAAAATATGAACAGTCGTCTTCAACTCCGCAAAGGTTTTGACAGCGGAAAGCTTCGATGGACGGCGGCCAGTTCTGAGCCGAAAGAATGGTATAGATCATGGAAACAGCCCATGATTTTGCCGCGTCCAGCTTTTTTATATCAAAAGGTTCTTCGATAAAATAGCCTGCGCGATAGCAGTTAAAAACCAGCTTCTTCGGATATTCTCCGTATTCAGCTTTGATCGGAATGGAATACAGATACAACTGCCTGAAATACCTGTCCAATTCCTGATCCAAAGCTGTTGGCTTTTTTCGGTTGCTTCGCGGTTTCAGCGCTCTTGCTTTATGATCGAACAAAATGATTCCGTCGCTTTTTGTGAGATAATCAGCATATCCGATAAAAGGAAAACCATCTATTTCAAAACGGAACTCTTTTTCAATGCCGAGAGGAGAACCTTCAAACTCCGGCATGTTCTCAAAATATGTAAGTCCGCCGCGAAAGTAAGACAGGAAAACCTGCTGGCTCGGTGCCCTTTCGGTGACTCTTTCCATAAAATGGCGGACATAATACTGGGCCGCGTATCGTTTTTGTAGTTTGGAATTGAAGACGAGCTGGTGAATTTGATGGATAAACTCCCCGTACTGCGAAAAGAACTTTGGCTTTTCTTCGCATCCGTAGAGATATTTCAAACAGAAACGGTATGGGCAGGTTTCATACGCAGACAGCCTGGAATAGCTCCAGGTCATCTGCGATGTGATCAACGAATACATCCGTTGTTAGAACGGAAGCTTTTCTGGATCGCCAGCGCCGTCGGCAGCGTTATCACCCTGCTGCGCTGCGTCGATTCCGCCTGCGGTTCCGCCCGTTCCGCTGGATACGATATCGAAAGAGAATACCTTATAATTGACGTATTCCTTTTTTGCCTCCTTATCGTATGTGTTGCTGACATCAATATCGCCGAGCTTGATACGGTCGCGCTCTTTCAGCCTGGAAGCCAGCGCGTGCGCGTTTCCGATAAAAGTGCAGTACCCGGAAAAATCCTGTTCGTACTGCCCCGTTTCCTTGTTTTTTTTGGAAATGCTCAGTCGTACTTTTGTAAAATTGCCCTTGCCTGGTTCAATGCTGAAGCAAGTGGCATAGGAGCCTGTTCTAAAGCCCATGTTGTTTTCCTCCAATCATAGCTTATACCAGTCCTCACCCGGAACCTCGTATACGATCCATTCCGGGTGAAGACGAAGCAATTCTTCCGACGCGAACATCCGAAGAAAACTGCCGTCGCGTTCGTACCGCAAAGACAGATCGTAGTTTCTTTTTAACCGACCGCAGAATACACACCGAAACCCGGGTGCTGTGCAGTTTCGCATCTGCGCCATTTTTACGGGATCTTGAATAAATCCAAAATTCTTTTCCGGCAAGATTGCATGAAGAAAACATTCTTCCCAAACATGCTTGTGGTTTGATTTCTTGGATGATTTACTGGTGCTCGAATCTTTTTTCTTGCGGTATGGTGCGATAGTTTCTTCGGACATGACGCGCCTCCGTTAATCGTCAGGGAATTGTTTGTTCAAAGCGTCCTGTAAATTGCTTGCGACAACGGGATCTTTGATCGCCAGATAATTCGCGCTGGGTTTCCCTTTTTCAACCACGAATTGCTTGATAACCGCGACGACATCCTTTTCAGCGTCCGGGTGCTTGGCTATGTATTGACCCAGCTTTTTCCTGATTTGTTCGACGATGCCCTTGGCGATTTCAATCTGTTCGGCGTTTTCAGCCTCGTGCTGTTTCGAGCGCCAGTTATCAGGATCGTCCTCTGTGGTGGAAACGTTGAAATATTTGAGCAGGAAATACCGCGAACTGTATGAGAGGCCGGAGCCGAAAGCCTGGCTTGCATCCGACTGCTGGCCAACGAGGCTCCATGGAATTTTGATGTTATCCTCCGGATTCGCGTTATCTACCCACATCCATGTGGTATCCGCTCTGACGAGGATTTCATTTACATGCTCCTCGTAAATCTTTCCGTCCTTTGTCGCCTTCGTCTTCATACAGTGGTAAGGCTCAACGGATGTGGTTCCAGGAACGATACCGGGGATCAGCGAGATCCCCAGCTTATCCATAAGGCCGGTGATCCTTGACAGGATTTGCTCCTCCGTAACATATTTATATCCGTATGCTTGCCTGTCTTTTTGCAGGACTTCCACGACCTTGCGGATTTTTGCAAGTTTTTGGAGGAGGTTCAGTTTTTCATTCTGTTCATCTTTGACGGCCAAACGCATCACCCTTTCATTTACTCGTTATAAGCAAGCAGGAACTCATTGGAAACGGCCTTGAAAGACCGGCTGCCGTCCTGACTTCTGAACACGATCCCTTCTCGGAGCGTATCCGCCAGAACGCTTTTGCCTGTTGCGTACTGCAAGACCTCTTCCACGGAATCAGGCAGCACATAGTCGGTAGCGATGATCGGAACAAAGTTCATGCCGTGCTGTTCGATGATGGATTTTGCTCGGATGGAATCGACGCGGCCCGTTGGGTAGATCAGGTTAAACACGAACAGATCCGGCTCAGTAACCTTATACTTATTGCCTTGAACCTTGGGCGCGATGCACTCGCCCTGGATAGCGATCCACGGACGGTCGCCAATCATATTCCGCAGGGCGTTTTCGATATTGTACTTATCGGATACACGCCAATAAGAGGAATTGTCTTTTTTACCGAGACGGAGGTTCCTGGAGCATACGATATATTCAAATTTGTCCTTTACAAACGGCAATTTGCTTTTGATGCGGACAAGAGCGAACGTGCCGGATTGGCCGTCTACCTTCTCCGTAGCGATCCACGGGCGTTTGTCCAAAACGATCTGCGGGATATTCTGAATGCGGATTTCATCCGTTTTGCTGATGAAATCCGGGAATCCCTTCGACCTGCTCTTGGGGAGAACCAGGCGGCGGAACCATTTGAAACGCATTAAAAAAGCAGGGTACTTGCGCGCCTTGCTGTTGGTTTCGGACTGCGGCTCCGGGTCGGTATCCATAGTAGCCTCATACTGGGTAACGCCGAGGATTTCCGTTACGTCCTCCTCCAATTCGTACTCGCCGTTTTTCTTTGGCGGAAGGATAGAGATTGGGAAACAGATCCCCTGGCTGATAACCCCCGCCATTTTCATGGTGCGGATTCTGAAATCCCGTTTCCGCAGGAACTCAAACTCCGGCCTTTCCGGCATAACGGAATCAATTTCCACATAAACGCATTTGTCTCCGGGGTTGAAATCAGATTTCTGAACGATCACCTGCCACCCATCAACGGCGGCCAGGACGATGCGATCCTTTCCCTCGATGGGAGAAATACTGGAAATCGTTTTAATGCTTGCTAATTTTCTCATCTTTTATTTTCACCTTTATTTCAAAGTCTTTCAGCAGAATAACATCTGCAAGCAAAAGAATGGCAAAACTGATAGCCGTTGTTTCTGACGGCTGAAGCCAGCAGCAAAGAAGAATAAAAAGTATAATCATAAAAGCATTTCGGGCTTTTCTTCAGGCTGCTCAATGCCTTCGCCTTCCGCAATGACATCCTTCAGCTCACGAACCTTCTTGAGAACGCGCTCGTTGAAATCCGCAAGCTGGTGCTGCCATTCCGTTGTTTTAGGAAGCAGCGGGATATTAAAATCACGCTGATCCTGGATGGACTGCTCGATCTCTTTGAAATCTTCTTCCGTAACGGATGAAACCGCGCAGCACAAAACGTCAATTTTATTCACACCGGGGGTGTCAAAATGAGGGGTTTCCAAGCGAAAATCATCTCCTTTTTGTTCAAATTTTGTCAAAAACCCCGCATTTGCGGAGTGTTTTTGAAGCAGATTTTATGGTGGTGTTTCATGTACGTTAATTCCCAGCTTAATCTCTCTTATGTCTGCGAAAGAATTGATTTGATCTTTAATTGTCTTCTTATACATAAGATTCAAGTCAGAATCTACGGCACGAAATAGCAAATAATTATTAGGCAAACGGCGTTGCTTTTTGTTCAGCCCTCCGCGAAGCACAGGCAATCCGGCTAATTTGCGGCGATTATTAGGCCAATGAAGCGGATCGTTCATCCATTCTTGAATGAGAGTGGCAGTATATTTCATCTTTCCCACCCACGGAAAACACTTTCATCGTAGAAACTCTTACCTCCGGTTACCCACTTAAACGCATGAAGAAAAGAATTTGCGAGGCCGTTATTATCGTGGACTGCCCACAAAAAAGCTCTTTCCATGATTCTCAATGAGTGCTCATTTGGATTTTTGGTATAGTGACCAATGTGAAACCAGAATAATTCCGAAAGATCTCTATGTTCCCATTCTCTGAAATCACGCGGATAACTTGTTTGATCGCCCTTGTTCACAAGCTCTTGTAAATGCGCTTCATTCTTTTCCATCTCGCACCTCATGAACGCTCACATAGTACATACCGGATTTATAGTCGGCATAAGTTACAGTTCTTTTTTGCCTGTAAATTTTTATGTTGCTTCCGTCATCAATGGTGAGCCACTCATACTTTACATGATTTGCGTATTTCGGATCGATGATTCTATACTCCTGACCAGGCATGATAATGAAATGATGTTCTGCCGCTTGCTGCGCGGAAAACTCAACGAAAGCGCCGTAATCGCCTACTACTATGCGATCATAATCTGTACAGAGCAAAGAACCTTGATTTGTATACAAGGCTTTTGATCCTGATTTCAAGAGAAACTCTGGAATGTTTTCACGAAAGAACGCTCTGTATTTTTCAGATAGATCACCCGGAAGATTTTTGTAGCCGAATTTTTTAGCCAGCAACGATTCAATTTTTCTTGTATCCATTACGCCGATTCCTTTTTAGGAGGCCAAATTGCTTCGATTGAGATAGTCTTTCTTTCAATACATGTTTCTTTAATAAACGTAGTTTCCAACGGATACTCCACATATTCGGTAGCCAAATATTTTGAAAACCGATATCCTTTTGAAATCAACTCAATGGCGTCTTCTAAACTGTACCAATGGGACAGGTCTTCGAGATTGGAGCAAGACGAAAACCAATGCCTCCCATCCTTGCGGTAACGTTCGTCATAGTCCATTGGTAAGTTTTTCGTTTCGCAATTTGGCATTTTTCCAAGATCCCAAACCCATGAGCCATCTTCTCGATACCATAATCCATGTTGAGGATCTGTGCTTTCAAGCCGATATACCCACTTAGGCTCCATTATTTTATTCTCCTCTTTCCAGCCGGAATTGGACGGCATTCTTCAGATACTTTACATACGCTTCATCTCTGCACATGGTTTTTCCTGGAGAATCGCTGAGCTTTGCAACCGGGTTTCCGTTGACGCTCTGCAGCTTGATGACGATATTCAGAGGCTCAACGCATGTATCGTTGGAAACGAAAGTGCCGATACCGAACGAAACCTTGGTGCGGTCTTTGAAGTGATCGTACAGTGCCTGCGCCTTATCGAAATTCAGGCTGTCGGAGAACAGCAAGGTTTTTGTTTTCGGATCGATGCCGTACTTCATGTAGTGGGCGATCATCTTTTCGCCCCAGATGATCGGGTCGCCGCTGTCGTGACGGACGCCGGTAAAGTTGTTGCACATAGAACGATCAAAGTCCAAAAGAAACAAATCAGTTGTGATCGTATCTGTAAGCGCCGTGCCGTTATCGCCCTTGTATTCGTTGTACCAATCCTTCAAGGCGTAGTAATTGGTGTACGCCAGTGGGATTTTGGGAATGCCCTGGTACATTTGAACAAACTCATGGGCAAAAGTACCGATGGGCGTTAATCCATACTTCTTTGCGAGGTATACATTTGACGTGCCAACCATGTTTCCAATGTTATGGGAGATGAGATCGATGGCTTCGTCTTCCCATTCCCTCGACAGTCTGCGGCGGCAACCGAACTCGGCAAACTTGAAATTGTAAGTGCCGTCCTTGAAAGCAAGGAGCTTGTCGTGCAGTTTTCCTCTGGCGCTTCCAATCAAGGCATTGTATGAAACTTCAGGATGCATACGGAAATACACCTCGTTGATGATTTCCAGCAGGTAGATTTCAAACTGCATACAGGAGAACAGCGGTCCGCTGACAGTAAGCATGAGCTGTCCGTCTTCCGACAAACCCGTTTTGACATAATCCCGTATGGGATGCCAAAGGCGCAGAAACTCCACATAGTCCGGCTTAATGAAGCGGATGGAACGAAGATAGTTGAGTTCGTCGTCCGTGAACCGCAGCGTACACAGATGGTCGATTTGGGCATTGATTTCGTCCAGCATTTCGTGCGTAAATACGACGCCTTCATTGCGGCATTTGAAGTCATATTCTCCCACGAGATTGGTATGGGTATGGAACATGACCTGATTCATGTTGAACTTATATAAATCAGTATCCAATAAAGATTGAATAATGGGTTCCAAAATCATCTTGATTATCCTTTCTTTATTTGTTCAATCAACATTTCAGAAACGGCGCGAACATCTTTCGGATGTCTGCACTTTTCTTCTTTCGACATGTTAATTCTCATGCCGTCAAACGGACAAATATAGGTTGTAGTAATCCATTCAATTCCAACTTCTTCATCATCTTCGTGGTCTTCTATTTGTTTCAGAACGCAATATTTACAAATCATCGCAAGTATTGCTCCTTGATATAATTGTAAATTTCTTCTGGCACGTCCTTGCGCAAAAGCCGTTCCGCTTCCTGAATCTCCGCAATATAATTACGGACGGAAGACGACGAGATCCATCGGGTGTTCGCTGGCGTTTCGATCACCTGAACATATTGCGCGATGTCTTTCCAGAAATTGCTGCGCAGAATGGACTCCGTGGAGAAGGCTTTGCGGGAAAGGCAGACGATGCCGAACTCTCTGGCGATCTCATGAACGTGCGTCCATTTTTCTTCCATATCGGAAAGCTGGTCCGCGCCGATCAGCAACGAAGGACGGTGAAAAGCATCCCTTAGCCAACAAAGCGTATCGTATGATCTTGGCTGTGTTTCCGCCATAATATCGTGATTTGTAACCCTGATCCATGGATGGTTGTTAATCAATTTGTCCAGCATATAAATTCGTTCGTCGTCCGAAAAAGCGAAATTCTTCTTTTGCTTTTCAAGAATATAGTTGCTTTGGGATGGAACGAAGATTACTTCTTCGCTGTTCGTCTGTTTTAAAGCGAACTCCGCCAAATCAACATGGGCTCTGGTAGGCGGATTGAAAGCGCCGAAGAAAGCCAAAACCTTTCTCATGGCAAATCACCATCATCTGGCATATCATCGCACGGATTATACACAATGGGCGGCATTTTTCTCTTATGTGCGCTTGCCCCTATCATTTTGGTGATTTTTTGATAGGACGGTACATCGATGAGGTTAATGCATCGGATGTAGTCATGAATCTTTTTATAGCTTATACCTAATTTTTCTTCGTCTGGCATACCGGATAAACCGTCAGACGGTGTTTTGAGAACCAGTTCTTTGGGTAATTCTTCCATCGTCAGCCCGACCCTCACGACCTCGACGCTTGTAAGCGCTCCCAGCACGGAAAAATCGCAGGACGTGTCGCCGTCCTTGGTGCAGTAGCCAACGGTGCTTTCAGAAAGATTTCCTGTTCCGGCCAGCCGTGCGCCAAGCGCCTGCGTGATATAACGGAGAACCGTCATGCGAAGACGCGGCGCAATGTTGATATCGGATTCTGTGGAATAATCTACAATGAACGCCTCTTTGTCGGGCTCACAGTTTGAAAAATCAATTTCGCGCAATAAGTCTTCATGAATTTCGTGAATATTGACCGTTATATGCGGGATGCCTAATGTTTTGCAGACGAGAATACTATCCTGAATATCCTTCTGTTCACCGTCCGGCAGCATGACGCCATACACGTTTTCTTTTCCCAGCGCGCGAACGCATAAGGCGGCGGTTACGGTGGAATCCTTGCCGCCGGATATGCCGATCACAACTTTATGAAAGCCCTGTTCTTTGGAGAGCTTTTGGATACCTGCTACAAGCTTATCTCTTACTTCATCCGGGTTAAATGAATACATATGCAATTCCTTTCTGTTATCAAAGATAGCATACGAGGATTCGGATATCCGTATCGCTGAATACATCCTGTATCATGATGGTTACGTCTTCCCAATCGAGTTTATCTAACCCGCAGCCGATTTTCGGCATGGCAATCTTTTTGACGCCCATTTTTACAGCGCACGCTTTCATCAGCCCTACGGCTTCCCGCAGAGAATCCAACGTCGGTTTCTGCCAGTACCTTTCCTTCGTGACAAGGTTAAACACATTCCCGACCGGAAGGCAGCTTGGTACTTTGAATGGTGAAGGATACAGGAGGCGCAAAGATTCCCGCATATTAAAAATTGAATCGATCTGTTTAGCGACGCCAGCGCCGAGCGCGAAATCTGCGCTGATGCAGTGCGCGATGTAATATCCCTGCGGAACAGACAGCAGATCCATATTTTTTAGCATGTACTTCATAATCAGATAATATCGATTTGGCAGGACTGCATGACCTTGATCGCCGCTTCATGCAATTCCGGCGTAACGCCAGCGCAGCAGGCTGCGTTGACGGAGATTTTTGCTTCCGGGAGGAATGCCTTGATGAGCAGAGCGTTTGAAATCACACAGATATCCGTACACAAGCCCAAGATTTCGATTTCACATTCGCTCTGTTTCAAAGGATCGTTTGAAATTGCCCTGATAAGATCGTCCGCAAGCCAAACGCTTCCGAAAGTAGGCTTGTTGATCGTTGTGGTCGGGTACTCTTCCAGCTTGGCAAGGATGCTCGGATGGATTCCATGTCCCTCCGTACCGTAGATGCAGTGAGGAATGGGAAGCTTTTTGCCCTCCTGCGTGGAAAGATAGTTTTGATAATGCGTATCCTGGGTAAGAAAGATTTCCTCTCCTTCTTCCCTCGCTTTTATGATACGCTCGACAACCTTGGGGACGATGGCTTGCGCCTCTTTCGTACCCAATGAGCCGTCGATAAAGTCTTTCTGCATATCGATCAAGATAAGATACTTCTTCATGTTGTTCTCCTTTTACTGAGCCGCCTTCCATGGCGCGAGTTTTCGTTCTTCATCCGTCGGCTTGAACCTCCAACATCTCCAAGTGACGTTGTAATCCTTGGACAAGAACGTCTGAGAGAAATCAAAACTCCAGCCGTCCCTGAGAAGAAGATTGATTTCCTTTCCCGTGCATCTCGAACCGACGCCGCAGGCTTCCACGCTGTTATCAACGATGATATTTTGATGGTATTCTATGTAAACAAAATCGCTTGCGATGATTTCATCGATGGACAACACATGGTTGACAGATCGAAGCATGATCGCCCTTGCGTCGTGGATCAGAAACCTGTAGCATCCTTTATACATCGCATACGGGCAGCCAATGCACCACGCCGTATGGCTGCTGTCGCATCGATCCAATGCGTCTAAAACTGTTCCTGCGTTTGGCACAGCGCTTCACCTTCTTCCTCTTCCGAAAGCTTTTCGATCGCGTCTGTTCTGGCGATATAGGCGCGTTTTGCAACGATGTCGTTGGCAGCGCGCACCCTGCCGAGAACCTGACCGAGTTTGTTAATCAGCGTTTTATCGCTCAAAAACTCGTACAAAGGCTTCAGCAGATCGTTTTCGTTCTTACAAAGCCTGCGCTGACGCCTCGCGTCGCGAATAGCGACGCAGATCTTCGGGCTGCAATCGTCCGTCATTTCAACGTAATGCAAGAGATCGTTGAGCGTGTTATCCATGGCTTCGCATTCTGCGATATTGCCGTTGTAGCGGCTGACGACTTCATTGCAGAACGAAAGAAATTCCGTGAGCCGCTGATCAGGGTGGCAGGTATCGAAATCCGTTTCGCGCGTAAGCATGATAGGCTGCTGCATAATCATAAACTCCTCGGGCCGTAGTATCCGCGCTGCCAGCTATCCAGGCTGTGCGTGCGCCGCCTGTGGAAACGCGCTTCCTTGCGAAGCCTGCTGTTTACGCAGGATACATGAATGAGCCGCCAGATCACCATGCCCAAGAACAGAGTGAGGACGGCCAGGGCGATGATTTGCCATGGGCGGAAATATAAGTACATAATGAACCCTCCGTAATATATTTCACCAATAAAAAAGAACAGCCTCGATGGCTGCCCTATTGTTGGAGCTGATTAAGATGCGTTGAGCCTGACGCTGGATTCCCACGTTTTGATCAGCGTCTCAATATCGAGAAAAGAAATGGCGGATGTCGCCACCAAATTTGCGACCGCTACCTGTTTCATGTAGGAATCCGGCAGATGCGCGATATATTTTCCGAGGCGTGATTTTGACATTCGCTGCGGATTTTCGCAAAGGACGATGCTGTCGCGCAGCAGGCCCGTATCCTTCGCGGGAAGGTAAACGTGCGTCGGAAGGTTGATTTTCTTGATCGCCGTGGTAAGCGGCAGGGCGATCAAATTGGGGCTGTGCGCGTTGCCGACGTTGTTTTGAAATACGATCCCCGGGCGCAGACCGCCCTGCTCGCTTCCTTCCCCGTCAAATGACATCATGTAGATGTCGCCGATACGAATGCCTTTCTCCTGTACGGATGACCTGGTAGCCATGGTGCAATACCTCGCTCGTTCTTGATTACGGGCTGAGTATACCACGGGCCATCTAAAAAGCAAAATTGCTATATGATAAATGATGTTGGTATATTATAAAAATTATACGATTATGCAACAAAATTTATAAATCACGCAAATGATGTTGCTAAATCGTAAATGGTATTTTCTGGCAGACTGCTATTCATGGAACCCGTCCGGCCACTTTCCGGACGCGATGATCCTCCTTGCACATTCGTCGCGCCATAAAACGAGCGCATCGTCCTTCTTTTCTGGATACTTTGAGAAAAGATAAAGCCATTCGTCCTCCGTAAAACGTGTCATTTCCCCTGTTATGTCTGGCACATAAACATCTTTCGCGAAATATGCAAGTTGACGGTCTGTTGGCGAAATAGATTGAACACGCTGGCGAACCATATCCTCGAATGGGAGATTTACATAGGAGCTTATCGCAGGCTCTTGACGTTGCTTTCTTTTCTTGAGCCACCGTTGATCATCAATTCCTTTTCTGACTGAAGCTTCGATCTCTTCGCGTTGTAATTCGACGAGCTGCTCCTGTTGCTTTCTCCACTGGCTTTTTGCAACGCTCATAACATGCTTATTCTTTTTGTAATACATTGGATCGTTTGGTTCTACGAGAGGATTATTTTCTGGTTGTTTATCGTAGTATTTACCGTATATCCGGCGAAAATACTCAATATCACCAACCATATGTTCCAATTGTTCTTGCGTTGGTTCTGCAAGCCTTGCATCGAATTTGCGTTTCCATATGATTTGTTCTGTTTGTTCTTTTACGTGTTTCTCAACAAATGGCGGATAAAACTGAATCAAATGGCTGTAAACGACTGCGTAAGGCCAATTGATAATAATCCCAGCAGCACAGCATATAGAAAATGCTACTTCGTTATTTGACCCCCAAATAGAAT
>JAFXMP010000229.1 GCA_017530275.1 Clostridia bacterium | reverse complement strand
CTCGGCGTTTTCCTCCGCCAGGATAGGCACGCCGGCGGCCACCTTGCCCAGAATAGGCAGCTTCATCATTTGAGGTTTATCGTCCCGTGTTACGTCGATGGTGCGGGGCTTCATGGCTTCCCGATGGAGCAGACCCTTTTTCTCCAGCCTGTTCAGATGGCCGTGCACCGTGGAAGTGGATTTCAAATCCACCGCCTGGCCGATTTCGCGCACCGAGGGCGGATACCCATTGACATCGATGTATTTTTCGATATAATCAAGGATGCGTTGTTGTGTGTCGCCGTTGGGCCGCCTGGGCATCGCGCAGCACCGTCTTTCTGATAAGATTTTACAGAAAAATTATATCATGCAAACGTGTGTTTGGCAATACCCAAATCCAACAAGATTTCCTGAGAAAGCGGGGCAAAGGCGTATGAAGAAATGTGTATTGTATGACAGGGAATGCATCGAATGCGGGGAATGCGACCGGTGCGATCTTGATCCGAACAAAATCTGCGATAACTGCATGAAGTGCGTCAACGGCGATCAGGAATACCGCTCCATCCTGATTGATGAAGTCCGGCTGGACGAAAATGCGAAGACACTGTGATATGATCGCCTGAACGGGCCCGATCATTCCTTGCTTTCAGGCGGATTCTCGGTAACCGGCAGCGGCACCATGCGGGACGCCTTGCGCTTATTGGCGTCGGACATGGCGGCGTAATGGCGGCGCGTGGTGTTCACGTCGGAATGCCCGAGCACGTCCGCAACCAGATAAATATCGCCTGTTTCCTGGTACAGATTGGTGCCGAAGGTGCTGCGGAGCTTATGCGGGCTGATGCGTTTTTTGAGCGGCGCGGCGATCAGCGCTTATTTTTTTACCATATTTTCGATGGCCCGCTGTGTCATGCGCTTTTTTTGCAGGGATAGAAAGAGGGCGTCCTTATCCTGGTCGTTGACCGGCACGATTTCCTTGCGCTGCACAAGATACGCTTTCAGCGCATCCGCCACCTGATCCGGGAAATACAGGATGCTCTGATCGCCGCCTTTGCGCGTGACAAGGAAAGCGTTCAGCTCAAAATCCAGATCGTCCATGTTGAGCCCGACGCATTCGCTCACGCGGATGCCTGTGCCCAGGAACAAAAGCAAGATGGCCGTATCGCGCACCCGGGTATAATTCAGGTACCGCTGCTGCGCCGGGGTGAGCCCCTCGCCGGAAGAGACGGCGTCCAGCATCTTCTGCATTTCGTCGCGTTCCAGGCGCAGGATGGGTTTATCGTGGATCTTGGGCAATTCCACGAGCGTGGCGATGTTGCCGTCGATATGCCCGTTTTTATAGAGATAATCGAACAAGGAGCGCAAGGAGCACAGCTTTCGCATGATCCCAAGCTCGTGGTTCTGAACGACGGAGGTTTCGCCTGTTTCTTCATTATTATTATAATATTGCATCAAATATTCTTGGAATCCATCGATATCGCGTTTCTGGATCATTTGCAGGTGCTTATCCGTCATGAACCGCGGCTCTGTATCCGCAAAAAACGGGTTTTCCCGCGTCAGGTATTGGAAAAACAGGCGAAAGTCATAGGCGTAGGCAAGACGCGTGAGGGAGCTGGTGGTTTGGGAGATGGAGCGAAAAAAATCCGTGCAGACGAGGGGCAATTCTTTTTCCAGCGCGCGCAGTCGGTTCATGCGTTTGATCGTTGCCTGCGCATGATAATTCAGGCTGTCAGCCATAAAAACCTCACAGAAAAAATAGAATTCACAGCGAATCGTAAGCAAAAGAATGCTTGCGTAAAACGTCAGCGTTTTGAAGCCCGGAGAGGGCCGCAAACCCAGGCGCCGCCGTGATTACAGCTATTATAGCAAAATCCGGTTTCCGGGTCAATACTATTCGTAAAAGTTTTCTTTTACGAATAGTTCTAAATCTGTCCGGGTCAGGGAATCGGCAGGAAACGGCCTTTCCCCTCCGCTGCATCCGTCTCCTTTTTCGATGCAAAAATGCCCGGTCCTCCCGGGCATCAAGCAAAATGGAATCGCTTTTTTACAGGAGCTGGATCAATTCATCCCGAACCTGGTCCAATCTTTCGTCCGTCAGACCGAAGTCCATTTGCTTGTAGCTCCACGCGCAGCGCGCAATGCCGAATTTTTCAAAGGTATCGTGGATCATGCGGAACCATTTTAAGGCATCCCCCGGCTGTACCAGGTCGATCACGCCGTATTCGCCGCAGTAGAGCATCGCGTTGTATTTTTTCGCGGTTTCAATGGCCGGCTTGAATTGCTGTTCAAAGTAAACCGCGGGGATATTGGCTTCTTCAAAGCTCATGCGCTTTTCGCGCGGCAGCCATGGCACCCAGTACGCGCCCTGGTGGGTAAATTCCAAGGGATCATAGCAATGGAAATTGTATACAACGTTTTCATCCGCAGGAGGATTCAAATCCTTCACGGCGGCGGCGCTGTTGTTGTGATAGCTGCCCACCAGGATCAGGACCTTGGGCGCGATCGAGCGGATACGGCGGATGCATTCGGCGGAAATACGGTTCCAGGCGGTAATGAACGCGGGATCGGTCACTTCGTTGAGGAGCTCAAAGGCAACGTGCTCATACTTTTCTCCATGGCGGCGGGCAATTTGTTCCCATAGAGCGTAAAAACGCTCCTGGTACTTTTCGCTGTCGAAAAAGCCCGCTTCCTCTTCCCCCGCGTCGAAGGAAAAACCAGCCGTTTTATGCAGATCGATCACGGCGTTGAGCCCATGCTTCAAGGCCCAGCCTACGCCCTTTTCCAGCAACGCGAAGCCTTCTTCCTTATAGGTGCCGTCTTCGTTTTCAAATATGTTGTAATCCACCGGGATCCGCACGTGATCCAGGCCCCAGCCGGCGATCACCTCAATATCCTTTTCGGTGATGAAATTGTAAAGCCGATCATGGGAATAATCGCATTGAGAAAGCCATCCGCCCAAGTTTACGCCCCGGTAGAAGCCCCTGCTCTTCATGGTCTCGTTCCTCTTTCTTCTGATAGTATGGGAGGTTTCCTGCTTCATTATACTTTGTTTGCAAATAAATGTAAACATGGAATATGGGAAATCTTTATATACATGATAGAATGCATGTTTCGTTTTTCGTGAAAGCATAAAAAAGGATGAGGCTTTCCCCCATCCTGAATGTAAGCCGTGCTTATTTGGTGGTCAGCAGCTCGCCGTAGCCCGGGAAGGGCCAGAGCTTTTGATCCACGATCATTTCCGCCTCGTCCACCAGCGATCGAAGCGCCTGCATGCTTTCAAACACCTGATCCCGGAAATGGCGCGCGCGCCTCAAGTGGTCCCAGGAATCGTCCAGGGCGTCCATGCTGCTTTGCAGGGCCTCCTTTTTCTCATCGATGCCTTCGAGCAGAAGGGACAGACGCCGCACCAGCTTTTCTTCCGGCTTCAGCTTCAGCTCGGGCAGGAATTCCCTTCGTTTGAGCGCGGAGGCGGACACCTCGCCCGCGTACGCGATGATTGCCGGAATGATTTTCTGGTTTACCATATCCAGCATGGTATGCGCTTCGATGGAGAGGATCTTGCAGTAGTTTTCGAGCTGGATCTCGTAGCGGCTGTGCAATTCTTCCCGGGAATAGACGTGCTGCCGCTCAAAGAGCGCAACGTTTTGTTCCTTAATCAAATACGGCAGGGCGTCCGGCGTGCTGGGCAGATTGAGCAGGCCGCGCCGCTTTGCTTCCTCGCGCCAGGCGGGCGCATAGTTGTTTCCATTAAAAATGATGCGTTTATGGTTGGTGATGGTATCCACGATGATCTGCTCCACCGTGGCGCGGATATCCACGGCCGCTTCGAGCTGATCGGCAAATTCGCTGAGCACATCGGCCACAATGGTATTGATGACCACGTTGGCCTCGGCAATGGACATGGAGGAGCCGAGGCTCCGGCTTTTGTCGTCGCAGGCCT
>JAFXMP010000228.1 GCA_017530275.1 Clostridia bacterium | reverse complement strand
CCGTTGACCAGATTTTCATACAGGCCCATTTTATATTGGTTAATTTCCTCCAATTGGCGGCTGCATTGATCAATATGCTCCTGGTATTCATGTATCAGTTCCTGATTGATACGATCCTGGCTGAAGCTGGTCAGCACATCTTCCAGGGAAGCCACATTTTCAATCTGGCCCCGCAGGCTTTCCTGAACGCATTGGATCAGGTCAGCTTCTTTGATCATGGGGTCAGCCTCGCACCCATTCTTTTTCCCGGTGCGGCAGTAGTAGTAGAAGTATTCTTCCCCTTTATATCGGACGGTTTTTCGCGTCATTTTTCCGCCGCAGCAGCCACAGATCAGGACGCCGGAAAAGATATAGGCGGATTCTGATTTGGGGGAAGTGCGGGTATCAATGTTTTTCAGCCGCTGTACCAGGTCAAAATCGTGGCTGCTAATAATGGCGTCATGCGCGTTTTCCACCCGCATCCATTCGGATATTGGCTTGGCCTGACGGACTTTTATTTTGAAATGCGGTGTGGATTCCCTTCCCTGGGCCAGCGTTCCGGTATAAGTTTCATCCTGCAATATACGCAGCACCGTAGTAGCTGACCATTTGCAGTCCTTTTGATCGCCGTACCCGCCCTTGGCGTAAGGCTGGCCTTCGGCTTTCTTATAAGCCATGGGCGAAAGAATTCCCATTTGATTGAGTTCTTCCGCGATATGAAGGGCGCTGTATCCTTCCAGCCGCTTGCGGAAGATTTCTTTGACCACATTGGCGGCATAAGGGTCTATTTCCAGTTTCTTATGCTGATGGCCGGTTTTGGTATATCCGTAAACGGGGAAGGAACCGACATAATCTCCATTCTTCCGCTTGGCTTCCAATGCGCTGCGGGTCTTGATGGATATATCCCGGCTGTACGCCTCGTTCATGATGTTTTTTACGGAAACGGTCAGATCGTCCCCATCTTCCTGAAGCGTATCAAAATGATCGTTGATGGCGATGAATCGGACGTTATACGCGGGGAAGAACCGGCGAATGTACCGGCCCGTTTCAATGGATTCACGTCCCAGGCGGGACAGGTCTTTCACGATGATGCAGTTGGCTTCCCCTCGTTTGACCATCTCGATCATTTCCTGGAAAGCCGGGCGGTCAAACAAAACGCCGCTGTATCCATCATCGATCTTTTCAGCGACGGCCTCTATTTCCGGGTGCTTGGCAATGAAATCGTCAATCATCCGGCGCTGGTTGCCTACGCTGTCGCTCTCCACGGTCTTGTCCTCCGTGTAGGAGAGCCGGATGTACTTGATTGCCTTATAGATTTCCATGCAAATGGCGCTCCTTTCTTACGGAATAACCGTGCGTCAAAAGGAGCCGTTGTCGTGTTCAATCCCTTTTCCGGCTCCAATGATAACAGCGTATTATGTTGTGCGCAAGGATACTGATTCAGCGCAGCAACCCTGCGATACAATCTTCCAGGGAGATTCCGTTGGCCGTAAACCCGACATGAACGGTAAACGGGCCACATTTGAAAAGGTATGGATTTTTTATCTGTTGGATAAAATCTGTGATCCTTTGTTCCCGAGGCAGGCGCTTGTCCACATGAACATTCCGTATATCCACCAATGATTGATCTGAACAGGGTTTGTCCTGGTTATTAGTCATAAGCTGTTTCCTTCCTTTTATATAAAGCCAGCATCAGGCGTACCGCAATACGCCTGATGCCAGCCGACGTATGTAAATTGATTGTTTCAATTAGCGTTCATATCATGTGCTTCTTGTCATGGATGCTTGCAGGCAGCGGATGGCACACCGCAGCATAGCCCCACCGTGCCGATGCTTTCCCATGGCTGTCGTACACGGTCGGGTCTCCCTCCTTCCAGGAGGGCCTTTGTCGTTAGGAAGTCTCATTATGATTCACCATATCTTAGATTGCCTTGCCTGCCAAGCAAGGGAATCGGGAAGGATAACAGAAAAGGACATATCCATTACTGAAACCATTCCACCGCCAGGGCGATCAGTGTTCCTACAAGCATTCGATATGCAGTTTTCAAGGTTCGTGGTGATTAGAAGAGAAGCGAAAGAGAATCGTCACCTGTTTTTTCTGATGGACTCCAACGCAATGATTGACTCGTCCATTAAAGCGGGATCATATCCTTCCATGCCACCCTTTTGCTCGATGTTCTGTTTCAAGGAATAGAGCATATTTGCGTGCTTCATATACACAGGAACATCCAATAGCTGGTAACCACCGTATCGGCCGGTTCGGGAATCAATAGCGAAGCGCTCACGCAAATAGTCCAAATCCGCACGGATTGTACTATCTGATGCCGCAAAACGATCTCTCATTTCCTGAACTTTTACAAAGCCAGGCCGCTGCATCATCAGTTCAATAATGCCATACTGCCGATCTGCGGTTTTCATGAGCGCTTCACCTCCTTTCCCTCCCCACTTTTCATTGTAAACCCCATTCCGCCGATAGGCCCGGCGGAATAATAGGTCGAAAAAAATTTTCTTTCCGCAATGAATATTTCGATGAAAAACAACAATTTTCGCATAAAAAAGCCTCCTGCATTCGTGTTTTCTGATTTCAGTCAACACGCTTTGCAGGAGGCCCGCGTATATGAGTTTTTTTCTCTTGTTTATCGAAGCAATCAGGAAAAGGATGATTGCCTCTTTTCGCTATTTTTTTTCTTTTTCGACTTGGTTTCGTGCTTTTCGAGCTTTTTTGATAGGGTTTACTGTTGAAATTTGTCGATACAGAAAATGCAGATGGCCTTTTGACCACCTGCATCGTTCGGAAACTCGGCAAAATGATATGTAAATCTTCTTGTCGTTGCATATCAAAGCAACGATGGTTTTCCCCTCGTATAAATATCACCTGTTCAAAAGAATTTAGCTAGAGTGTGTTTCTAAAATCATAAAAGCCTAACAAACGCGAAAAAAGATGCAAAAACCAAAAGGAAATTCCACGATAGCGTCGAATAATACAATGAGGTGAAGGAAATGATTCGACGTTATGAGGTCACGGATGAGGAAT
>JAFXMP010000227.1 GCA_017530275.1 Clostridia bacterium | reverse complement strand
GAGATTTATTTAGTCCATCAAATTGGATTCTCCTGTGATAAACGCTATATCATCTCAATTCTCAACTTTCAACTTTCTCTCAACTTTCAACTTTCAACTTTCAACTCTCAACTCTTAACTCTCAGCTCTGGCTTAAAGTGTTCCTGAAACATCCTTTTGCTCAAGCCCCGCGTCAGGAATCGTCCCGCCCGTTCCTCGGTCTGCCTGCCCTCCCGCAGGGCGATTTTGCCATTAACGATTACCCAATGCACCCCCTGTGCCGTCTGAATGGGGTTCAAATAAGTGGCCCGCGGCGCGATGGCGGCGGGATCGAATATCGTCAAATCGGCGGCCATACCGGGGGCGACGCGGCCCCGGTCTGTAAGGCCGAAGGTGTCCGCCGGTTTGGACGTGACCCGGCGCACCGCTTCCTCCAAGGAGCAGATGTTTTTCTCCCGCGCCAGCCGCAAAAACTCCGCAATGGAGCCGTAGGAGCGAGGGTGCGGCAGGGATCCCACTTTTTCCGGATCGGCGGGCAGGGCGTAGCCGTCCGAGCCGATGCAAACGTCTTTTGAAAGGAAGTACAGCATGTCTTCCTCGCTCATAACGAAGAACACGCCCTTGGCCCGGGCTTTGGTGCGCTCCAGCACGATAGCCGCCGCTTCGGCGTAATCATCGGTATGCAGCATTTCTTCCGCCACGAAGCGCAGGGTTTTGCCAACGATTTCCGGCCACAGGCCGCCGTCGCTGAACAGACAGGTCTCCGCCCGCTGGGCGTTGAAATAATGGCTTCGGATGCCCTCCACGACTTCCCGCCGCCTGTCTCCCGCCAGGAAGCCCAGCAGCGCTTCTTCCCCGCCGTCCATACTCCACCGGGGGCAGCGGATGGTGAGAGAAGTGGCGGAAGCGGTGTAAGGGTAAACGTCCGCGGTGATGTGGATGCCTTCCTGACGCAGTTTTTCAATGTGTTCCCACACCGCCGGGGCCTGGCCGTGGACGCTGTAGTGGTCCAGCTTGATATGGGAAATGTGCACGTGAACGCCGGAAACGCGGCCCACCTGAGCCAATTCTTCGATGGCGTCGAAGATGCGCAGGCCCTCGCTGCGCATATGGCAGGTGACGAGGCCCCCCGCCTCTTTGACCACCGCGCCCAGGGCGTTTAATTCCTCCTGTCCGGCGAAGCACCCCGGCGCGTATTCCAGGCCCAGGGACATGCCCAAGGCCCCGGCTTCCAAATCGCGCCGCAGCAGGGCCTTCATGCGTACCATTTCCGCCGAAGTGGCCGGGCGGGCGCTCTCCCCCACCACGCTTTCCCGCAGGCTGCCGTGGCCCGCGAGCATCGCCTGGTTTACCGCCATGCGGCTGTCCCGTTCATCGAAGGCCTGAAGGAAATCCGCGTAGGACGCGAAGCGCCAGGGGTTTTCGTTTCCTTCCGGCTTGGGAAAGGGGCTGGCCCCGCAGTTGCCCGATATCTCGGTGGTGATCCCCTGGTACAGCTTGGACGCGCCGCTTGCGTCCTTCACAAACATGGTATCCGAATGGGCGTGGGCGTCGATGAAGCCCGGCGCGGCGGTAAGGCCCTCCGCGTCGATTTCCTCCCGTCCCCGCAGACCGGAACAATCCCCCACGGCCAGAATTCTGCTGCCGCCTATGGCAATATCCCCCTGGAACCCAGGCCGTCCCGTTCCGTCGATCACCGTTGCGCCGCGAATCAGGATATCCGCTTTTTCCATGCCCATCCCTCCGCGCTCCCAAGGGAGCCTTTTGTTTCCTGTAGTATAACATATATATGAAAAATTGAAAACCTATGGGAATAAACGAAAAAACGCCTGCCAAGACGGAGAGCGGGAAAACCAATGTATATAAAGTGACGAGTTCTCCCGATTTTTTTACAAAATTGTTGCGAATTGTTTCAAAAAGACTATACGTGCACCCCTCTTTTATGCTATAATAGAAAGGCGCTTATTTGTGTACGCAAAAAAAGCGCTGCGGACCGCGCGGCAAAGGCGGAGGTTCGGGAGCTTACGGATAAAGAAGGAATAAAACGCATGGCGCAGCCGTTGATATTGGCGTCCGCATCCCCCCGCAGGCGGGAATTGATGGCTTATACAGGCATCCCCTTTCAAGTGGTCACGGCGGACGCGGAAGAAATCAAGACCGGGGACCCGGAAGCGCTGGTGATGGAAAACGCCCGCCGCAAGGCGCAGGCCGTAGGACGGCGGCACCCGAACAGCGTGGTGCTGGGGGCGGACACCATTGTATACCAAAACGGGGCCGTGCTGGGCAAGCCCCGGGATCAGGAAGACGCCAGGGCCATGCTGCGCCGCCTATCCGGTGCATGGCACACGGTCTATACCGGTGTATGCGTAATAAAGCCGAACGGGGAACAGGACGTGCGCTGCGATGCCTCCCGGGTACAGTTCGTACCCCTCAGTGAAGCGGATATAGAACGTTATATTGCAAGCGGCGAACCCATGGACAAAGCCGGGGCCTACGCCGTGCAGGGCCGGGCAGGCATGTTCGTCAGCCGTATCGAGGGAAGCTATTCCAACGTGATCGGCCTTCCCATGCATCTGGTGCGGGACATGCTGCACGAAGCCGGATTGAATGAGCTTTAATTTTTCAGAAAACAGACAGATTGGTGGATGAAGATACATGGCCATCGTGGCGCCGGATATAGGCATCGACCTGGGCACGGCCAATACCCAGGTATACGTGAAGAAAAAGGGCATTGTGATCAACGAACCTTCCCTGCTGGTGGCGGACCGGAGCGGCAGGCATGCCGTTCGCGCCATTGGGGAGGAAGCGCGGGTGCTGCTGGGCCGCACCGCGGCGGACGTGGCTGCCGTGCGCCCCATGGCGGATGGCATGATCCGGGATTTTGATATGACCCAGTACATGCTGCAGTATTTTGTGCGCAAGGCCATCGGCGTATCCCGCCTGGTGAAGCCCCGCGCCATCATGACCGTTCCCTGCCGGGTATCGCCCATCGAACGGCGGGCGGTACGCAAGGCGGCGGTGTACGCGGGTATCCGGGAAAACCAATTACATTTAGTGGAAAAGCCCTTCGCATCCGCCATCGGGTCCGGCCTGCCGGTATTTGAACCCATCGGCTCCATGGTGGTGGATATCGGCGGCGGCACCACGGAAGCGGCGGTGATCAGCCTGGGCGGCATCGTGGTTTCCCGTTCTATCCGCATCGGCGGCATCAAAATGGACGAAGCCATCATCGCCTACGTGAAACGGGAATTCAACATGATGATCGGCGACCGTACCGCCGAGGATGTGAAAACCGCCCTGGGGTCCGCCCTGCCTATGAAGGAGGAGCGGCGGGTGCTGGTCCGGGGCCGGGATATGATCACCAACCTGCCCCAGACGGCGGAAATCTCCTCCACCCAAGTATATGAAGCTCTGAAAGCGCCCTGCCAGGCCATTTTAGCGGCCATTCAGCATGTGCTGGAACGCACGCCGCCGGAGCTGGCCGGGGACGTGCTGAAATCCGGCATCCACCTGACCGGCGGCGCGTCCCAGCTGTTCGCGCTGGATCAGTATATCGCCAGCGAACTGGATATGCCGGTGCTCTTGGCCCGGGATCCCATGAGCTGCGCGGCCCTGGGCGCGGGGCATTTAGCGGATAATATCGAGCTTTTACACCGTATCGGCAAATCCAGCTTCCTGCGGGAGGAAGGCGAGGAGTAATTCGGCATGGCAAGAAACAGTGACCGGCATTTTTCCGAGGGCGGCAGCCTGAACGCCAGGGACCTGGGCGCACCGGTCCCGGAAGCGGAAGACCGTCTGCCCGCCTGGGTCCAGCAGCGGGAAGAGCAAGCTCCGAATGCGGAAAAGGCTGAGGAGTCACCCGCTGAGAACAGAGGGCTGCCGGAAGACGCCCAGGATGCGCTGGAAGAAGAAAGCGAAGGCTCGCCCGTCATCGTCCAAACGCGGAAGGAAGCGGACGAAGCCTGGACCCGGCAAGCCACACGGGTGGAGGGCGGCCAATACCGCCGGAACCGGACGCCCGTGCCGGAAGAAACGGAAGAAGCGCCTTCCAAAGCCAAAAAAGGCGGAAAAGGCGGAAAAAAGAAGAGCAAGAAAAAGAGCCGCTATAAAAAGAACGCTTCCCGCACAGAAGAAAAACGCGGCTTTGTCAAGATGATGGCCATCGTGCTCATTTGCGGTGCGCTGTTTATCATGGTGGCCATGATGATCATGTCCAACTTTATCCCCAATTTGAAGATCCTGTCGATCCCCCGCGGCATCGTCACGGGGCTGATCGCTCCAGTGCAAAGCGTGTTCTCCGATGTGGCGGACGGCGTAGCCACCTACCTGCGCACGCTGAAAATCCGAGGCAACCTGGAATACGAATACGAACAGCTTTTGATCAAGCTGGACGATATGGCCAACGACACGGCCCGCATGCAGGAGCTGATCCATGAAAACCAGAGTCTGCGTGATATCCTGGAAGAGCAGAATAACAATCCCCAGATGAACGGCCTGTTTGCCCAGGTGACCGGCACAGTGGGCAACAATTATTTTTCCACCTTGACCCTGAACGTGGGCACGGCGGACGGCGTAAACGACTATATGGCCGTGGTGGACAACGGCGGTCTGGTAGGCGTCACCTACAACACCCGGGAGCATTCCTGCAGCGTGCGCTGCATCATCGACAGCGACTGTACCGTGGCGGGCCTTGTGCAGTCCACCCGTGACCAGGGCAGCGTAAAAGGCACTCTGGGCGCCAACGGAGAACCTATGTGCCGCATGTATTACCTGCCGGACAATTCCCTGCCCCGCCCCGGCGACGTGGTGGTCACCTCCGGCGTAGGCCTGGAATTTCCCAAGGGCATCCCCATCGGGTATATCCGGGAAAGCACCAGGGGCATGGAGGACAACAAATCCTATGTGGTACTGGAGCCGGTGGTTGATTTCCAGCATCTGGAATACGTAACGGTCTATCGCTACCGGCCTTCCTATGCGGAAAATGCCCAGGCGCGGACCAGCACTTCTCAAAGTATCGCTCTGGAACCGCTGGCGACGGCCCGGCCCATTCCCTCCTTCGAGTTGGAGGGGCTGAGCGATTTCATGTACTCCGCTACGGCAGCGCCGGATAGCACGGCGGAAGAAACCCCCGTTCCCACAGCGCTGCCGGAGGGAACCCCCACCCCTGCGCCGACGCCTGATCCCGACGCGACGCCCGTACCGGAGAATCTGGAGTATCATGCCGTGGACCGTTCCGGCGCTACGGCCACGCCGTCGCCGCGGCCCACGTTTACCCCCACGCCCTCCCCCTCTCCCACGCCGGACGCGGGCGCGATGACAGTGGAGGATGATGAATGAAGTCACTGAAAAGGGCCTTGAAGGCCCTGATCGTAACCCTGCTGGCCTATCTGACCCAGGCGTGCGTGATGAAATACCTGACCTTTCAGGGTATTTACGGCAGCGTGGTTTTCGCGGTTTTGTCCATCATCATCGTGTCCTGCGGGAAGAAGTACGCTTTCTGCGCTTCCTGCCTGATCGGCATGATGATGGAATGCATGATGTCCAGCGTGCCCGCGCTGTATGTGATCGCCTATCCTGTGATCACCATGTTCGCCGCCCAGAGCTTCGCCGATATGAGCGACCGGCAGCTGGAGCGCCGCCGGGTGATCAATGAAGGCCGTCTGGTGCGCATCAGCGAAGGCAAAGGGAAGGATCATTGGTGGCAGCACCTGATGCTGCGCTATCGGGACAGCGATCTGCCGCCCGTAGTGCGCATTCCCCTTTGCGCCGCTCTGATGGATTTTCTTTTGAACGCGGTGCTGTGCGCGTACATGTATCTGATCGGGGAAGAACTGACTTTGACGCACCTTGGGCGCATCCTGGTCTCCATGGTTTACACCACGGCGCTGGCGCTGATCCTGATGGTCCCCCTGCGGTATATGCTGGGCATGTACCGCGGAAGAAAGCCCCGTGAAGGAGGCGAACTGCTGTGAGGGATGATTTCCGCAAAACCCGGAAAGCCCGGGGAAAAGAGCAAGCATTAAAAATACGTTTCCTGGTGTTCCTGTCATTTGTTGCAGCCATGTTCGCCGTCCTGTTTCTGGGCCTTTACCGTCTGCAGATAGAACAGGGTGAGGAGCATTACGACGCAACCACCAGCCAGAGCATCAAAAGCATTGCCGTGAAGGGCAGCCGCGGCATGATCACCGATATCAATTCCGTGGTGTTGGCTAAAAGCGAAAAAGCGTACAACGTCACCTTTTACCGGGAAAACAACGATTGGGATTATCCCACCCGGCAGCTGATCGAAGCCATCCGCATCGTGGAAAGCTACGGCGGCAAGGTAACCGTCACTTCCCCTCTGGTGCGGAACACGGAAACCGGCGCGTGGGAATTCAATTTCGGCGCGGGCATTTCCGAAACCGCCTGGAACACCCGAAAAAAGTACTTTTACGATAACAACTATATCTCCAGCAGCAAATACGGCACGCCGGACGCCGCTTTCAAATTCCTGTGCGGCCGTTTTGGCTTTACAAGCCTGACCGACGGGCGTTATCTTCTGGCGCTGGACGCAAACGGCAATTCCGTGATCCTGGACCCCGAAACCCTGGTGAATCCCATGACCGACGGGGCGGGGAACGTGACGGGCAAAATCGTGAATCTGAACCTGATCGACCCGGACAAAGTAGCGGATTACTTGGTGGTGGACGAAGAAAAGGTGATCCAGGTGATCGCAATCAACGCCACCATGCAGGATAACGCCTTTCTCTCTCTGCCGGTGCCCTTTGCCGAGGACGTAAGCTATGAAACCGTAGCCGAAATCGAGGGCCGCAGCATGAGCATGCCCTGGGTGAGCGTCAGCATGGGCGATAAGCGGGTGTATCCCAACGGCTCCCTGGCCGCTACCATCATCGGCTATACGGGCAAGATCCAGAACGCGGAATACTATTTCAGCGATTTGCAGCCTGCGGGCTACGCCATGAACGATTATATCGGTCAGGCAGGCATCGAAGCCAGCATGGAAAACTGGCTCACCGCCAACATTTCCGACCGGCAGGGCGCCCGCATCGTGGAGGTGGACCCTCAGGGTAAGGTAACCAGGGAACTGAGCTATATCCCGCCACAGGACGGCAACACCGTGAAGCTGACCATCAACACCCAATATCAAGCAGCTGCAGAACGTTATATCCGGGACAATGTGAACTTTACCCGCGACCTCCAGGAGCAGCGCATGCGGGAGCCTGACTGGCTGGAAACCTATAAGGACAAGATTGCCGCCCGCGACTGGGAAGAATTTCCCATCCAGCTGGCCACCACCGGCGTGCTCATCGTGATGGACCTGAGGGAAGGCAATGCGGGCAACATCTTAGCCCTGGCCCAGTATCCCAATTACGATCTGAACGCCATGGTGCAGGGCGGCGAACAAGCCATTCAAATCGTACAGGATGAACGCGGCCTGCTGATGAATTACGCCATCCAGACCCGCGCCGAGCCCGGCTCCATTTTCAAAATGTGCACGGGCCTGGCGGGGCTCACCAACGGGGTGCTCACCCCCACTGAAACCATCAGCGACGGCGGCCGTTTCAACTGGTTTACCACCGTAGAGGAGGACATGCCCAAGTGCTGGACCAGCCACCCGGAGCAGCACGCGGACCTGACCATCGTGGGCGGCCTGACCAAATCCTGCAACTTCTTCTTCTATACCGTAGCCGGCCGGCTGTACAAAACCTTCGGCACGGAAGAAAGGCTATATAAATACGCCGCCCAAATGGGCCTGACCAGCAAAACGGGCATCGATCTGCCCGGCGAGCTGCGCTCCATCGTAGGCAACCAAACCAATCTGTACGATCCCGACGTGAGCCTGCAGGAACAGATGACCTCCACCCCTATCCTGGTCGCGGCCTCCCTGAAAAAGCATATCACCAACTACGCAGCCAGCTACGGCCTCACCTACGACGACGCCCGCCTGGACAGGTGCATCAAAAAACTGATGGACATGGCCTACAACACCGCCGACATCAATAACGCGTGGATCGCGGAAGCCCGCAAGATTTTTATGACCGAGCTGGGCATGACCCGCAACATGGTGATGCAGCAGGCGCTGATGGGCGATATGTGGAACTACCTGAACGATATCAAATGGGGCGGCAGTCAGGAGATTCAGATGGGCGTGGGCCAGTCCATCACCCTGCTTACCCCCATCGCCGTAGTGCGCTACATTGGCGCGCTGAACAACGATCTGGTGGTGTGGAACCCCAACATCGTAGACTCCATCATTTCCCCGGAGGGCGAGATCCTGTCTCAGCGCCATCCTACCCAGTTCAATGTGCTGGAAAGCGCCAAGCCGTACCTGTCCTACATTCTGGAAGGGCTGAAAGGCGTGGTCGACGAGGCCGGTACCGCCGCCCGCCAGTTCCGTGGTTGGAAGTACGACGCCGAAGAAGTGATGGTAGGAAAGACCGGTACCTCCCAGATGACTATCGGAAAAGTGCGTATCGATCTGGAAAACAACGGCTGGTTCGTTGCCCTGACCCCCAAGGACAATCCCGAAATCGCCCTGGTGTCCTTTGTACCCAACGGTTTTTCCGGTTCTTACACGGTCCGCGCCGCCAAGGACTTTATCGAATTCTACCTGGACGAACGGGCTAAAGTGGATGTGAATATCGCCTTGCCCGGCGGAAATGCCCTAGCGCCGTAATTCCTCACGCCATAGTCTGATACACCGAACGATTTCAGGAGCATGTAGAGTTCAGATGAAGCTTATCTGACAAGCCGTCCGAATTCCTTTTTCAACAGTATACAATCCGAACTCTCCGTTCTGAATTCTCAACTTCCAAATAGGAGGGAATCACGATGGGCCGAATCTTTGCGATCATGTCTGGAAAGGGCGGCGTGGGAAAAAGCACCCTGGCCACGGCGCTGGCAGAATGCTATGCCCGCCGGGAGATGAACACAGTGCTGCTGGACGGCGACGTGGGTCTGCGCTGCGCGGACCTGATGTTGGGCATGCAGGACAGAGTGATTTATGATTTGGGCGATCTGGCTGAAAAGAACTGCCATACAGAGCAGGCGCTGGTGCGGCACCCGACGCTGCCGTCCCTTTCTCTGGTGGCCGCGCCGCAGATGCTCAACGCCTCCGACTTGAAACGCAAGGACATAGGCCGGATCATCACCAAGCTTTCGGACAGCACGGACGTGCTGATCATCGATTCGCCCGCCGGGATCGGGAGGGGGCTGAAGAATCTGCTGGGCGCGGCGGCGGAGCCGGTGATCGTAGCTACGCCGGACGATGTATGCCTGCGGGATGCGGAAAAGTTGAGCATGCTTTTGACCGAGCGGGAAGAACCCCGGCCCGTGGTCGTATTTAACCGGGTGAAAAAAAAGCTGGTGCGGCTGGGTGAAATGCGCTCTCCCGCCCAATTGGCGGCCACCCTGGATATGCCCCTGATAGGCGCGGTCCCGGACAGCCCCAAGATCTACCGGGCGCTGCTGCATCATCGGGGCGCGCTGAACTGCGGCGATCACAGAGTCGTGAAGGCGATCGAAAACATCGCCGGCCGGCTGATGGGGAACGACTTGCCCCAGGAGCGCTACAAACGCAGCGCCTTTCTGACCTTTTTCATGGAAGGAGATGAAGCCTGACATGATGTCCGAAACCCGGCGGAACCGGGAGGGAAGATTCGATTGGCCGCTGGTTGTGGTGGTGTACGCCCTGTCCATTTTCGGTATTTTATGCATCACCATGGCCACCTATGTGCCTTCCGTAAGCGAAAATCTGCCGCTTCTGAACAAGGTGCTGGCCTCCCGTTCCGGCATGTGGCAGTCTATTTTCCTGGTAGTGTCCCCCATCGTGATCGGCGTGATCTGTGCCCTGCCCACAGAAATCATCCGCGCCCGCACGAGGCTTGCCTATTTTGGCGTTTTGGGCTTGCTGATCGTGACCCTGGTGGTGGGCCAGGTCAGCAACGGCCTGAGGGGATGGCTGAAATCCGACCTGCTGGGCCGGTCCATCCAGGTGAGCGAGTTTTCCAAGCTGTCCGTGCTGCTGATGCTGGCGCGGCAGCTGTCCCGGTCCGAAAAGCCCATGAGCAAATTCAGGGACTTCATGCGCACCATGATCATCGTGGGCGTGCCCGCCCTGGCCGTGCTGGCCCAGGGCGAAACGGGCACCGTCATCGTGATCGCGTTCATGTTCATGGCTATGATCTTTTTCGCGGGCGTTGATATCCGCATCATCCTGACCTTTATCGTGCTGGGGGTGCTGGGCGTTGGGGCCATCGTGGCCTACGGCATGCTGTCGGAAACCACGGATTACCGCATTCTGCGTCTTCTTGCTTTCATGGACCCGGAAAAATACCGGCAGACCGGCGGCTATCAGATCCTCATGTCCCAAAAAGCCATCGGCGCAGGGCAGCTGACCGGCGTGGGCACCTTCCTGCCTGGCTCCTGGACCACGCTGGGGTTTGTGCCGGAAAGCTCCACAGACGCCATTTTCACCGTGGTAGGCGAATGCTTCGGCTTCGTGGGCTGCGCCGGCGTTCTGCTGGCCTATCTGTTCATTATCCTGCGCATGATCTACCTGGCGCGCTTCACGGAGGATAAGTTCTGCCGCCTGGTGATCATCGGGGTGGTGTCCATGCTGCTGTTCCATGTGTTCCAGAATGTGGCCATGTCCATGGGCATCATGCCCATTACAGGTATCCCCCTCCCTTTCTTGAGCTATGGCGGGTCCAATTTCATTTCCAATATCGCCGCCATAGCCCTGGTACTGAATATCGCCAACCACGGAAACGCCTCCACGGTAACCACCGTTCCCCTGCCCAAAATGAACACTGTAAAATGATTTTTGCGCCCTGGCTGTTCACAGTCCGGGCGCTCTTTAGTGGGAGGCAGCCATGACCATCCAGCAATTATTTTATGTGATCCGGATCACGGAAACGGGCTCCTTCAACCGGGCGGCGGAAAGCCTGTTCATGGCTCAGCCCTCCCTGACCACGGCGGTGAAGGAACTGGAAAAGGAAATCGGCGTTACCATTTTCAATCGATCCGGCAAGGGCATAACGCTGACAGCAGAGGGGACGGGTTTTCTGCCCTACGCCCGGTCGGTGGTGGACCAATACCAAAACCTCATGGATGTGTACGGCAAGCAAGGCGCGCGCAAGCAAAAGTTCGCCGTGTCCACCCAGCATTATTCCTTTGCCGTCAAGGCTTTCGTGGAACTGACCCGGACCTTCGACGTGGCGGAATACGAGTTCGCCATCCGGGAGACCCGCACCCGGGACGTGATCGACGACGTGGCCGCTTCCCGCAGCGAAATCGGCATCCTGTACCTGAACGATTTCAACCGCCGGGCCATCATGAAGCTGCTTTCCGCCGGAAATTTGCAGGTGACGCCGCTGATTTCCTGCCACGCCTACGTGTACCTGTGGAAGCGCCATCCCTTAGCGCAAAAAGAGGCCATCTCGTTTCACGATCTGGCCCCTTATCCCTGCCTGTCCTTCGAGCAGGGGGAAAACAGCAGCTTTTATTTGGCTGAAGAATTGCTGGCTGCCAACGAATACCCCCGGATCATCAAATGCTGCGACCGGGCGACGGTGCTGAACCTGATGGTGGGCGTGAACGGCTATACCCTGTGCAGCGGCATCATCTGCGAGGAGCTGAACGGCGGCGATTACATGGCCGTGCCCTACAAGGACGAGCCGGGTATGCCGGAAAGCGTGATGGAGCTTTGCCTCGTTACCCGGAAAAATCACCCGCTGTCCGCCGCGGGCGAACGCTACGTTTCGGAATTGAAGCGTTATTTGGGCATAGATGCCAGTTCCGCCACCCAATCGGGCGACAAAACCTGATCCGGCTGGAATTCGTCCGAAACCATATACCGGTAAATAGCCCCGAGCAGCGCCCGGGCTTCGGGATGCTGCTGCAAATGGTGCAGGTTCAGGGTGGAAAACAGCAGCCTGCCGCCCCCGCACCGGCACTCGAACAGCTTTGCCATAGGCCGCAGGAAAGCGTAGGAATCCATTTCGGTGATGATAGCCTGAATCCGTTCCGGCAGGATCACCGCACGCTGCACCGCCATAGGCCACCACTGCCAGTCGGTATGGCTGTCCGTGGGGAAATCCCGGAAAATGGGATGGGCCGCGTCGATCAGCTGGCCCATGACCCCCGCCTGGGTGGGGAAGGTGCACACGGACCAGAAATCGGTGCTGAACTGGGTCTTGATGGAACGGGGCAGGGCTTCTGCCGTGGCGTCCGGGGCCAGGAACACGTTCCCGCCCTTTGCCAGCATGGCCCTGGCCTGTTCGTCCAGTATCCGGCACTCATACACATTTTCCGGGCATACGGGCTGTTCGTCGGGGTACACCCAAAGGGAATACTGATTCTCGACGCCGCAGAATTTCAGGGTCAGCGTCAGCCTTTCCGCCTTTTCCAAGCCCGTCAAAGGCACGGACAGCGTGCCCAGCCCGGTCAACGTGCCCGGCTGTACTTCAATAAAGGGCAGCTTTCCTTCCCGTGCATACGTTTCGCCTTGCAGCGTCCATTCGGTTGTGCCGGAGAGGGCGCTTTTTCCGTAGTGCGCCATTTTGATTTCGGCTTGAAGCGTCTCCCCCACGGTATACGTGACTCTGGGCAGCAAAGCCAGGGGCAGGGAATCCCGAAAGAATGCGCGGAAGCGTTCGGGCCGGGCAAAATCATAGGGCTTGGGCTGCAAATGGGCGTTCATCATGCCCACCAGCGCCGTGCCCTGGCCGGGGAAATCCTGCAAGCCCAGCAGGGAAATGCCGCTGAAATCCGCCGTGCGCAGGGCGGCTTCCACCTCGGCCCGGTAGCAGAGCAGAGACAGTTCGCCGGAGGCTTCCACCTGTTTCTTCCAGTCCGCCTCCATCCCGGCGGCCCGCACCTTCTTTTGGATGTGCTTCAAATTCTCCGGGCTGGTAACGCCCTGATATAAGCTGATTTCGTCAAAGTCCGGCAGCACCTCGTACTGGCCCACCTCGAAGGAGAAGAAGGGCTGACCGGCGTTTCTCGTCACGATCTCCGCCCCGGCCTGATAATCCGTGCGGAAATCGGGGCCAATTTGGTTCAGCCAGCCCCGGCATTCGGCGGAGGTAGCCCGCAGGTGATGGCCGGGAATATCGGTGGTGGTAAAGAAATCGCTCTGCGGGTCGGGGCCCAGGGCTCCGTAATGGCAGTTGGAGGCGTTGGCGTACAGGCGGGTTTCGTCTTTTTCCCGGCCCAGCGCCAGCAATTCGTCCATGAAAGCATGGCCCGCCGCGTCCGCGTGCAGCTCGTTGCCGAAGGTGAGCATTACGAAGGAAGGATGGTTCGCCAGCATGTCCAAAATGCCCAAAAACTCCGCTTTGTAATAGGCCCGGGCTTCCTCGGTGGCAAAGGCGTGCTCCGGGTCCCAGTGGGAAAGCTCCGGCTGCATGAGCATGCCCATTTCATCGGCGGCAGCAAAGGCTGCTTCCGGCGGGCAATGGCTGTGGAAGCGCATGCAGTTGACCCCGTAATCCCGGTATTTCTGCAAAATGGCCTTCCAGGCGTCCTTGTCCATGGGCGGATAACCCGTTTCCGGGAACACGGCGCAGTTGGCCTCCCCCCGCAGGAAGAATTGGCGGCCGTTCAGCATGAGATGCCCGTCCCACGCTTCAAAAATCCGCACGCCGAAGGAAACGGTTTTGCTTTCCATGCCGTCCAGCGTCACCGATAAATCATACAGGTTTCCTTCGTCTATGTCCCAATCTTTCCCGTCAAGCCGGAGGTTAAGGCGGGTATACCACATCTCTCGCCTGCCCGCTTTTACGCGCTCGCGGGCCTGTACTGTTCCGCCCTCCAGCGCGTCGGAAGCAAGGCGGACTTCTCCTTCCCAATCCCGCGCCGCGTCCACTTCCACGCACACGTCCACGGTATCGCCGTCCGAGTACACGCGCACGCGGTCAATGAAATTCATTTCCTCCGCCCGCAGCCGGAAATAGCCCAACAGCCCGTTCCAGTTGGTCTGCGTTTCGTCGGAGGCGGCGGAGGAATACACGATAGCGTCCCTGGGCCAGCCGGGATAGCTGTTGTCCGACAGGAACACGATCTGATCGTCCCCGGTCAGCTTGCCCGTCACTTCAAATACATACGGCGTGCTGATGGAAGGGGCGTTGTAAGGCGGGATTTCCTCCCCGAAGTACCAGATTTCCCGTCTGCCCGGCTGAATGCGTTCATGCACCCTGCGCGCGCCATCGCCGGACAGGGCGGCGCATTCCAGGCGCAGCCAATTTTCCGCCTCCTGGGCGTCCACCTCCACG
>JAFXMP010000226.1 GCA_017530275.1 Clostridia bacterium | reverse complement strand
TATGTCTGGGGCGGCTCCGATCCGGAGACCAGCTTCGATTGCTCCGGCTTTGTCAGCTACGTCTTTACCAACAGCGGCGTCTATAATACCGGGCGGCTTGGTGCAAAGGGCCTGCGCAGTCTGTGCCGGAACGTGTCCGTAGATCAGGCGCAGCCGGGTGACATTGTGTTCTTCGAGGGCACAATGGGTGAAGATGTGGCTGGCATTACGCATTGCGGTATTTATGTCGGCAACAACATGATGATTCACTGTGGCAGCCCCATTGGTTATGCCAACCTCAATGATTCCTACTGGAAAAAGCATTTTCATTCCTACGGGCGCGTCCCTTACTGATTAAGAAAAAAGAAGGAGAAAAAACATGATCCGCAATTTCAAAGATACTGAACCCATGACCCCCAAACAGGCCATTGCCCTGCTGATCGCCATGATCCTGATGTCCGCGTTCTTTTCTGTGCCTCACGCCCTCGCTGAAATGGATGAAGAGGATTTTGACACGGCGGATGTCGTTATCCTGGATGACCCTGCGTTCTTCCTGTTCGATGAAGACGAATATGCCATCCCTGTCATTTCCTCTGTCGGCAAAGAAAACGTGAAAATCAGTGGCGTGAAGTCAAAAGGCGTTCTGGTCAAATACACCATTCCCGAACGGCTGCTGGAAGCTGATCCCACGTTTCTGTCGCTGATGATTGAAGCAGAAAAGTATATTGGCTATCCCTATGTGTATGGCGCGGCCAATCCCAATACCGGCTTTGATTGCTCTGGTTTTGTGTGCTGGGTTTTCAACCAATCCGGTGTGTATAAAACAAAGCGTCTCGGCGCAAATGGCCTGTACTCCCTCTGCACGGATATTCCCAGGGAGGATGTACGCCCCGGTGATCTGGTGTTCTTTGAGAAAACCATGGGTGCCGGTGTGAAGGGTATCACTCATGTGGGCATCTATGTGGGAAACAACATGATGATCCACGCCGGTGATCCCGTAGGATTTGCGGATCTGAAAAGTGAGCAGTGGGCCAAGAAGATATATGCCTTTGGCCGTCTGCCCATTGACTGATGAGGTAAACAATATGAACGAAAACAAAAAGAAGCGCTATCCGGCTGATCGCGCGAAGCTCCACGGTCTGCTGGAAAAGAAAGAACAGGAGCTGAATGCCCTGAAAGCTGAAGTAGAAGAAATTCGCGCGCTGACAAAGCAGGCGGACTTTGCCGCCATCAACGCTACAGCGGAAATGTACAATGTGACGCCGGAGCAGTTTGCGCACTTCATGGAAGCTATGAAAAACAGCCAGACCCAGGCAGTGCCCCCATTGCCCGTGAGCGTGAAGGCTGACGGAGAGGAGGAAGATCCCGTTGACATTGAGGATGCGTAATGCCAGGCCTCTTTGGCTGCTGGTATTCCTGAGCGTCATCATTGCGCTGACAGCCTGTACCGTCCGGGCAGAGGAAGCGAATCCCTACAGGATTGTGCTTACAGCGCCGGGCGGGTGGACAAACAATAATGCTGCCGTGATTAAGGTATCCATCACTGATCGCGGCAATATCGGCTGGCAGCGTATAGAGTATCGCATGAACAGCGGCGGCTGGTTGGACTGTGAAGACCTGTTTGATCAGGGCAAGGGTGAAATCACGGTGCATGATAACGGCTCCTTCGCCCTGCGGGTGACAGACCCGTCCGGCAAAACTTACGAGGAAACGGCAACGGTTACGACCATTGACCTGTCTGCTCCCACAGTGACAGCGGAAATATATAACCAGACCCTGCGCATTGATGTGCGGGACGATCTTTCCGGTATCGGCGGCGTTCAGGTGAACAGTATGCTGTTTACGACGGTAGAGGGCAATGTGCTGGAAGTCGAGCTGGATCAGAACATGAATAAGTTTGAAAAGCTCGCCATCCGCGCTTTCGACTTTGCCGGTAACTTTTCCGAGCCGGTGACGCTGGAGAACCCACACTACGAAAAGCCGGCCGATCCCACGCCGGAGCCGACTGCCACGCCGACAGCAAAGCCCACCAAAAAGCCAACGGCAACCGCAGAGGCCAGCGAACCAGAGGAAACTGTCAGGCCGGTACAGCCTGCCGCTACAGAGACTACACAGCACGGTCTTGGCAGCTCGCTGATCTACATTACGGATGATGATATTCCCGTGGTGCCTGTGGTTACAGCTGCGCCGACAGCAGAGCCGACTGCCGCACCTACGCCGGAACCTATCATCCAGACGGAATACATCACCATTGGCCCCGGCATGCCTTATCTGGCGGATGGAAATTCTCACACGCTGGATGTTCTCTATTCCGCCGCTACCAACAAGCAGTTCATCACACTGCAATCCAAGAGCGGCAACACCTTTTATCTGGTCATCGACTATGACAAACCCATCGACGAGGAAGCGGAAATGTACGAAACTTATTTCCTCAACCTGGTGGACGAGCGAGACCTGCTGGCACTGATGTCTGATGAAGAAAAGGAAGAGGTGCCGACCCCAACGCCGGAAATCATCTATGTAACGCCTGAACCCACCGCTGTGCCTGTGCCCACTGCGGCCCCTACAGAACAGGAAAAGACGGATAAGCCAAGTCAGATGACGGCAATCATTGCACTGGTAGGCATTGCGGCGCTGGCCATTATCGGTGTGGTTGTTTTCAAGAAAAACAAGAATGGCGGAAGCAAAATGATGTCCGATAATGATTTTGATCTGCGTGACGAAGACGCGGACGAAAGCGAACAGAGTGAGGAATAAAACGATGTGCCCTGCGGAGGAAACTCCGTGGGGCCATTTGATTGGAGGAACAGCATGGAGCTGATTATTGCGGAAAAGCCCAGCGTGGGCAGAACGATCGCTGCTGTCCTGGGCGTGACCGAAACCAAGGATGGCTATATGCAGGGCAAGGGCATGATCGTGACCTGGTGCATCGGGCATCTGGTAGAGCTGGCGATGCCGGAGGAATACAACAAGGACTATGCGCATTGGCGGCAAAAGGATCTGCCGATCATTCCCGACCAATGGAAATACACTGTTTCCAAAGACAGCGCAAAGCAGTTTCACATCGTCACCGCGCTGATGAATGACGATCAGGTGCATGGCATCATCTGCGCAACGGATGCTGGACGTGAGGGCGAGTTGATTTTCCGCCTGGTATACCAAATGGCAGGATGCCGGAAGGCTGTACGACGGCTTTGGATTTCATCCATGGAAGAAGAAGCAATCCGGGATGGCTTTCGCAGCATGAAGCCCATGGCTGCTTATGACAATCTCTATGCGGCTGCCCTATGCAGGGCGCAGGCCGACTGGCTGATCGGGATGAACGCCACCCGGCACTATTCGTTGCTGTATGGCCCAACCCTTCATATCGGTCGTGTTATGTCGCCGACTCTGGCCATGCTTGCGCAGCGGGAAGCGGCGATTGACGACTTTGAACCGGAAACCTTTTACACGGTGAAGCTGGATCTGGGGCATGGTGTGATTGCTCATTCGGAACGCATGAAGGACTTGAATCAGGCCAGGACGCTCATGGATGCCTGCAATCAGGACAGCGCTGTGATCAAACGGGTAGAGCACAAGCAGAGAACGGAAAATCCGCCCCTGCTGTATGACTTGACCACGCTTCAGCGGGATGCCAACCGGTATCTTGGATACACAGCGCAGCAGACATTGGAATATGCACAATCCCTGTATGAAAAACGCCTTTTGACCTATCCCCGCACGGACAGCCGATATCTGACCTATGATATGGAACCTAAACTGGGCGAACTGGCTTCTCGTGTGGCAGCTGCTCTGCCTTTTGCGGCGGGCCTGGAGATCGCCGGACAAACCGGCAGGGTCATCAACGATCAGAAGGTCTCCGATCACCATGCCATGATTCCTACCGCAGCCATGCCCACCAGCGGCAGCGAAATCAGCGCGTTGATCCAGGATATCCGGGAGCTGCTTTACCTGGTTTCCGTCCGATTGCTTTGTGCCCTGGACAGCCCCTGTGTCTACGATGAAACCGTGATTACAGTGGAATGCGCCGGGGCTGAATTCACGATGAAGGGAAAGCAGGTTGCGCAGATGGGCTGGCAGCGTATCTGGCAGGCATTCAAAGGGAGTTTGGCTGGCCGGGTGCTAAAGGAAGAAACAGAGGCTCTTGCCGTAATCCCCGATGGGATCACGGAAGGGACGGTATTTACC
>JAFXMP010000225.1 GCA_017530275.1 Clostridia bacterium | reverse complement strand
GCGCTTCTATGGCTGATTTTTCGTCCGTATGTCCTGATTTTCTTTCTGAAAGTCCCGCGTCTGCCCAAAAGGAGGATATTGATGGCTAAATACTATATTGAAACAAATTCTTACGGTTTAACAAAGTCTGAGGAAAAACGTTTACATAAAGCTTGGCAGCTCATGACAAACAACGGCACCCGTATGACGGGTGCCGCGCCTTGTATTATGTTCAAAATGCTTCCACAGCGCGTTGAAGCCTGGGCAATTATCAAAGGCAGGCCGTTTATGATTGGTGATTCGCATGATTAAGAAATTGTCTGTCGCCATTTGTGATGTATGCGGTTTCACAGAAAAAGCAAAAGTTGTCGGTTCTCAGTACAATGAAGAAATATATGGTATTCCCGATGGATGGGGCAAGGGTAGCACGGAAGGGGTGCATCTTTGCCCCTCCTGTTTTAAGAAGTTTAATATAACCTATCGAAACAAAAACAGCACCGCAGTACCATCTATTTATGAAGGGAGCGTTGTGAATGTCTGATGCCCTTGGCGATCGCATGAAAGCCTATGAAAATGTTTCCCGTATTTATCTTCCCAAAAGATTGCCTGTGATCATTCGTGTGGATGGCCGCGCTTTCCATACGTTCACCCGTGGTTTTACCCGTCCATTTGATAAGGTGCTGCATGAATCCATGTGGTGTACCACCGAATCGCTCTGCAATCAAATCGGCGGCGTAAAGCTGGCTTATACGCAGTCTGATGAAATTTCTCTCCTGCTCACCAATGATGATACCCAGGAAACAGAGCCTTGGTTCAGCAATAACCTGCAAAAGCTGGTCAGCATTGCGTCCTCCGTTGCTACCTTGGCGTTTAATCAGTATTTCTATGATACGTTTAAGGCTTGGATGGGCGATCCAGATGCCCAGCCGGATCAGCTTGATTTGCTGAATGCTTATGATAAAGCTGTAATGAAAGCGCAGTTTGATGCCCGCGCTTTTGTTCTTCCGCCTTCAGAAGTAGTCAACTATTTTATCTGGCGGCAGCAGGACGCTACCCGTAATTCAATTCAGCTTGTGGCGCAGAGCTTGTTTTCCCATAAAGAACTCATGCACAAAAATACGGATCAGCTTCAGGAAATGATTTTTCAAAAGGGGATCAACTGGAACGATTACCCCACCTATTACAAGCGCGGCCTGTGCTATGTCAAAAAGCCGACGAAAGTAAGAACGGTCATTGACATGAAGGATTTGTCTGAAACTGAAATCATCCGCAATCGCTGGGTGCCTGATTACGATATTCCTATCTTCACGCAGGATCGCTCTTACATTGAAAACACGTTCAGGAGGGAAAATGTTTAAGGTCATTATTGCCGGTTCCAGGTCTTTCCAGAATTATCCCCTGCTGAAAGAGTACGCGGATTACAAACTCTCTTATATCAAGGACGCGATTGAAATTGTTTCTGGCGGCGCGAAAGGCGCGGATATGCTGGGTGAACGCTACGCGAAAGAGAAAGGGTATTTGCTGAAAGTATTTCCTGCTAATTGGGAACGGCATGGGAATGCCGCTGGATATTTGCGAAATGTGCAAATGGCGGAATACGCCGATGCGCTGATTGCATTTTGGGATGGCAAAAGCCGTGGCACGATGCACATGATCCAAATTGCGCACAGTTACGGCTTAAAAGTTGGCATTAAGCATTTTTGATTGAAAATACATTTTCAAGGAGGTAATTTATGACCATTGATGAAATCCGTGCATTGATTGAATCCCAGGATTATGATTTTTTGCGCACCAATCCGCATCTGCAGCATATTGCTTTCCTTACGCTGGGTGGAAGTTATGCGTATGGCACCAATATTGAAACGTCTGATGTAGATATTCGCGGTTGCGCTTTGAACGCCCCCTCTGATATAATTGGCATGAGCAATTTTGAACAGGTAGTCGATAAGGCAACCGATACCACCATCTATGCTTTTAACAAGCTGATCCATCTGCTGTATAACTGCAATCCCAACGTCATTGAAGTGCTTGGCTGCAAGCCGGAGCATTATTTTTATATGAACGACGTGGGAAGGGCCATGATCGACAATCGCAAAATGTTCCTGTCCAAACGCGCTGTTCATACCTTTGGCGGCTATGCTTTTTCTCAGCTTCGCCGCCTGGAAAACGCCATTGCCCGCGATATTCTTCCCCAGGCGCAGAAGGAGGTGCATGTTAAAAACAGCATCGAAAAAGTAATCAAAAATTTCAATAACGAAGGGCGCACCAACCCTGTTTCCTATGTGTTAAGCTGCGGTCAGGCTGTTCATGACGATCTGGATGAAGAAACGTTCATTTCCTTGTCTTTGGATCATTACCCCGTCCGTGATTTGAAAGCATTGGTCAACGATGTAACTAACGTGATCAAAGATTACGAGAATGATTTACATGGGCGGAATAAAAAGAAGGATGCTCTGCATCTGAATAAACATGCTATGCACCTGATTCGCCTGTATCTCATGTGCATTGATATTTTGGAAAAGGAAGAAATCGTGACCTACCGGGAACAGGATCGTGATTTGCTGATGAGCATTCGCCGTGGCGCTTTCCAGCACGAAGATGGTACGTTTGATGATGCTTTCTTTGATCTGGTACATGCCCTGACAAATCGTATGGACTACGCGAAACAAAATACCGCCCTGCCGCAATCGCCCGATATGAAACGCATTGAAGAATTTGTAATGAGCGTAAATAAGAGCATTGTTTTAGAAACATCCGCAAAAATATGAGCATTGCAGAGGAAAATCAAAATGAAAAAGAAGCTGAATGCGCATATGTACCTAACAGAAAAACTTGTTTTTGATTATAGATGGTCATATCAAACCCTGCCAAACGGTTATCTGTATTCCAACGGTACTTATGCGACAAAGATTCGTCCTGAAGATCTTCCTGAATATTATATCGAAGGTATATATTATGGGCGAAAAGGTTATTTGGATGTGAAAAACATCATAGAAATCACATATCATCCGAATCTTGTTTTCAATCATGCTTTTAAGGATGATTCTTTAAGCATTATATATGCAGACGCGCCAACGCCATATTATGTTTTCGGCGGTCAAATTCCCGGTTTTGTAAAAGCTGTAAAGAAATATGCCGGTCTGGATATGTCACGAATAGAGCAGCAAATTCGTGACAAACTGGCATGGTTCAAAGAAACTTACCCGGATTTTTATGAATTGGAAGTCGGTTCTTGGGTTTATGAACCGTAAAGGAGGAAAAATGAAAATTGTAGATATTCCTGAATATACCGAAGAACAGCTTGCGCATGATGAGTTTCTACGCCTGTTTTCCGATCAGAACAATTTTTCTTATTGGTTTGAAAAAGTAAAAAACTGTGGGATTGCCGTGCCGAACAGTGTTGTCATTCCCGTCCCGGAAAAATTGCTGGATTGCTTTTATATGGAAAGGAAGGATGATGGGCAGACGATTTACGATTGGGTATGCAAAGAGGTTTATCCCAAACGGCCTGCTTCTTTAGTCTTTGTAAAGAATGGTGCGTTTTCCAATAAGTTCAATTTCTCGGATTGCGCTCCCCCTGCGGATGTATTCAGCCTTACATCATCCATTATTAACATTCAGTATACGTCGCTCTGCTATGAAACAGGAGGCAATACGGAAATTGTGCTGCGTGAGCGTGTAGGGCTGAATGATGAAACAGGCTGTTATCGTATCTACAATGGTATGCCGCTTCGCCCGGAATTTCGTATTTTTTATGATTACGATTTACGGAGAGCTTTATATGTTGTCAACTATTGGGATTGGGATTATTGTCACGAAACCATTGCAGGCGATAAAACGGATGGGCTTGTCTATGAAGCCGCCTATCCTGCTATCAAGGCTTTCTATGAAGAACATAAACAGGAGGCAATGTCCATCGTTGATACACATATGAAGAATGTTTCCGGGTTGTCTGGCGTTTGGTCTGTGGATTTAATGTGGGCGGATGGCAAGTATTGGCTCATTGATATGGCAGTTGGTGAAAGAAGCGCATATTATGACCCT
>JAFXMP010000224.1 GCA_017530275.1 Clostridia bacterium | reverse complement strand
CCGACGAGCACGGAATCCGCTAAGTTGTACGCTTGCTGAAAGAAGTTTCCGATGAGCAGCGGCAGCGCAAACACGGAGAGAAGCCTGAGAGGTCTTCCCTCCGTCATGTTCATGGTTATGCCGCGGGCGGCGTTTCTTTCGCTGCTCCGGTGCAGAAGCAGTCTCCCTTTCGCCGGATGGATCCATCCACGAATGCTCATCCTTACACCTCTCCGCATGCTGGTTTACCAGTTCATTTTATGCCAAATCATTTGGAACTGCTTCCTGCTTTTTGTCCGCCCGCTTCCCATATTTTGAACAGAGACACAAAAGACTTGACTTAACGTTTCCTCTACGTTTTAATAGAATTGTGAGCAAGCATGACAGGAGAAAACCAGCATGAATTACAGCCGGTATGAAAACTATGGGTTTGAAAAATTCAGCGCCTTTAATCTCTCCACCGGCCATGCGGGCAGGAGCTATCAGGCGCACTGGCATTCCTATGGCGAGATCCTTTTGGTGGGGCCCGGAGAAACCAATGTTTTTCAGATCAATCGGGACACCTATCAATTGACGGAAGGCGATTTTCTGCTGATCTGGCCCATGGAAATGCACGCCATCATCGACGCGGACCGGAAGGAATCCCTGGTGATCCAATTCAGCAACGCATTTATCAATTCACTGTTCGACCTGCGCCGGATCATGCATTTCTACCGGAATATGCATGTGCTGTGCATCAACGCGCATCTGGAGTTGGTTTCCCAGCTTCGGGTCATTGCGGACAGCATGAAGGAAATCTACTTTTCCGCCGAGCCGGACCGGGAGTTGCGCTGCTGCATGCTGCTGATGGAATTCATGCTGACGCTGGACCGGCACCGGGATGAATTTGCCCCAGAAATGCAGGGCGCAGCCCCCAGCTACAACGATTCGGTGCTGCATCGGATGATCCTGGTGACGGATTATATCAAAAACAACCTGACGGCAGACAATCTGTCCCAGGGCGCGATGGCGGAAATGGCGGGCATCAGCAAGGAGTATTTCTCCAGGATTTTCCGCAGCGTGACCGGGATGAACTACAGCAAGTGGCTCAACCTGATCCGCCTGGAAAAGGCGACGGAGCTGCTGGCGGACAAGGAGAAGACCATGACGGAGGTGGCCATGCTGTCCGGGTTCCAGAGCATCTCCAGCTTCAACCGCGTGTTCCACGCGGAAAAGGGTATGCCTCCGGGAGAATACCGGGCGCTGCGGATGGAACAATAGCAACTTGCATATCAAGCGGATCATGAAACAAAGGAGGAATTCACCTTGTCACAGCACGTACTGATTACCGGCACAGGCCGGCCTTACGCCCTGGGCTTCAATCTGGTCAAAAGGTATTTGGAACACGGGGACAGTGTGTTCGCTTCCGTACGCCGCCCGTCCGAAGCGCTGGAAGAACTGAAAAAGGAGTATCCCGACCGCCTGCATATCCTCACCATGGACATCGCTTCCACGGAGTCGGTGAACGCGGCGGCCTGGGAAGCGAAACAGCTGACGGATCACTTGGATCTGATCGTCAACAACGCCACCACGGCCTCCGCCGACACCATGAAGGAGCTGCCGGATTTCGACCTGGACCTGATCGCGCCTGCGGTAAACGTGGGCGCTGTGGGCCCGGTCCGGGTGCTGAAAGCGTTTCTGCCTCTGCTGAGGAAAAGCGCCGTCGGCGCGCTGGTGGTCAACATTTCCTCCGAGGCCGGAAGCATCGGGAAATGCTACCGCACCTTCTATCTGGATTACGGCACCGAAAAGGCCGCGCTGAACATGCTCACGAAGACCCTGCACAATTATTTCAAAGATGACCCGAACCTGAACATCCTCTGCGTTCACCCCGGCTGGATGCGGACGAATCCGGGCAACAGCGAAGCGCCGCTGGACCCCTATGAGCACGCCGAAACGCTGCGGCTCCTGTTTGAAACCAGGCGGCACGACAAAACCGGCCCCATCTTCATCACCCACACCGGGGAAGCCTATCCCTGGTAAGAAGAAATACGCATGCGATCAGGACGTTCAGCTTCCGTGAGCGTTCCGAAAAGGAGGAAAAATGTACCAGGTAAAAGGAAAATGGGCGCTGATCACCGGAGCGGCCCGGGGGATCGGTTATCTGACGGCGCAATTCATGGCGGACCAGGGCTGCAACCTGATTCTTCACAGTCGAAACCTTGCTCACACGGAGAAAATTCTTGGGGAGGTGCGGGCCAAAGGCGTGCAGGCGCACGCGGTAGCGGCTGATCTGGGTGATCGGAAGGCGGTCGAAGCGATGCTGCGTGAAATCGACGGTTTGGGCGTGCCGGTGGACATCGTGCTGAACAATGCGGGGCTTCAAATCGCCTATCGGACGGATTATCTGCGCACGCCCGCGGAGGATTACGAGGTCAGCTTCCGGGTCAACACCATTGCTCCGGTCATGATCTGCTATCATTTTCTGCCTGGCATGATGGCCCGAGGCTCCGGACGGATCCTCAACACCACCAGCGGGATCGCGCTGGATGTATGTCAGGCGGGTTACAGTGCCAGCAAGGCTGCTTTAGATAAGATTACGATTGATCTCGGTTCGAAAGTACAGGGCACCGACGTGCTGATCAACTTGACGGACCCGGGCTGGTGCCGCACCGATCTGGGCGGACAGCTCGCGCCTAACGCCCCGGAAAGCGCTATTCCCGGCATTGTTGTCGGTGTGTTTGTGAATGACGGGAAATCCGGTCGAAACCTTGGCGCTCAGTCCTTCGCCGGAATGAGTCTGGAGGACGCGGTGCGAAAAGCGGAGAAAGACTTCCCGAGCCCTTACTGATACAGATCGGGGCATCCGCCCCCTGCAAGACCGATAAAAGAGGCCGTTTCCAAACGACCGGGAGGAATGACAATGAATAACTTTATCTTTTATTCGCCCACGTATTTTGCCTTCGGTAAGGACGCCGAAAATCAGGCAGGCAGCCTGGTGAAGCGCTTCGGCGGCACAAAGGCGCTGATCCATTACGGCGGCGGCAGCGCCGTGCGCTCCGGGCTCATCGGCCGGGTGCAAGCCTCTTTGGACGCGGCGGGCATCCCGTATTTCCTGCTGGGCGGGGTGCAGCCCAATCCCCGCAGCGGGCTGGTGTATGAGGGCATCGATCTGTGCCGCCGGGAAAAGATCGATTTCATCCTGGCGGTGGGCGGCGGCAGCGCCATCGATTCCTCCAAGGCCATCGCCGCGGGTACCGTTTATGACGGCGATTTCTGGGATTTTTACAGCGGAAAGCCCATTGAAAACGCCCTGCCCGTGGGCACGGTGCTCACCATCGCCGCCGCAGGCAGCGAGGGCAGCCCGGACAGCGTGATCACCAGGGAGGAAGGTATGTTCAAGCGCGGGGCCAGCGGCGACGCCATCCGCCCGAAGTTCTCCATCGTGAACCCCGCCCTGACCCAAACCCTGCCGCCCTACCAGACCGCCGCGGGGATCACCGACATCATGGCCCACCTGTATGAGCGGTATCTCACCAACACCAAAGAGGTGGAGGTCACCGACCGGCTCATCGAAGCGCTGCTGCTCACCATGATCCACGAGGGCCCGCGGGTGATCGCCGATCCCGATAACTATGAAGCCCGGGCCAATATCATGTGGGCCGGGATGATGGCCCACAACAATTCCTGCGGCGTGGGCCGCAGCCAGGACTGGAACAGCCACAACATCGAGCACGAGCTCTCCGCCCTGTACGACTGCGCCCACGGCGCGGGCCTGGCGGTGACCATGCCGGCGGTGTTCACCTATGTGATGGATCACGACGTGATGCGCTTTGCCCAGGTAGCCGTGCGGGTCTGGGGCTGCCAGATGGATTTTGCCCATCCCGAGGTCACGGCGAAGGAGGGCATCGAAAAGCTCAGGCAATTCCTCAAATCCCTGGGCATGCCCACGAATTTCAGGGAGCTGGGCGCGAAGGAGGAGGATATCCCCGCGCTGGTCAAGGCCCTGTGCCGGGGCGACGGGCGGCAGGGAACCATTTCCGGCTTCGTGACGCTGAACGAAGAGGACTGCGCGAAGATTTACCGGATGATGGCCCGTGCATAAAGAAAGCTCGGGGAAAAAGAGGAGGGAAACGCCGTGAACCCGGCAATGGATACGCTGCGCACGGTGCTGCCGGTGCTGCTGATGCTGTTTCTCGGCGCGTTCTGCCGAAGAAAGGCAATCATTTCCCGTGAAGGAATCCAGGCGCTGAAGACGGTGGCGGTGCAGATCGCGCTGCCCGCCGTGCTGCTGCACACCTTCGCCGTGACGCAATACACCTTTCGGGATGTGATGATCCCGCTGATCATGTTCGCCGTGTGCGTCGCCGCATGGCTGCTGGGAAAGGCGTTGGGGCCGCGTCTGGGCATGAAAAGCCCTTTTGTGCCCTATCTGACCACCGGGTTTGAGGCCGGGATGCTGGGGTACGCGCTGTTCACGCTCCTGTACGGCAGCGAGCGGATCCCTTCCTTCGCCAGGATCGATCTGGGACAAGTGCTGTTTGTCTTTACGCTGTATAAGATCCTGCTCAGCCGGAGTGAGGGAAAGCAAATCGCCGCAAAAACGCTGGTCAGGGAAATGGTTTCCTCGCCGATCATCCTGGCCATTGCGGTAGGCGTGATCCTGGGCGCCACAGGGCTGTATCAAGCCCTGATCCCCTCCGGCGTCAGCGCTCTTGTGGATGCCTGCACGGATTTCGTCTCCGCGCCCGCGGCGGCGCTGATCCTGCTGGCCATTGGCTACGATCTGGTTTTCGACGACATCCCGTGGAAGGACGCGCTCTCGGTGGTTGGGCTGAGGCTGGCGATCATGGCGGTTCTGGGAACGGCGGTGTTCTTTGCGCTCAGGCTACTCTTTCCTGAACTGCGCAGCGAGGCGGCCGTCATCCTGATGTTCCTGCTTCCGCCGCCGTTTGTGCTCCCAGTCTTTGCAGCCGGGGAAAGCCAGCGGACGTACGTTTCCGCTTCATTATCCTTATCCACGCTCGTTTCCATTCTGGGCTTTGCCATCCTGGCCATGCTCGGCCTGTAAAACAAGGGGGAGAAACAATGAATTCATGGAAGCATCGAAAAGCGGAAGCCCGTCTGAGGCTTCTGAACCCGGACGGGACCCCCGCGGCCAATTGTCCCGTGCAGGCGGATCAGGTTTCCCATCAATTCCTGTTCGGCTGCGGCGCCTTCGACACCGTGGCGCTGATGAAAACGGAGGATGAACGGAAGAAAGCCTTTCTCCGGGAACGGATGGAAAAATGGCTCAAGCTGTTCAATTACAGCACGCTGCCCTTTTATTGGGGGCGGTATGAGCCCGAGGAAGGGAAAACGGCCTATCCAGAAACCATGGCGGCGGCGAAATGGCTGCGGGACAGGGGCGTGCAGGTCAAGGGCCATCCCCTGTGCTGGCACACCGCCTGCGCAAACTGGCTCATGCAGTACGGCAACGATGAGATCCTCCGCCGCCAGCTGACCCGCATCCGCCGGGATGTAACGGCCTACAAGGGTGTGATCGGATTGTGGGATGTGATCAACGAGGTGGTGATCATGCCGGTGTTTGACCGGTATGACAACGCCATTACCCGCATTTGTAAAGAGCTGGGCCGCGTGCCGCTGGTGAAGGAGGTCTTTGCTGCGGCTAAGGATAGCGACCCGGAGGCCGTGCTGCTCATCAACGATTTCAACACCAGCCCGGCTTATGAGCGTTTGATCGAAGAACTGCTGGAGGCGGGCGTGCCCATCGGCGCCATCGGCATCCAAAGCCACCAGCATCAGGGGTATTGGGGACTGGAAAAGCTGCAAAACGTGCTTTCGCGCTTCTCCCGCTTCGGCCTGCCCATCCATTTTACTGAAAACACTCTCATTTCCGGGGAGATCATGCCCGCCCACATCGTGGACCTCAACGACTGGCAGGTGGACGCCTGGCCCAGCACGCCGGAGGGCGAGGAGCGCCAGGCCCGGGAGATCAGCGAAATGTACAGCGTGCTGTTCGCCCATCCGCTGGTGGAGGCCGTTACCACCTGGGATTTCAACGACGGCTGCTGGCTCAAGGCCCCCTCCGGCTTCGTCCGGGAGGACAACAGCGAAAAGCCCTCCTACGCCGCGCTGAACAGCTTGATCCACGGCGCGTGGGAAACGCATGCCGCGCTGAACACCGATGCGGACGGATGGATCACTCTGGAGGGCTTCAAGGGTGATTATACGCTGAAAACAAGCCGCGGCAGCGCAGCGATCGCCCTGAAAGAAAACGGAACGGCTTCCCTGATGCTCATGAAATAAGAAAAAGGAGAAGAAACCATGAAAATGCTGAATATTGCAAATGGCCCGCAGAACGCATTGTGAGGGATTACATATTGTAAGCCTTCATGATGAAAAGCCGCATTTAATAAGCGGCTACGTACCGGTATGATTCCAGCCTGTATGTTTGTGGGATGGAAAAAGATAATTTGCTGGCTGTCGGGGAAATATAAGAAATGTAAAAACAGGCTGATGAGGTGCTTAAAGCCAAGCACGATTGGAGTCTCTTTGAACATCAATGCTCCGTTTCCGGCAAGGTGGATGGTATCTATCTTATCCGTAAGTCTTTCGGCGCTATGAAGCCTCTCCGCGATTTCGTCT